>JABDFR010000017.1 GCA_013286465.1 Acidobacteriota bacterium | reverse complement strand
CTAATTGACAATTGATTGCATTCATGCTACCCTTTCCCTGAAGTGCGCCCAAAGCGCCCTTCAAACCCAACACGAGAGGTGTGTGCCCCGAGCACCCAGCGCCCAACGTGACCATCCATCCGCACCACCCACCTCCGGGCGCCCGCATCGAAAAATCCAAACGCAGCTGACCCAGTCTCGCCCTCACCAGACCCCAGGCCAGCACCAAAAAGGAAAATCCATGGAAGAAGAACACGCACCACTCAATCCCGAGCGGGTCGATCCCCTGCGTAGTCAGCCAGCCGATGTACGACATCATCCAGCAACACAAGAGCGACGCGGAGCGCTCCGCACGCGAACTACAATCCAACCCAATGGTGAACCAAGCCGCCAGGGAGCAACAAAATCGCCACCCCTGATTTTGTAGCGATTAAAACCAACCCCAACTCTTTCTTTTCAAGAGCTTAGAGGCCAATTTTAATCTCACCATGTAGCGATTAAAACCAGTAGCACAGCCACTCCTGGCTGTGCAGAAAGAAACGAAATGGCACCCGGCACCCAAGCCGAAAGCCGCAAGAAAGGAGGACGCAACCGCAGAACCGATCGACAATTTCGCAACGCCAACGACCGCGCCAAACGGCGGGAGTGCTAAAGCACCCTCCCCTACTGGGGGCGCATCGTCCTGCTCAGACGAGTCATGATGATCAGCATGGCCGCGATGCAGGCCAGGGGGACGGCCATGCCGTAGCGCAAATCGTTCATGGAGGTGGAGACTCGGCCTATCAGCCAGGGGAAGACGGCGCCGCCGACGTCGGCGATGGCGAACAGGACGGCCGCGGAGTTCGTCGCGGCAGCTCCAAGCTCGTCGGAATACAGCGAGACGGTCACCGGAAAAATGGGAGCCAAACCGATACCGGCGATGCAAATGCCGGCGAGCACTTCGGGTGGTAGCGGCGCGAACGTGAAAAGTGCCGCCCCAGCCGCGCCAACCAGCAGCCCGCAGAGCAGCAGGCGCAAAGCGGACATGCGGTGCAGCGCCAGCGGGGCCAGCACGCGCCCGAGCAAAAGCGCTCCATAAAAAATCGATTGGGCGAGGCCGATTCTCGACGGCGCTAGAAGGTGCAAGCGTGTGGCATACGTGGCGGCCCAGCCGCCTACGCCGGTTTCGATGCCGACGTAGAAAAATAGGAATGCGCACATGAGCACGATGAACGGACGCTGGGCAAGAGGGTCGAGCGGGGGCGACTGCGGGATCGCGGCTACGGCAAGAGGGTGCGCGGACTGCGTGAGTGGCGCGACGGTTTTCGCAGCGTGCGCGAATTTCGGTGGCGGCGTGAGCGCGGCTGGGCGCAATGCCGGGCTTAAGCCCGCCGCTACGAAACCTGCCAGGGCGGTTAGCGCGAGGGGAATTCCGATCGCGGCGAGAGTTTTTACCAAGCCGAATTTATCGGCTAGAAAAATTATGGCCGGCGCGCCCGAGGCTGCGCCGATGCACCAGGAGGCGTTGACTAAATTCAGTGCGGCCGCGCTGCGTTGTGGATTCGCTAACGCGACCCATAAATTGATCGCTGGGACGGCGAAGCCCAGCCCCAGGCCGAAGCAAATTACCGCCAGCGCGCCGAACTGGGAATTGCTGATGCCGATGGCGCTCACGCCGGCGGACATGAGCAGCAGGCCGAGCATGGCACAGCGGCGGATGCCGATGGCGTTCATCACGCGGCCCGAAGCCAGCGTGCCCAGGATGGCGCCGCAAAATTGCACCGCGAAAAGGCGGCCGGCTTGTGCGTCGTCGAGGTGCCAGGCGGGCGCGATGATTGGGAGGATCGGGCCCAAGAGAGTGTTGACTACGCCGGTTAGGACGAAGCCGACGTGGGCGAGATATTCGCCCTGGGTGAGTGCTTCAGTGGCGGCTGGCGATTTCATTTCTGTGCCGTTGAGGCGCAGACATTCTAGCGAATTAGATTTTTGTGGGCTTGGGTTTGTCCGCGGATTAGCCGCGCAAAAACGCCGGCTGGCAGTCGGCGCTCCGGGGCTTACGGCTTTCTGCGACGGTTGGGCGAGAATTCGGCATCACTCGCGCGTTATACTTCGGGCGGTGAGGGGCACATTGATGACGCGAATGAAAACGATGATTTATCTGGCGGGACTGGTGGCGATTTTTGCGATGGCGCCGCGGAGCGCGCCGCAGAGTGCTGCGCCGGCTTCGGTGATTGCGATTGATGTGGGCGGGGCGGCGCATGCTTTGCCGCATTTTTGGGAGCGGATGTTTGGATCGGAGCGGGCCATTGTCACACTGCGGGAGAGTTGGCGCGAGGATTTGCGGGCGGTCAAGAAGATTACGGGATTTGAGTATGTGCGGTTTCACGCGGTGTTTCATGACGAGATGGGGGTTTATAGCGAAGATGCCGCCGGGAAACCGGTTTTCAATTTTTCTTATGTGGATCAGGTTTATGACGGGTTGCTGGCGAATGGGACGAGACCCTTTGTGGAATTGAGTTTCATGCCGCGGGCGCTTTCTTCGAATGCGGCTACTTCGCAGGCATTTTTTTATAAGCCGAATGTGGAGCCGCCCAAGGATTATGCCAAGTGGGATGCGTTGATTGAGGCGTTTACGCGGCATTTGGTGGAGCGGTATGGGATCGAGGAGGTTTCGCAGTGGTATTTCGAAGTTTGGAATGAGCCGAATATTGATTTTTGGGCCGGCCAGCCGAAACAGGCTACTTACTTTGAGCTTTATGATCATACGGCGCGGACGATTAAGGCTGTGAATTCGCGTTTGCGGGTGGGCGGGCCTTCTACGGCGCAGGCGGCTTGGGTGGATCAGTTCATTGCGCACTGCGTTGAGAAAAATGTGCCGGTGGATTTTGCTTCTACGCATGTTTATGGGAATGACAAGGCGGAGGATGTGTTTGGGACGAGCGAGAAAATTCCGCGGACGGAGATGGTGGGGCGGGCGGTGCGGAAGGTTTTTGATCAGGTGAAGGCTTCGGCGCGGCCGGATTTGCCGATTTTTTTTAGCGAGTATAACGCTTCTTATTTTAATGAGCCGGATATTACGGATTCGGCGTTTATGGGGCCGTGGTTGGCGAATACGATCCGGCAGAGCGATGGATTGGTTTCGATTATGAGTTATTGGGATTTGTCGGATGTGTTTGAGGAGCAGGGGGTGCAGAAGCGGCCGTTTTATGGGGGATTTGGATTGATTGCCGAAGGAGGCGTGCCCAAGCCGGCTTTTAATGATTTTAAGATTTTGCATTTGCTGGGGGATTCGCGGATTGCCGTCGATTCGGATTCAGTTTTGGTTACACGGCGTGGGGATGGGACTTTGGTGATTGCGGTTTGGAATTTATTTTTGCCGGAGGATGTGGGGCGGGCGCGGGATTTTGTTTTGGAATTCAAGGGGGTGGCTGCGGGGAAGAAGGCTTCTGTTTATGAAGTCGATGCCGAGCATGGATCGCCTTTGCCGGCTTACCGGGCTATGGGATCGCCGGTTTATCCTACCGCGGGGCAGTTTGCGGAATTGAGGAAGGCGGCGGAGTTGGGTGCGCCGCGGGTGGCGGAATTGAATGGGGCGAGGCTGGAATTGATTTTGCCGGCGCAGGGGTTGGCGGTGATTGAGATTAAGTGATGGGGAAAAACGAAGAGATTTCAAATTTCAGATTTGAGATTTCAGAGAAGGAGACCTGCGGCGGATTTAATTTTTTTGTTGCGCCGTCCGTGATCGTAATTTTTGCGGGCTGGGTTGCTCGTCGGGTGCCGGCAGGGACGCCGGCGCTACTTAGCTCTTCTTGGAGATTTGTTGCGGCGGGGGTTGGTTATTTGGGATCGGGTTGGAGGAGACGAAACCGGCTTGGTCCATGCCTTTTTGGACTTCTTCGTTTTTCATGAAGGTGTTCCAGATGAAGCCGCTGCGTAGATTTTCGGCCATTAGCAACGAGATGCCTACGTTTATGGCTATAACGTCGTCGTCGTACCAATCCGTTGCCGGATTGAAGGAGTCTACGAAGCCGTAGCGGCGCCAGCCTTTTTCGTCGTAGTGCTGGCGCATGGTCCAGAGGACTCGCATGGTGTGTTCGGGGAGGAATGGGAGAGAGCCTGCTGTGGCGCAGGGGACTATGGTGCCGTCGATTTGGCCCATTTGCGGGGGGCCGCCCCAGACTCGGTAGCCTTTGGCGGAATCGCTGGCGGAGATGCCCCAGAGGCTTTCGCTGAAATGGGGGAATTGATCTTTTAGGCTTAGACAGAAAAGGCGATGGGCTTCTGTGGCGATTACGGAGTTTGCGAAATAATCCGTGTAGCTGTCCTCTTTGCCGTGGAAGTCGAACCAGGCGTGGGAATATTGATGGACGAAGATTGGGGCGAAGGCGCCGATGTAGTGGAGTTGCTCGTATTCGAATTTGGGGCGGTACCAAGCGTCCCAGCTTTCGGTGGGGATCGAGTGCGAGTTCGAGCCCAGGCCCAGGAGATACATCATCATTAGTTCGCTGTAGGAATCCCAGCGGGATTTTAGGAAGCCGCCTTCGGGGCGCCAGCCGTGGTCCAGGGTGAAATCACCGTTGAGCATCCAGTGCCAGTCGACGCGATCGAAGATGTGGCGGGAAAGAGTTTGGATTTCGGGATCGTCGAAGTGGCCGCGGCAGGTGAGGATGCCGCAATAGAGCAAAGCGGAATCGATCGAGGAAACTTCGCTTTTCAGGGCGCGCTGGCCGTTGTTCATGTTGACGAAGTGATAGTAGAAACCGTGGACGGTGGGGAGTTTGTTGGCGAGAAAGCGGAGAGTGGTGCGGACTCGCTCTACGATTTTGTCGCCGTCTATGTAATTGCGCTGGTCGGCTATGGCTAGGGCTGATAAGCCGAACCCCGTCGCGGCCACGCTGGCTAGATCGCGGGTGTCGGAGCCGTCGGCGCGGGCGCGATCTTTTACCAGGCCGGTTACTGGGCTGGCTTGTTCCCAGAAGAAGCGGACGGAGCAGCGGGAGATTTCGTCTAGTAGGCCGTCGTCGTCGGTGCTGACTCTGAAGCGCGGCCTTGATAGGGCTATGGATTCTTGTTCTTGCGTGGCTGGGATCGCGAGTGCGTTGGCGAATAGGGATGGAGCGGCTAACGCGCTGGCGCTGGTGATTAGGCCGGCGCGGGCTAGTGCGGCTAGGAGTTCGCGGCGAGAGAGATTTCGCATGCCTGAAATAAATTATGCACCTTCGTTCGATTGGATGCTTTGGGGTTGATGGGGGGACTGGTCGAACTTGCCAATGAGGGTTAGGTACGACAGGACGGGTGGGAAGAAATTTCAAATTTCAGATTTGAGATTTCAGAGAACGGCGAGAACGCGAGTGTGGGTCCGGCGGGGATTTGGGGAGTTGCGTAGTTGTTCGATCGTAAGAGCCGGCGGGACGCCAGCGCTACGAAGGCGCGATTTGATTTGGGTGGGCGGACCGATCGTGAGAGGGGTTGTGGCGCGTCGGTGGTCGTAAGATGCCGGCAGGGACGCCGGCGCTACTTTAAAGTCTTGCGAAACGGGGATTGCGGCGGGTTCGTCTAATAATCCGAAACCTGGGGCTGTACATCGAAGCTTATGGAGCTTGCATAGTGGTACGTCCGCTGGGGAATCCTTTGGAACGAGGGGTCGATGCCCGAGAACTTGAAAGATAGACAAGTACAGAATGAGGTGTCGTCGAAGCCTGCGGCTTCGGGCGACGGAAATCACAACGGCGGGGAGCATCTGCACGAGACGCAGTGGAACTCGCCTACGCAGATGGAGCGTGCGGTGGAGACACCGCAGCGGTCGCCTGCGCGCCTGGTGATTTATGCGCTGATTTTAATCGGAATCGTGGCGGGATTATTCATGTGGCGGGCCAGCAGGCAGAAGGCGGAGGCGCAGTCGGCGGCGCAGGCGGCGGATGCTTCGAAGAGATCGGTGCCGGTGGTGGTGGCTACGGCGGAGAAGAAGGATTTGCCGATTTACCTCGAGGGACTGGGATCGGTGCTGGCGTTCAACACCGTCACGGTGAAGAGCCGGGTGGATGGGCAATTGATTTCTGTGCCGGTGAATGAGGGGCAGGACGTTAAGAAGGGGGATTTGCTGGCGATTATTGATCCGCGGCCTTATGACGTGGCGCTGGAGCAGGCGCAGGCGGCGCTGGCACGGGATACGGCGCAACTGGGCGACGCGAAATTGAATTTGGAGCGTGATGCGGGGTTGGTGAAAGACGGAGTGATCCCGCAGCAGCAGTACGATACGCAGAAGGCGCTGGTGAATCAGCTTTCGGGGACTACGCAGGCGGATCAGGCGGCGATTGATGCGGCGAAATTGAATGTGGTGTACGCGCATATTACTTCGCCGATTGATGGGCGGATTGGATTACGGTTGGTGGATCCGGGGAACATCGTTCACGCTACCGACGCTGGTGGATTGATCGTGATTACGCAACTGCAGCCGATCGCCGTGGATTTTACTTTGCCGGAAGATAATTTGCAGGCGGTGTTGAAGAGGATCAAGGGCGGGTTTCCGGTGCAGGCTTACACGCGCGACGACACGACCAAGCTGGCCGATGGGAAACTGGAGACGATTGACAATCAGATCGATCAGACTACCGGGACGTTTAAGTTGAAGGCGGTTTTCAATAATGAGCAGCGGACGCTTTGGCCGAATCAGTTTGTGAATGCGCGGATGCAGTTGGATACGAAGAAAGACGCGATTTTGATTCCGGCGGCGGCGATACAGACGGGATCGCAGGGGAGTTTTGTGTACGTGGTGGGCGCGGATAAGAAGGCGCAGGTGCGTGCGGTGAAAGTGGGGATTACGCAGGGGACGATTTGCTCGATTGATAGCGGGGTTTCGCCGGGCGAGCAGGTGGTTACTGACGGGCAGGATAAGTTGCAGGAAGGAACTTTGGTGGATGCGCGACCGGGTGGATCGGGCAGCCCTACGCCGACGCCTCCTTCGGGATCGCGGGCGCAGACGGCTCCGCCGGCAGCGAATTCTTCGCCCAATTCACAGCCCTCTTCACGGCAATCGAAACCGAGCCACTAGGCCATGAATCCGTCGCGAATATTTATTCTTCGGCCCGTTGCTACTACGCTTTTGATGACGGGGTTGATGCTGATCGGAATTGTTGCTTACCGGCAACTTCCGGTTTCGGCCCTTCCGCAAGTTGACTATCCCACCATTGAAGTTTTGACTTTTTATCCCGGGGCTAGCCCTAGCGTGATGGAGTCTTCGGTGACTTCGCCGCTGGAGCGGCAATTCGGGCAGGTGCCCGGATTGAGCCAGATGACTTCGACCAGCTCGTTTGGCGGGTCGTTGATCACGCTGCAATTTGATTTGAGCCAGAACATCGACGTGGTGGAGCAGGAAGTGCAGGCGGCGATCAATGCTGCCGGGACTTATTTGCCTCCGGCGCTGCCGAATCCTCCGATTTATTCGAAGGTGAATCCTGCCGATGCGCCGGTGCTTACTTTGGCGCTGACTTCGGACACTTTGCCGCTTTCGAAAGTGGAGGATCTGGCGGATACCACGCTGGCGCAGAAAATTTCGCAGTTGCCGGGCGTGGGATTGGTGTCGATCAGCGGCGGGCAGAAGCCTGCTGTGCGGGTGCAGGCGAATCCTTCTTCGCTGGCTTCTTATGGATTGAGTTTGGAGGATTTGCGATCGGCTTTGGCGGCGGCGAATGTGGATCAGGCGAAGGGGGATATTGACGGGCCGCGGCAGGCATTCACGATCGGGGCCAACGATCAGATATTTACGAGCGATCAGTACAAGCCAATCATTATTGGGTACAAGAACGGTGCGCCGGTGCGGGTGCAGGACGTGGCGGCGGTGATCGACGGGGTGGAGAACGTGCAGCAGGCTGCGTGGATGAACGACAGCCCCGCGGTGATCATTAATATTCAGAGGCAGCCGGGCGCGAACATCATCAACGTGGTGAATCGCATTGAGGCGCTGCTGCCGGCTTTGAAGGGATCGCTGCCGCCGGGGGTGAAGATCGATACGCTGACGGACCGCACCGTAACGATTCGGGCTTCTGTGGCAGACGTGCAGTTTGAATTGATGCTGACGGTGGTGTTGGTGGTGGCGGTGATTTTCGTTTTCCTGCGGAATTTGCGGGCGACGATTATTCCCAGCGTGGCCGTGCCGCTTTCGCTGGTGGGTACTTTTGGAGTGATGTATTTGCTGGGGTATTCGCTGGACAACTTGTCGTTGATGGCGCTGACGATTTCTACCGGGTTCGTGGTGGATGACGCGATCGTGATGATCGAGAACATCGACCGGTATTTGGAGGCCGGGGAATCGCCGCTGCAGGCGGCGTTGAAGGGCGCGGGGCAGATCGGATTCACGATCGTTTCTTTGACGGTTTCTTTGATTGCCGTGTTGATTCCGCTTTTGTTTATGGGCGATATCGTGGGGCGGTTGTTCCGTGAATTTGCGGTGACTTTGAGCGTGACGATTTTGATGTCGGCGGCGATTTCGCTTTCGTTGACGCCGATGATGTGCGCGAAGCTGCTGCGGCATAAGGACGAGACGAAACAAAGCCGGTTCTACAAGGCCAGCGAGCGTTGGTTTAACTGGGTGATCGATCGCTATGCTACGACTTTGCGTTGGGTGTTGCAGCACCAGCCGGCGACTTTAGTGGTGACGGTGCTGACCTTGGCACTGACGATTTTGATGTACATCTACGTGCCCAAGGGATTTTTTCCGGTGCAGGATACCGGGGTGATTTTGGGAATTTCGGAGGCGCCGCAAACGATTTCATTCCAGGGGATGACGGACCGGCAGAGAGCGTTGGCGCAGGTGATATTGAAAGATAAGGATGTGGTGAGCCTTTCGTCGTTCATCGGTGTGGATGGAACGAATATGACGACGAACAGCGGGCGCATTCAGATTAATTTGAAATCGCGCGAGGAACGCAGCGATACGGTTACGGACGTGATTATCCGGTTGCAGAAACAATTGCAGAGCGTGGAGGGCATCACGCTTTACATGCAGCCGGTGCAGGATTTGACGGTGGAGGACCGCGTTAGCCGGACGCAGTATCAGTACAGTTTGGAATCGGCCGACCCGAAGGATTTGGCGACGTGGGTGCCGAAGTTTGTGGACAAGCTGAAAACGATTCCGGATTTGAGGGATGTGGCTACGGACCAGCAGAATCGCGGATTGGAAGCGGATCTGGTGGTGGACCGCGATACGGCTTCGCGGCTGGGGCTTACGCCGCAGGCGATTGACGATACGCTTTACGACGCGTTTGGGCAGCGGCAGGTGTCGACGATTTTCACGCAGTTGAATCAGTATCACGTGGTGTTGGAAGTGGCACCGGATTTCCGGGAGAATCCGGATGATTTGAAAACTTTGTATGTGAAATCGCTGACCGGGACGCAGGTGCCGTTGAGCGCGTTTACGCATTACGAGCCGCAGACGGCTTCGCTGGCGCTGAATCACCAGGGGCAATTTCCGGCGGTGACGATTTCATTTAATTTGACGCCGGGGGCTTCGCTGGGAACCGCGGTGACACAGATTGAAAATGCCGGGAAGGAAATTGGATTGCCGGCGAGTATTCAGGCGAGTTTTCAAGGCGCGGCGGCGGCATTTCGAAATTCGCTGGCGAACGAAGTTTGGTTGATTTTGGCGGCGCTGGTGACGGTGTATATCGTGCTGGGCGTGCTGTATGAAAGTTACATCCACCCGGTGACGATTCTTTCTACGCTGCCTTCGGCCGGAGTGGGCGCGCTGCTGGCGCTGCAACTTTTCCATTTGGATTTGGACGTGATTGGATTGATCGGAATTATTTTGCTGATCGGCATTGTGAAGAAGAACGCGATTATGATGATCGACTTTGCGTTGGAGGCGGAGCGCAAGGATAACAAGCCGCCGGAAGAGGCCATTTATCAGGCTTGTTTGCTGCGATTCCGGCCGATCATGATGACTACGTTTGCGGCGCTCTTTGGCGGATTGCCGCTGGCGATGGGGCGCGGGACGGGCTCGGAATTGCGGCATCCGCTGGGAATTTCGATTGTGGGCGGATTGCTGGTGAGCCAGTTGCTGACGCTTTACACGACGCCGGTGGTTTATATCGCGTTTGACAAGATGGCCAAGCGGTTTTCGCAACTGCGGATCGGCAATCCGATTGAAATGCCGGCCCCGGAGAGCGCGCAGGAGAGCCACGGATGAACATTTCGGCGCCATTCATCCGGCGGCCGGTCGCGACGTCGTTGTTGACGCTGGCGCTGCTAATGGCCGGGGCGCTGTCGTACAACTTGCTGCCGGTGGCGCCGCTGCCGCAGGTGGAATTTCCTACCATCAATATAAATGCCGCGTTGCCGGGGGCGAGTCCGGAGACGATGGCGTCTGCCGTGGCTACGCCGCTTGAGCGGCAATTCGGGCGCATTGCCAACGTGACGCAGATGACTTCGACGAGCCAGCTGGGCTCGACGAGCATCGTGCTGCAATTCGATCTGAACCGGAATATCGATGCGGCGGCGCGCGACGTGCAAGCGGCGATCAATGCGGCGCGCGGGCAATTGCCGACCAACCTTCCCAGCAATCCTACGTGGCGAAAAGTAAATCCCGCGGACGCGCCGGTTTTGATTTTGGCGCTGACTTCCGAAACGGCTACGAAGCCGCAGATGTACGACGTGGGCAGTTCGATCCTGGCGCAGAAGCTTTCGCAGATCGACGGAGTGGGGCAGGTTTTTGTGGGCGGGAGTTCCCTTCCGGCGGTGCGCGCGGAACTGAATCCGCTGCAGTTGAGTAATTTGGGAGTGGGAATCGAACAGGTGCGCACGGCGTTGAGCAGCGCGAATGCGAACGCGCCGAAGGGAGAGTTGGGCGACAAGCAGACTGCGCAGTTGATGAACGACAACGACCAACTGTTTCATGCGGCGCAGTACGGGCAACAGATCGTGGCGTACAAAAATGGGGCGCCGGTGCGGCTTTCGGATGTTTCCACGGTGGTCGATGACGTGGAGGACGTGCATACGGCGGGAGTGGCGAACGGCAAGCCCAGCGTGCTGATTATTATTTTCCGGCAGCCGGGGGCGAACATTATCGGGACGGTGGATCGCGTGCGGGCGTTGCTGCCGCAGTTGCAGGCGTCGATACCGCCGCCGATCAAGATCGATGTGGTGGTGGATCGCACGACTACGATTCGCACTTCCGTGCGGGACGTGCAGATTACGCTGATTATTTCGGTGCTTTTGGTGATTTTTGTGGTGTTTGCATTTCTGCGGAACGTATGGGCGACGTTGATTCCGAGCGTGTCGGTGCCGCTGTCGTTGATTGGGACGTTTGGCGCGATGTATTTGCTGGGGTATTCGCTCGATAACTTATCGCTGATGGCGCTGACGATTTCTACCGGGTTCGTGGTGGATGACGCGATCGTGGTGATCGAGAACATCACGAGGCACATCGAGAAGGGCATGAAGCCGGTGCAGGCGGCGTACCTCGGGGCGAAAGAGATCGGGTTCACCGTGTTGTCGATGAGCACTTCGCTGATTGCGGTGTTTATTCCGATTTTGCTGATGGGCGGAATCGTGGGGCGGTTGTTCCGCGAGTTTGCGGTGACTTTGAGCGTGGCGGTGGGAATTTCGATGGTGGTGTCGCTGACGACCACGCCGATGATGTGCGCGCTGTTTCTGAAGCCGGAGAAGAAAGAAAAACACAATTGGATTTACCGGTTGAGCGAACGTGGATTTGAATGGATGCACGAGGAGTATGACGCTGGGTTGCGGTGGGTGTTGCGGCACCAGCCGGTGATGCTGCTGGCTACGTTTATCACCATTGGGCTGGCGATTTATCTCTATATCGTGATTCCCAAGGGATTTTTTCCGCAGCAGGATACCGGGCGAGTGAACGGCGGAATACTGGCGTCGCAGGATATTTCGTTTCAGTCGATGCAGAAGAAGCTGTCGCAGTTTATTCAGATCATGAAGGACGATCCGGCGGTGGAAAGCGTGGTGGGATTTACCGGCGGGCAGGGAGCGCAGAATACCGGGCGCGTGTTCGCGTCGCTGAGGCCGATCGGGGAGCGGAAGCTTTCGGCGGACCTGGTGATTGCGCGGTTGCGCGGGAAGATGGCGAAGATCCCTGGCGCGACGCTGTATCTGCAGGCGGTGCAGGATGTGCAGATCGGCGGGCGGCAGTCGAATGCGCAGTATCAATATACTTTGCAGGGCGATAATTTGCCGGATCTGCTGGAGTTTGCGCCGAAGTTGGAACAGAAGCTGCATACGTTGAAAGAATTGAAGGATATTTCGAGCGATCAGCAGAATCATGGGTTGCAGGCTTCGTTGGTGATCGACCGGCCTACGGCCAGCCGGTTGGGATTGACGCCGGCTTTGATTGATAACGTGCTTTATGATGCGTTTGGGCAGCGCCAAGTGTCGACGATGTACGAGGGCATCAATCAGTATCACGTGGTGATGGAAGTGGACCCGAAATTCGGGCAGAGCCCGGACTCGCTGAAGAATATTTACGTGCCTTCGACGAATGGGACGGAGGTGCCGCTGAGCGCGTTTACACATTACGAACAGACGCAGACTTCGCTGGCGGTTTCGCACCAGGGGCAATTCCCTGCTGTGACTTTTTCATTTAACTTGACGCCGGGGATGGCGCTGGGCGATGCGGTGAAGTCGATTACGGAAGTGGAGCGGACGATTGGGATGCCTTCGTCGATCCATCCGAGCTTTCAGGGGACGGCGCAGGCATTTCAGGATTCGTTGAAGAACGAGCCGATTTTGATTTTGGCGGCGCTGGTGGCGGTTTATATCGTGTTGGGCGTGCTGTACGAGAGTTACGTCCACCCGATTACGATTCTTTCTACTTTGCCTTCGGCGGGAGTGGGAGCGCTGCTGGCGCTTTTGATTTGCCGGGTGGAACTTTCGATCATTGCTTTGATCGGGATCATTTTGTTGATTGGGATCGTGAAGAAGAACGCGATCATGATGATTGATTTTGCTTTGGAGGCGGAGCGGGTTCATGGGATGTCGCCGGAGGATTCGATTTATCAGGCTTGTCTGCTGCGTTTTCGGCCGATCATGATGACTACCGCGGCGGCGCTTTTTGGCGGGATACCAATTGCGATTGGCGGCGGAGTGGGATCGGAATTGCGGCGGCCTTTGGGAATTGCGATCGTGGGTGGGTTGATTGTGAGCCAGATGTTGACGCTGTTTACTACGCCGGTGCTTTACCTTTACCTGGATCGATTCCGGTTGCGGCTGCTGGGACGGCGCCGGCATCTTCCACCCACTGCTGGAGTGGCTGGTGCGCCGCCTTATCCTTCGAACGCAGATTAAGGCTAGTGCGCTGCACCGCTGTCGGGATTGAAGCGGTAAGTGAGTTTGACTCGGAAGGTCGTTCCGTCTTGCAGGAGCGCGTCCTCAGGATCTTCGGGACGGCCCGGGAAAAAGTATTTTTTGTCGAGCAGATTGTAGACGCTCGCGGAAAAATCTGCGTGTTTGCCAAAAGTGTGGGCGATTACCGTGGCGTTCAAGACGGAGAATCCGCCCAAGGTATTTCCCGCCAACGTGGTGACCGTGCCGGTGTACTGCCCGTCGAGGGCGGTCGAAATCTTCTGATGAAAGAGCGGCATGGCCACATTCAGCTTGACTAGATTCGATGGAGAATTCGGCGGAGTCCGGCCGGTCATCGAGTTGGCTGTCTGCGTATAGCTGTAGCTGGCGCGGCCGGTCAAGCCGTTGGATAAGCCTCCGCTCAGCTCGAGTTCGACGCCCTTGGCTGTTGCTGCCTGAGAATTTTCGTATACGGAGAGACCGGTAGATGGGTCTGTGTCCAGAGTTATGAGGCTGGTGATGCGATTGTAGAACAGCGAGCCCGAGGCGCGAAGGTGGCTGCCAAGGCCTTGCTCCAGAATTCCCTCCACGCTGCGGATTTTCTCCGGTTGTAGCTTCGGATTGCCGACGTAGAAGGGGCCGTAGTCCGGGTCGCTCTCATACGGCACGGGAGCCCGGAAGGCGCTGCCGTAGAGAATTTTGGCAGTGGTCGAAGCCGCCGGGTGATAAATCAGGCCGATGCGGGGATTGGCGCTGCCGCCAAACCCTCCGTCGTAGTAGTCGTAACGAACGCCGGCGCTGACGGAAAACTGTTTGTTGATTTGAGAATCGAGCTGGGCGTATCCCGCGTAGTTGACCGATTTCGCGGTAACCCTCGTGGCAACCGGGCTGACGTTCGGATCGAGATTGAATTCCGACAGCCTAAAGTTGTCGGTGATCTCCGTTCCGAAAGTTAGCGTGGTGTCGTGCGGCAGAGACCTGCTCACTTTGATTTCAGTGTCCCACCACTGGCCGTTGTACGAGTAGGTGTCCGGCGGAGCCGGGGCAGGGTCGTAGACCACCGGCCCATAGAGCGTGTTTCTGCTCACGGAAGTGCGGGCGTCCAATTGCCACTTTTTTCCGAACGAGTGTTGGTACCGTAAATCCAAGTAGTCGATGCCCTGGAGATTGCGAGTTCGCGGATCGTTAAAAAGCGAGTCGAAATAGGCCGTGGGCACGCCTTTGTTTTGGGAATTGTATACGCCCTGCAATGTGAATCCACCGTGGGTGACGGTGGCGAGGACACGCTGATAGCTCTCATAATTTGTATTGCTGGTGACGCCATTGTTGGTGGCCGGACTATTGAATTCCGGGAAAAACAGCGATGGGCCGGTGCTGGAATAAAATGAACCGGAAAGCGTGAAGGCCGTGCCTTTGTACGCGTCTTCCCAGGTGGCCCGGCCGCCGTAGGAACCGAAGCTGCCTGCGGCGAACGAGATCTCTTCGCGCTTGGGCTGATGGTCCTTTCGCGTGAACACATCGATGACCGCGAAAAATGCTTCGGCGCCATAGAGCGATGAACTTGGTCCGCGAATGATCTCGATGCGTTGAATTAAATCGATGTCGACGGGGAATTCCAATCCGATGAAGGCTTGTCCCAGCACACTGTCGTTGATGCGGTGGCCATCCACCAGCAGGAGAATGCGGCTGTTCCAATCGCCCAAGCGGCCGAAGCCGCGGACGCCGATGTAGCTCTGATAGCGATCGGAGGTGATGTAGAAGCCGCGAACGGTCTCGAGAATGTCGGCCAGGGTGCGGTAGCCGTAGCGTTGAATTTCGTCGGCGGTGATGACGGTGACCGAGGAAGGTGCATCGCTGACACTTTGCTCGTGCTTGGAAGCCGAGTAGACGTTGATCTGGGTGAGCTGCTCGAGGCTCATATCCGCGAGGTCTGGCGGCTTTGAATCCTGGGCGGAGCACACGCGTCCCAGCGCAAAAACGCCGAGAGCGATCAGTGCCATGGGTCTGCGCATTCAAGACTCGGCTCGAAGCACGCTCGACGATGCTCGATTCGGCCGGTGAGCGGTGCGGCGGTTGCGGCGCGACGCCGCATGTAAGGTTATCGGCGGGTCTGAATGCGACTTTAGGTCGAGGGGGGAGTTAACGCAGACTGTCGGTACGTCGCATTACCGTACACATCGTTTTTTGGCGCGGTTCCAGTTGTCCGGTTTGCGCTGGGGGTTCAAAGACTCAGCGCAACACGTTCGCGCAGTTTACTGGCTGGAGTCTGGAAGCCTGAGGTTTTTCGCGGGCGTTGGTTCAGACGGAGTGCGATCTAGTCCAGTTGGGATTGTGCGCAGCCAGAAAGGTCGGTTCTTTTCGGCAGGTATTGTGGCAGCAAGCGGCTACACTCGCACAGTCTGCGGGTTCTCGTTACGTTTCGATTTTCTGCAAGGCTTCGAGAGTATGCTCTTCGCTGACACCTTTTCGCCATGTTGCACGTCAGAAAGATATGCGCTTAAATCACAGGCCACGCATGACGTATGAAAATCACATCTGAAAGGATCGACTATGAAAGCGATTGCGTTTCTGCTGGTATCGGTCGCGTCGATGATTGTGGTGGCGGCTTCGATGGGTCCTGTATCTGGAAGGGCTGATGAGGGTGGCGCGCCATGGGTGACGGAAAAGCCTGCGGGATATCGTGACTGGCAGTGGGTCTCCTCGGCGCACGAGGCGGGGAAGCTGAACAGCTTGGGGGCTGTGCTGGGGAATGATGTCGCGATGAAGGCTTACCGCGCGGGGACAATTCCCTTTCCTGATGGCACGATCCTTGCCGCTTTGCATTACGTTAATTCTCCGTCGGCGGAGAACGACAAGATTTTTGGGCAGCCGCAATCTTTCGTTCCTGGTGCGCCCACGAACGTGCAATTTATGGTTAAGGATTCTAAGAAGTACGCGGCGACGGGAGGTTGGGGATTCGGGCATTTCAATGCGGATGGGAAGCCTGTGGATGCGGCGTTTATGAAGCCCTGCTTTCCCTGCCACGCGCAAAATAAGGCGCACGACCTGGTTTTCACTACCTACGCGCCTTGATGGATTATTCTTCGATGGGAGAAATGATGGAGAGTACACATAAGGGAATAAATTTGAAGGCGACGCCGAGCGGTACGGGTTGCGTCGAGTGCCTGGCTACTGGCGGATGGTGGCTGCACCTTCGCCGGTGCGCCGAGTGCGGGCATATCGGCTGCTGCGATAGTTCGCCGAACCAGCATGCTTCGAAGCATCACGCGAGCAGCGGCCATCCGGTGATCCATAGCTTCGAGCACGGGGAGAATTGGTTCTACGATTACGGAACGGGGGAATTTTTTGCGGGGCCTAAGCTGCTTAGCCCGCGATGGCATCCGCTGGATCAGCCTGCGCCGGGGCCGGCGGGGCGAGTGCCGGCGGAATGGCAAAGCCTGCTCCACGAGTGATGCGAATATTCGCGGCCTGCGACCGGCTGACTCCCGGCAAGTCGAGTTAGCCAGGACTTGAAGCTGCCGGAGTATTGCCGGCCCGGGTTTCTATTCTAGCCCCGACGCCGGGGCAGGCTTCAGTGCGGCAGCGCCAAAATTTACGCTGAATCGTTTGCACCAAATGGATACGGCGCGATATTTCGCCATGTCCAAATCACCCGGAAGTATGTAGTTTTGGTCGCCGACGTTTCCTTTGATTGCGCCCAAGTCGACGAATCCTGCGCGCTCCACCGTTGCCACATCCTTGGCATCGTCCGCGGCGACCATGTAGACGTGTACCTCCGGCCCGTTCGACGTATCGAAATTCGTGAACCGCAACATGCGCGTCCCGTCCGCCATCTCATAGATCGTCGCCGTGCCCGAAGTCGGATGCAGAATCGTGTAGAACGTTCCCGACTCGATCGGCAGGGCAGCCGCCGCGCCTTGTGGCGCAGGCATCGCTTCGTCCACTCTTACGTTGGTGAAAAGCCGGTCGGGCCGGAACCAGTACCACAACCCGAAGATCAACACGAGAACGACCGCAATCGCAGCTTTTTTCCACGCCTTCATCTCTATCCCTCCTTAACTTCGCGACGCCGCCGCGCACCAGACGTGCTTGCCGTCATCATCAGTAACCCAAATCGTGAACGTCCGCAACCTTGCCCAACAATGCCGCGCCATTCGTCGATCATTTTTTTTGCCTCGTCGAATCGGCCCAGGATCATGAGTGCCTGGCTGGCGTTGGAGTAGTGTTGAGCAGAGGGGACCGGGGAATGAGCGATGGCCCAATTGAAGTTTTGCAGGTCCTCTTCCGTTCGGCCTTGCTGCGCGTAGGCGATTCCCAGCCAATTGTAAGCAGAGACGCTGCGTGGATACGCTTCCGCGGGACTCTGCTGAAGGGCAAGTGAGCAACGAAGACGAGAGCATCGGCTCGGCGTGCAAGTATGTCGAATGATTGAGAGCCTTCCGCCGTGAGCGCGACTCGACAGCTTGATTTGTATCTTTGCGGGATAATTTCCGGTTTGCTGATCGTCTGGGAGTGACATTGCAGCGGGCAGCCAAGCCTGCGGCCTTCAGTTTTCCTTCGTTCGTTCAACGACCAGTGACGATGTTGGCAGCAGTCGAGTGCGGCCAGTCGCCGCGTTGCACTGCAGCCGCCGCTCGCGTACCGTGTTATCGGGTTCGGGCCGACTATTCCTTCGGCGGCATACACAGTCTACCGAGAGGATCAATGGCAGAGACATTCGCAGAATACCGAGACCGCGTCCTGAGCTATCTTGGCGATGAGGATCCCATCGGCGTACAACAAGCCACCCCATCCCAGCTCGAGCGTCGACTGCGCGATGTCGCGCCCGAGCAGTTGATCCGGCGCCCTGCACCTGAAAAGTGGTCAATCGCCGAGATCGTAGCGCACTTGGCGGACGCAGAGCTGGCCATGGGCTGGCGATTGCGAAATATGCTGGCGAATCCGGGCGTGGCCTTACCGTGGTGGGATCAGGCGGTATGGGCGGAGCGCTTGGGCTATGCGCAGCAAGAGGCGAGCCTTTCGTTGGGGGTTTTTCGAGCGCTGCGCGAGAGCAACCTGCGACTGTTGGAGTCCGTCCCGCGCGCACGGTGGATGGAGTGCTACGGGGTCCACGAATTACGCGGACGGCAAACGGTCGAGGAGTTCGTGCGCTTGGAAGCGGCACACGACTTGAACCATCTTCGGCAGATCGACCACATTTTGAATTCTGGTTTGGGCGTCCGCAAGTAGACGAATTCTTATGGCAGATTGGCAAATGCGAGAAAAGCGGCCGCTCCGAGGACCTCGGCCAGAGCCACCGGGGCCGCCGCTCAAAAACTACATCACCCCCGCCGGTTTGCAGCGCCTCAAAGACGAGCATCAGTTCCTACTGAGTCGCGAGCGGCCCGCGGTGGTGGAAGTCGTAGCGTGGGCTGCCAGTAATGGGGACCGCAGTGAAAACGCCGACTACCACTACGGCAAGCGGCGGTTAGGCCAGATCGATTCGCGGATTCGCTTTCTCACGAAACGCATTGACGCGGCCGAGGTCGTCGATCCCGCCGCTCCGCGGCCGGGGTCAGCCGCCACGCGCGTCTTCTTCGGTGCAACCGTCACCTACAAGGACGCTGCCGGCGTCGAACACGTGGTCTCGATCGTAGGCATCGACGAGCTGGACCTCGACCGCGGCTACATCAGCTGGCGCTCGCCTCTCGCCAGTGCGCTGATGAAGGCGAGCCGTGGCGACCGCGTGAATCTGCACGCGCCTGGGAAGACGGAGCATCTCGAGATCATCGAGGTCGCGTACGCACCGATTCCGATGGATCCTTTCCGCGAACCGTTGGGAGCTCAGTCGGCGCCCAAAGTTGAACGCTCCTAGACCAGGCCGCCCGACTCCGAGCGTTCCGCCGATCTTTTTTGTTTTTGCACACGGTGCCGTCCGGAGCTGGACGGCGAAACGTTTGCAATAACTGCTCGACGATTCCGGCATTCAAATTCGCTTATGCCCGGCGATTCTGAGCGAATCACGTTCTACCCGGAAGTCAGTACGTGGAGGCTCAGCGAGCATCCGTGTCGACGTGAACGCTCGTAAGTTCCTTGATTTGCGTGATGGCGATCGCGTGCGTTCCGTTTCGCGTGAAGACTGGGCCACTTGCCTGCACGTACTTTCCTACAAACGGCATCATCTTTTCACGCTGGCTGGAATCGGGCATGTCGCCTGAGATGGGGAAATAGATCTCGCCGGCTTTGGTGAGGATGATGATTGGTGAGCCGTGCTTAACGCAATCGAGGGTGCACTGCAAACTGAAGCTGGTGGCGGTGCCGGCTGGATTTTGGATGGGGCACGCGAGGTCTCGAACGGCGCCCTCGATGGTCATCGTCTTTGCGTCGGGTGCCATCTTAGTGCCCTGATGCGCGAGCGCTGGGCAGATGAGCAGCGCGGAAAAAGCCGTTGCGGCGAGTGCTTGGAACAAAGTGGAGCGCTTCATGATTTTCCTCCGGCGGGGTCACGCAGGGCTTCGCGGACATTTCCGGTTTGGCCGTTTCAGATCGCGAGAGTATAAACCTCGCGGGGTCTGTCCCGGCAAAAAGCTTGAGGCACTGGTGAAGTTGGGGATTTCGGTGAAACTGGTTTGGCTGTTTTTATTCGTCTTGCAAAGTCCTGAATGGCCGTATCGCCGGACGTATGGATTTAACGGGAACGCGCGGGGCCGAACGGCGGGAGGGTTGAAGCACCCTCCCCTACAACTTCAAATGCGCTTGCTGCCAGATTTTTCTGGGCCGGCCGGGAGTTTCGTTGTTGCCGGCTTTTGCGGTCGTAAGATGCCGGCAGGGACGCCGGCGCTACTTAGAAGCTGAAGGTGGCTACTAGATCTACTCGGCGATTGGCGGCTTGAGAATTGAAGATGCCGCCTGCCAATGAGATTGATTGGCCGAATAGTGGGGAGCTTAGGTTGCCTACCGGCGGTCCTAGGTTTACTCGATTGAAAATATTTCGGCCAGAGACGCCTAGAGTTAGGCTGTAACGGTGGCCGCTGTCGTTGCCGCCGAAGCCGAAATTTCCGCCGCCTCCGCCGCCACCACCGCCTGCTCCGCCTCGGCCGCCGCCTCCGCCCGCGGCTCCGCCGCCTCCTGTCGTGCCGCCGCCTACTGGGCCGCCGAAGGTGCCGGTGCGATTGCCTCTGCCGTTTCCATTGTTGGAGCTATCGGCTTTTTTGCCGAAGCCAAAAGTTTTGCTTAGGCGCAAATTTACTGAAAACTGTCCTGGGCCCGTGCCTAGATTTGGGGGAATGATTGCTGCAGTGGCTGCGGGGGCGAGATCGAAATTGCCATATTTCGTCACGACTAGATTTTGCGGCAGCGTGGCTGAGGTTGCGAATGCCGGGCGATCGGTGAAGAGCGAGTCGCCGTTGAGATCCTGGCCGATGGTGATGTTGAAGGGGGCGCCGGAGCTGGCGATTATGAACGGGCTGGCGCGGAAACCGTAGGGCAGGCTTACCGTGCCGCCGATGAAGGCGCGCTGGCGGATATCGAATGCGGCGCGGCCGTAATCTGCGGCGAGATCGTATTGATTTGCCGGGAAGCTGTTGGCGCCGGCCGTGTCGCTGTGGGCGGAATTCAGCACGTAGTAGCCGAAGAGAGAGAGGCGCGTGCCCATGCGCCAGTTGGCGTTCGCGACGAATTGATTTTGGTGAAAGATGCCGTCGGATTCGAATTCGTAGACGTTGCCGATATCGCCGAGCGGGCGGGTGCCGCTGGTGGGATCGTCAGGATTGAACGTGCCGGGGAGTGGCGCATTTATATTTCGTGAAAGGAGAGTGTGGACGCCGTCGGAGTGAATGTAAGTTAGCGCCATGTTTATCGTCTTGGTGATTTGGCGCTCGAGGCTAAGAGCGCCTTGCATGGTGTAAGGCGCGCGTAGATTGGGGCTGATGCGATAGCTCGTAGGGATACTTGCGGGTAATGAGCCTGCCGGCGGAATATCTGGGAAAAATGTCGGCGAGTTGACTACGAATTGTTGCTGATTAATTCCGTTGAGTTGCTCGGCTTCCAGGACGTAGGTGTCGGTGAAGCGATCGTAGAACATGCCCCAGCCGGCGCGCAGGACGGTTTTTGGAGCGGCGCCTTTGCGGCCGAGGCCCCAGGCGAAGGCCAGGCGCGGGGCTACGTCTGCGTGATCGCTGATGTTGTTTTGCGTTTCGAAGCGCAGGCCGAGGCTTAGGGTCATGTTGGGGCGCAGGCGCCAATCGTCTTGGGCGTAGAGGCCTAGATCGAATTGACTGATCGCGGCGTAGGGATTTCCGGTGGCGATATTGAATTGGCTGGCGCCGCCGCCTGCGGCGATGATTTGCGGGAGCGTTTCGCCGGCGGCCAGGCCTTCTTGCGTGATTTGATAGGCTTCGAGGCCGGTGATGGTTTGGCCTTGGAATTGGCGCGCGCCGAAAGTGAAGGTGCCGTTGAAATTTGTGTTGGCGTTATTCGAGGCTTGATAGGCGCGGACACGGCCGCCGAATTTCAGGTAGTGCTTGCCGAGAGACATCGACGTGTAATTTTGGAGTTCGTAGGTGTTGCCTAGATTCAGAAAATCGCCTTGATTGTTCCCGCCGTCGACAAATGCCCCAGGGACGGAGATGGTGGTGCCGAAATTTTGGGCGGTTTGGTCTTCGCGGTCGCGAGTGAACTGGAAGTGGGTTTCGTTGACCATGGTGGCACTGATTACGTAGGTGTCCGAGGCTTGGACTACCTGTTCGCTGGTGGTGGAATTGAAGGCTTGCGAGGGCAGGGCGAAAGACGCGGTGGTGCCTAGATCGTTGGTGTCGTTGGAGACTACGTAGCGGTAACGCAGGGTGATGGTGTTGTTCTTGGTGGCTTGCCAGTCTAGGCGCGGGCTTACGCTGGTGCGCGTTTTTGGATTGGAGATTGCTGACGTGAACGGCGTGGGATTGAAATTGGAATCTAGGACTACCGCGTTGACGATGGAGGCGTCGCCGATGTTGCGGCGTTCCGCGTCGACGAAGAAAGAGGCTTTTTTGTTGATGGGGCCGCTTACGTTGCCGCTGAAGAGGAACGTGTGATAGGGCGGGACTGTGGTTACGAACGGGTTTTGTGCGTTGAACGGTTGATCGTTGGCGTCGAAGAGAAATTGGCCGTGGAACTGATTGGTGCCGGGCTTGGTGAGGATTTCTATGCGGCCGTAGCCGAGTTTATCGAATTCGGCGGAGAAGGGATTTTGATTGATGCGAATTTCGCGGATGCTGGATTTGGGCGGGAGTTGGCCGCCGGTGAAACCGTCGATATAGATTTGGCCGCCATTGGGACCGGCGGAGGGGCCGGCCAGGGCGGTTAGTTCGGATTGGAGTTCGTCGGGATCGTCGGAGAGGGCGTCTAGATCTTTGCCTTTTAGGACTAGGGCGCTGGCGTTGTTGGAGGGATTTACGTCGACTGTGGTTTCTGAGTCGGTGACTTCTACTTTTTGCTTTTGTACTTCGAGAGTTAATTGGACATCGACGGTTTGAGCTTTGCCGGCTGCGATTGCGACGGAGTCTTTTTGGTAGAGGGCGAAGCCTGTGGCGCCTACCGTCATGCCGTAGGTGTCTGCGGGTAGATTTTTGAATTCGTAAGCGCCGGTTTTGTTGGTTTGGCCGGTGGTGGTTTTTCCGGCGGAATCGGTTAGGAGGACGGTGGCGCCTACTACGGCGCCGCCGGAGGGATCGGTTACGGAGCCGCGTAGAGTGCCGGTGGGGGCTTGGGCGGCGAGTGACGGGGCTTGTAGGAAGAAGATAATTGCTAGGATGAGGGCCGCAAGTTCGATCATTGAATTGAGGCGATTGGTACGGGGCGAATTGTGGTTTTGGCACAATCGTGCATGAAGAGGTCCGGCATAAAGCGCGGGCCCTACGTTCGGACGACGCTTACGCGTCGGGCTTGTCGGGATGCAATTTTTGATGATGGAACCTCGGCTCATTCCCGCTCCTGAGAAATTTTTCGCGGTGCGTTATTGAATTTATTGAGATGCGGCATCGCCGCCGCCGGACGCCTCTAGGTTCCAGGGCGTTAGGAACATTTGCTGGCCGCCTTTTGATGTGGCGGCGAGGATGGGGTCGACGCCGCTTAGCATGGTGATGGCTGTGACGGGGCCGTCGCCGGTGCCTTGCGTGGCTACGATCATTACGGCGTCGCCTTTGACTAAATCTGCGAGAGTTGCTGGCGGGATGCGGCTTAAAATTTGCTGAAAATCTTGACCGCCACCGGCGCGGCCGTTGCCCGCGCCGCCTGCACCACCGCCGGGCCGCGCGCCGGGAGTTGCACCGGGGGCTGCGCTGCCTGGTTGCGGATTCGCGGATGCGTTGCCACCTGCGCCGCCGTTTCCGGCTGCTGGAGCGCCGTTTGTGCCGCTTGCTGCGCCGCTCATTCGGGCGGCCATTATTTGCGCCATCATTGCCGGGAGTTTGCGGAATTGCGAATCTTGCGTGAGTTTTACGATTACTGGCTTCTTTGTTTTTAGATCGGTGACGGTGAGTGTGTTGGCGGCTGCGTCGGTGGAGATTACTGTGCCGGCGATGTTGCGGAAGGAGCCGGAGACGATTTCTTGGGCGTTGAGTTCGGTGCCTTCGGGATTGCGATCGCCGCGGGCGCGGAGTTGGTCGCCTGGCTGGATTTGATCGAGAGTGGCTAGCTTCGCGTCATCGAATTTTATGGAATCGGGGGCGTAGCGGCGGATTACGGTGTCTTTTGCCGTGTGGATAGCGACGCTTTTGTTGCCGCTCAACGCTGCTGAGGAAATTGTGATGGTGCCTGAGGCCAGATCGACCGCGGTTACCAGGCCGCCTACGCCGCGTTTTTGCCAATCGGCGCGCTCGGCGGCTTGCTTTTGCTCGATATCGGATTTTTTCATTACGATGATCGCGGCGGCGGCTATGGATTTGGAATCGTCGGAGGGAGTGCCGCGGACCAGGATGCGATCGCCTGCTTGGAGATCTTTGAGTTGGATTGCTGTGGCGCCGGTTAGGTCTTTTTGGCCTGGGGCGGTTTTGATTAGGCGCGTGGAGTCTTGCACGTTTACGGTGAGTTCTGCGCCGGCGTCGGTGGTCATTGTTACTGCATTGCCGTTGATGGCTTTTACTGTGCCGACCGGGCGCGAGGCGGCATTTTGCGGGGCGGGGGTTTGCGCATGGACGATTGGGATTGGGGCGGTGCCCGAAAACATCAGCGTGAGCATCAGTGCGAGCATGGGCGCGGCCAATTTACTTGCGTTCATTTCTTGATTCCTCGCCTTAGAGGAAGCCAGTGGCGGGTCTGAATTTGCTGGGTCGAGCCGCACTTTCCCTCATTCATTCTTCCCTATTGTGACGTATCTAGTTCCGGAATGTTTCAGGATGTTCGAAGAGTGGAGTTGTTGCGGCGTTACGGGCAATGGCGCGGGCAACGACGTCGATACGGGCAAGGCCAAAGACGAAACGGAATAAACCGGATCGTGTTGCGTCGACGGACGTAGCCCACATTTTTCGCGGTCGCTACTCGGGCGGGCGAGTCGATTACTTTGCAACCGCACAGCGATTGACCCGTCGCCCCTACGGGAAAAATTCAAATGCAGCCGGAATTCATGCGGAATTTTAGAGTTGGGCTAGTAACAGATCGCGGAGTTTTCTTTGGTGGTTGGCACCTAGTTTTGCGCCGTCTAGCGTTAGATAGAAAACGTCTATGGCTCTTTGGCCTTCGGTGTCGATTAGGGCTACTTCTAGGTTGCAGCCGTATTGGGCTAGGACTGAGGTGATTTGGTAGAGGAGGCCTGGGTGATCTTGGGTGGCGATTTCCATCAGGGTGGAATGGCTGCTGCAGAAATCGTCGAAGCGGATTTGCGTGGAGACTGGAACTTTTGCGATTGCTGGGCCACGTAGATTTTTTCTGCCGCGCATCAGGCTCTCTAGACTTACTGTGCCGCAAAGAACGTCCGTGATGCTGGTTTTGAAGCGATCCATTTCGCTGGGATTTAGTTCTAGCGTGCGGAAGGGGTCGGTGAAATGGAAGGTGTCTACGATTATGCCGCTGGCGTTGGCGAAGGCTTCGGCTTTCCAGATGTTCATGCCCCAGGCGGCGATGGTGCCGCTGATGCCGGCGAAAAGTTGCGGGCGATCGGCAGTTAGGACCGTTAGCTCGTAGATGTGCCCTTGCGATTCTAGATGCAGCTCTACCGCGGACGACTCTAGGCGGCGCGACATTTCGAAATGGCGGGCTACTTCTTGCGGGGAGTGAGCCAGCAAGTAGCGGCGCGGGAGGCCTTCGAGGAATTCGCGGAGTTCGTGGCGATTGGCGTCGGTGGAGACTAGCGGAATTATGCGCTCGACCCATTCGCGGCCGTCTTGATTGGCGTGGACGCGCTCTTCATCGACGTTGCGATTTAGATAATTTTCTGTGGAGACGTAGAGCTGCCAGAGCGATTCGGCTTTCCACGGGGTGAGCGCTTCGGGATTCACCGCGCGGATGTCGGCGTAGGTGAAGAGGCAGAGCATTTTCAGGCGTTCGGGAGTGCCTACTTTTTCTGCGAAATTGCGGATGGTTTGGGGGTCGAAGATGTCGCGGCGGAGGAGATTGGCGGACATTTCCAAGTGATTGGCGATTAGATAGCGGACGGATTCGGTTTCGGTGGGGTTGAGACCGAGGCGGGGGAAGACTTCATCTACGGCGTGGAGGCTGCCTTCGATGTGATCGTCGTGGGGCATGCCTTTGCCGACATCGTGGAAGAGTAATGCGAGGAATAAAAGTTGCGGTTGTTCGAGTTCGCTGAGGATATCGGCGAATTTTCTTTCCCATTCGGTAGTCTTGCTGCGTAGATCTTTGAGATTTTCTATGGTGATGAAGGAATGGGCGTCAACCGTGTAGTGATGATAGAAATCGCGGATTACCAGGGAATCGATCGCGGCGAATTCTGGGAAGAGGCGAACCAGGACACCTTGCGCGTGCATGGAGCGGAGGGCGTCGGCGGCGTAGGGGGCGATCAGAATTTGTTGTAAGTGCGGCCAGAGATTGGGGATTTGCGGGCCTGCGGTTGCCAGCGCGGCGGCGGCGGATTCTACTTCTTGTTCGGTTTCGCGGCTTAGCTTTAGGCCGTCGCGGGCCATTACTTCGAAGAGCGATAGGAGTTGCTCGGGATCTTTGGTGATAGTGGCTGGCTCGCGGACTACCAGGCGGCCGGAGGAGATTGCGAATGGCGAATTGGAGAATCTGGCTTTCCATTCGCCTACGCGATCTGCGAGGGAACTTTTTTCGGGGACGGCGGCGTCGAGGAGTTGCGTGGCCAGGGTGAAGATTACACGGGCGTGACGGAAATAGCGGCGCATCCAGTCCGCCGGGGGCATGGATTTGTCGAGTTGGACGCCGAGGCCGAGTTCGGCGGCTACGGATTGCAGTTCGTAGGTAAGGGCGTTGTCGTCGCGGCCTTGGCGGAAATGGACAAGGCATCTTGCGGCGGCGATGAAATCGAAGGCTTGCTCGGCTTCGGGATTTAGTTTGGGTGAGGTGCGGCCGGGGTGCGCGGGGAATTGTTTTTCGCCGGTGAGTTCGGAGATGCGCTCGAGCCAACAGGCAGTGTGGAAATCGCGCAGGCCGCCGGGGGAATTTTTTAGATTGGGTTCGAGATGAAAAACCGTTTCGCCGTATTTGGCGTGGCGCTGGCGGGTCAGCTCGGCTAGATTTTCGCGGAGCGAGGCGCGGTTGCGGGAGACCAGGGCGGGCAAAATTTGTTGGTGCAGCTCGTTGAATAGATTTTCGTCACCTGCTAGATAGCGGCAATCGAGTAGCGAGATATTGAACTCGGGGTTTTCGCTTTTGAATTTTGCACATTCGGGGAGGGCGCGGGCTGAGGGGCTGACTCGCATGCGCATGTCCCAGAGGGCCTGGCAGAAATCTCTGGTGGCGGACTTTAGATTTACTTCGGTGGCGGTGTCAGCGGCCAGGAATAGCAGATCGATATCGGAATAGGGGAAAAGTTCGCGGCGTCCGTAGCCGCCGAGCGCTACTAGTGCGATTTTTGCTGCTTGATTTGATTCTTGCGCGAAATGATGGCGGAAAAGTTCGATGGCGATGCGATCGACCAGAGCGGCGCGCTGTTCGGTTACGGCGCGGCCGTCACCGGTCGCGTCGAAGTGCTGCTGAATTTTGGCGGACTCCGCTGTGTAGGTTTCGCGCAGTTGCTGGCCCGGTGATGACAACGACATGCTGATGATTGCCTCGGCTGCCCGCTGTGCGCTCTGGGTGCGCTGATGGCGGGCGGCGTTTGCTTGGCCTGCGGCGATGCGTTGAGGAGGTGCCGCGGGCGATTTTTTATTAGAGCGCTTGATCTCCGCGTTCTTCGTTGCGAATGCGGATGGCTTCATCCACTTTCGATAAGAAAATTTTGCCGTCCCCGATTTTGCCGGTTTTTGCGGCTTTGAGAATGGTTTGGACAGTGAGGTCCACGAGTTTATCGGCGAGAATGATTTCGATTTTGATTTTGGGGAGCAGATCGACTTCGTATTCGCGGCCGCGATAGGTTTCGGTGTGGCCTTTTTGGCGGCCGTGCCCGCGGACTTCGAAGACGGTCATGCCTTGAATGCCGATTTCGATGAGGGCCTCTTTCACGGATTCGAAACGCGACGGTTGAATTACCGCTTCGATTTTTGTCATCGCTTCTGGTCTCCAGTCTTTGAGGCTGACGCCGCGCGATTATGCCGCGTCGGTAATTGCGCCGATGCTGCTGCTTGATACTAGGCGTACGTATTTTGCCAGAACTCCGTGGCGATATCTTGGCTCCGGTGGTTTCCATTGCGCGCGGCGCTTTTCGAATTCTTCGGATGGGATATTTAGTTGCAAGAGGCGGGCTTCGGCGTCGATGGTGATGGAGTCGCCTTCGTTTACCAGCGCGATGCCGCCGCCGACTGCGGCTTCGGGGGCTACGTGGCCTACTACCATGCCGTAGGTGCCGCCGGAGAAACGGCCGTCGGTGATCAGACCTACGGAATCGCCGAGGCCCGCGCCGATCAAGGCGGAGGTGGGCGAGAGCATTTCGCGCATGCCTGGGCCGCCTTTGGGGCCCTCGTAGCGGATTACCAGGATGTCGCCGGCTTTTATTTTGTGGGCGAGGATTGCGGCCAGGGATTCTTCCTCGGAATTGAAAACGCGGGCTGGGCCGGTGATCTTTTTTAATTTTACGCCGGAGATTTTTGCCACGGCGCCTTCGCTGGCTAGATTGCCTTTTAGGATTGTTAGGTGGCCTTGCGGGTAGACCGGCGAACTCCACGGGTGGATTACATCTTGGTCTTTGCGCGGTTCGGACGGAACTTTCGCCAGCGTTTCGGCGATGGTTTTGCCGGTGATAGTTATGGCGTCGCCGTGTAGCACGCCGTGATCGAGCAGGATTTTCATTACTTGCGGGATGCCGCCGGCTTCGTGCAGCTCGGTGATTACGTATTTGCCTGAGGGCTTTAGATCGCAGAGGACCGGGACGCGCGGACGGATTTTTTCGAAATCGTCGATGGTGAGCGGAACTTTGGCGGCTTGGGCTATGGCTAGGAGATGAAGGACGGCATTTGTGGAGCCGCCGGTGGCCATTACGACCGCAATGGCGTTTTCGAAGGCTTTGCGCGTGAGGATTTGTCTCGGAAGAATTTGACGTCGGATGGCTTCGGCTAACGCGCGGGCGGATTCGGCGGTGCTTTCGAGTTTTTCAGATTCGCCGGCGGTCATTGTCGAAGAGTATGGAAGGCTCATGCCCATGGCTTCGATTGCGGAGGACATGGTGTTGGCGGTGTACATGCCGCCGCAGGAACCTACGCCGGGGCAGGAATTTTTTTCGATTTCCTGGAGCTGAGTGTCGTTGATGCGGCCGGCGCTGTATTCACCGACCGCTTCGAAGGCGCTTACGATGGTGAGATTTTTCCCGTTTAAGTGGCCGGGCTTGGTCGTGCCGCCGTAGACGAAAATTGCTGGGATATTCAGGCGCGCGATTGCCAGCATGCCGCCGGGCATATTTTTATCGCAGCCGCCGATTACGATTACGCCGTCCATGCGGGCAGCGCTACAGACGGTTTCGATGGAGTCGGCGATTACTTCGCGCGAGACTAGCGAAAATTTCATTCCTTCGGTGCCCATGGAGATGCCGTCGCTTACGGTGATGGTGCCGAAGATTTGTGGCATGGCGCCAGCCGTGCGTACTTCGCTTACGGCTCGCTGGGCTAGTTCGTTTAGTCCGGCATTGCATGGGGTTACTGTGCTGTAGCCGTTGGCTACGCCGATGATGGGCTTGTTGAAATCGTTGTCGCCGAAGCCTACGGCGCGGAGCATGGCGCGATTGGGAGTTCGCTCGACGCCTTGGGTGATGAGCTTGCTGCGTTCATTGGCGCGCATTTTTTTGCCTTTTGCGTGATTTTGAGTTTATCGGTTGCTGTTGCGGTGGACGCATCGTAAATTTTGAAGAGGCTAATCGAAAATTTTGTTGGGTGCAATGCACATGAGAACGAGATGCGGAGAAACAAAACCTCAGCGGCTGAAGCCCTCTTAGTTTGCAACGCATTCGGCACGACTAAAGTCGTGCCCTGACAAAACTTTTCATCCCGCTACGGGCCTTAGCCAGTGGTGATAGCGGGAATCTTTGCCTGTCGTTACGGCGCGATATAAGTCCGCTAGCTTTTTTGTGATGGGGCCTGGGGAGTTGGGCCAGGTGCGGTGATTTTCGATTTCGCTGATGGGGGTTACTTCTACTGCTGTGCCGGTGAAGAAGGCTTCGTCGGCGGTGGCTAGATCTTCGAGTTGCAGATCGCGCGTTTCTACCGAGATGCCGTTGTCGCGGGCGAGTTGCAGGACGGAGTCGCGGGTTACGCCCATTAGGATGGAGTGGCGGCTATCGTTGGTTAGGACGCGGCCGTCTTTTACTACGAATAAATTTTCGCCGGAGCCTTCGGCGATGCGTTCATGTTTATCTAGTAGGAGGGCTTCGTCGAAGCCTCGGCGTTGGGCGTCTTGTACCGCTAAGATGGAATTAATGTATTGGCCGCAGGCTTTGGCGGCGGTGGGCATCATGGTCGAATGAAATTTTCGCCAGGGGGAGATGCAGATGCGGACGCCTTGCGACTCGCCATTTTTGTTCAGGAATGGGGCCCAGGGCCAGGCGATTATCGCGGTTTCGGTGGGATTGTTGCGCGGGTGGACGCCTAGGCTGTTGCTGCCGTAATAGGCTATGGGGCGGACATAGCAGCTTTTGAATTCGTTGCGGCGGACTACCTCGCAGACGGCGGCGTCTAGTTGCGCTGAGGTGTAGGGGATTTTTAGATCGTAGAATTGGGCGGACTGGCAGAGGCGTTCTAGATGTTCGGGTAGGCGGAAGATTGCCGGCCCCAGCGCCGTGTCGTAGCAGCGGATGCCTTCGAAGACGCCGCTGCCGTAGTGCAGGGCGTGGGAGGAGACGTGCAACGTGGCATTTTGCCACGGCACGATTTTGCCATTCATCCAGACCCAGTGGGATTGTTCGAAGCTCATTTATTTTTTGCCTGCGATTGGAAGTATATGCGCTTGATTTAAATTTGGATCGCGTTTCAACCGGTGTGTTTTCTTCCGCGCGTGATTCTCTTTCTAGCGCATGGTTGCTCGTAAGATGCCGGCAGGGACGCCGGCGCTACTTTTTGCCTGCTACGGCGGTTTCTTCGATCGCGATTGTTACCGGCTTTAGGAAGGTCATGCGCTCGCGTAGACGGGCGCCTACCTCTTCGATTAGTTGATGTTGCTCTTTGCGGCGGGTTTCGTCGAAGTTAGGGCGGCCGGTTTTATTTTCGGCGATCCATTCTTTGGCGAATTCGCCGTTTTGGATTCTTGCCAGCATTTTTTTCATGGTTTGGCGGGTTTGTTCGTTTACTACTTGCGGGCCGCCGGTGTAGTCGCCGTATTCGGCGGTGTCGCTTACGGAATAGCGCATGTAGTTGAGGCCGCCTTGATAGATCAGGTCGACGATTAATTTTAGTTCGTGGAGACATTCGAAATAGGCGATTTCTGGTTGGTAGCCTGCTTCGACTAGCGTTTGGAAGCCCGCTTTGATCAGCTCGCTTACGCCGCCGCACAGAACTGCTTGCTCGCCGAAAAGATCGGTTTCCGTTTCTTCTTTGAAAGTAGTCTCGATCACGCCGGCTCGAGTGGTGCCAAGCGCTTTGGCATAGGAGAGAGCCAGTTGCTTGGCGTTGCCGGTGGCATCTTGATGCACGGCCAGCAGGGCGGGCGTGCCGCCGCCTTCCATGAAAACTTCGCGGACGCGATGGCCTGGGGCTTTGGGGGCCACCATGGTTACGTCGATGTCGCGCGGGAGTTGGATGGTGGCGTAACGCACGTTGAAGCCGTGGGCGAACATCAGCATTTTGCCGGTGGTGAGATGGCGGGCGATTTCTTTTTCGTAGATGGCTGGTTGGGCGGTGTCTGGGGCGAGAATCATGATTACGTCGGCCCAGGCTGCTGCGTCGGAGACGGACTCGACCGTCAGGCCTGCGGCTTTGGCTTTTTCTCGCGATTTGCTTTCTGGGTGCAGGCCTACGCGGACGGTGCAGCCGCTATCGCGCAGGCTTAGCGCGTGGGCGTGACCTTGCGAGCCGTAGCCGATGATGGCGACTTTCTTTTTTTGGATCAGTGCGAGATCTGCGTCGTGATCTTGATAAATCTTGGCCATGCCCTGCTCCTTTGCGTTGCGGGTTTCGGTGTTGCTTTGAATTTTCTGGCGCTCAGACAGAATGGGAAACGTCTGAATCGCCGGGATCGGTGCTGAGAGTTTCGCCTTGACGGGCGCGAGCGCGTTTCACGCCGCGCGTCATTACTACTTGCCCGGTGCGCACCATTTCCAGGATGCCGAACGGGTGCAACAGATCTTCTAGCGCGCGGATTTTTTCTTCGGTGCCGGTAATTTCGATGATCATCGAGTTGGGCGCGAGATCGACTACGCGCGCGCGAAAAACGCGGGCGATTTCCATCAGGCGATGGCGCGATTCTTCGGGGGCTTCGACTTTAATGAGCGCTACGCTGCGGGCGATTGTCGAGATGTGCGTTACGTCTTCGACCGAGAGGACATTGACGAGCTTGTAGAGATTGGCTTCGACGCGTTGCGCCGCGCCTTCGCTGATTCCCGCGACGATGGTCATGCGCGAGATGCCGGGGCGTTCGGTGTGACCTACCGCTAGCGATTCGATGTTGTAGGCGCGGCGGCGGAAGAGCGAGGCTACGCGATTGAGCACGCCGGGCTGGTTCTCGACGTAGAGGACAAAGATGTGCAGCTTTTCACTTTCAGACATCGGAGCCTTTCTCGACCAGCGGGTTTGGGCGGCGAATCATATTGTGCAGATCGGCGCCGGCCGGAACCATGGGATAAACGGAATCTTCCTGCTCGACATGGAAATCGATCAGCGCGGGCCCGGGATTATTTCGGGCGGCTTCCAGCGCAGGGCCGACTTCGGCGCGCGTGCGTACCGACATTCCTTGGATGCCGAAGGCTTCGGCTAGTTTGGCGAAATCTGGGCTGATGATCGGAGTGGAGGCGTAGCGGCCGTCGTAGAAGAATTGCTGCCATTGGCGGACCATGCCTAGATAGCCGTTATTGATGATGGCGATTTTGATGGCGATTTTTTCCTGAACGATGGTGGCCAGTTCGGGCATGGTCATTTGGAAGCCGCCATCGCCGGCTACTACCCAGACTTCGGCGTCGGGACGGGCGAATTTTGCGCCAATTGCTGCTGGCAATGCGAAGCCCATCGTGCCGAGGCCGCCGGAGGTGATCAGCGTGCGCGGCTTTTCGTGGTGGTAATACTGCGCTTCCCACATTTGGTGTTGGCCTACGTCGGTTACTACTACGGCATCGCCGTGAGTGGCGCGCCAGAGATCGTGGATTACGTGCGCGGCGTAGAGATGGCCGCTATCGGGCAGATTTTGAATATCGCGGACGGCGGAATCGGTTTTCAGGCTATCAATATAAGCCAGCCAGGCGCCACGGTCGGTTTGCTTGACGCCGGGGATCAGATGCTGAAGGATTTCGCGCAGGTCGCCGATGAGCGGGATGTCCACGCGGACATTCTTATTGATTTCCGCGGGATCGATCTCGATGTGAATCTTTTTCGCGGTCGGCGCGTAGGTCTTCAGATTTCCTGTGACGCGATCGTCGAAGCGCATGCCGAAGGCCAGCAGCAAATCGGATTCTTGGATGGCGGTGTTGACCCAGGCTTCGCCGTGCATGCCCATCATGCCGAGAGATAGAGGATGCGAGGCTGGGAAGCCGCCGAGGCCGAGCAGCGTTTCGGCCACCGGGATCGATGCTTTCTCAGCGAATTTCATCGCTTCCTGCATCGCGCCGGAAAGAATAATTCCGTGGCCGGCGAGAATTACCGGCCTTTGCGCTTCATTGATCAGCGCTAGGGCTTTTTCCAGTGCGTCGGGCTTCGGGAAATGGACTGGCTCCATGCGGCGCACTTTCGGCGCGGCGGCATCCCAATCGAATTCGCAGGTGGAATTTTGGGCGTCCTTGGTGATGTCGACCAGGACTGGGCCGGGACGGCCGGACGCGGCGATGTGAAAGGCTTCGCGCAGGCTTGGGGCGATGTCTTGCGCGCGCGTGACCAGATAATTGTGTTTCGTGATTGGCAGAGTGATGCCGGTGATGTCGGTTTCTTGGAAGGCATCGGAGCCGATTAGTTTGCTGCCTACCTGGCCGGTGATGCAGACGATCGGCGAGGAATCCAGCATCGCGGTTGCGATGCCGGTGACCATGTTGGTTGCGCCGGGCCCGGAAGTGGCGATCGCGACGCCCACACCGCCGCCGGCGCGGGCGAATCCGTCGGCCATGTGCGTGCCGCCTTGCTCGTGGCGCACTAGGACATGGTGGACGCTGTAACGCGTCATCGCGTCATAAGTGGGAAGAATCGCGCCGCCTGGGTAGCCGAAGACCACCTTCACGCCCTGGCGTTCGAGACATTCCCAGATGATTTCGGCACCGGTCTTGAGCACGTTCCGCAACTCCCGCTCGCGCTTGTACACTTCGGGCGACCGACACCGCACTGCTCGGCCGCCCGTCAAGCTGAGTGCTTCTAGTAGGCCCTACTTTAGGGCAGAGAGTCCAATTTATATTGCTGTTGTGCGCGATAAATAATGCTTATGGAGAGTGTCGCGGTGAGTCGGTTTGGTACAGCCGGCATACGGCGAGCGTAATCGGATTAATCGGTGGTGCGGGTGGCGGAGTTTCTTGCTGCTGGAACTGGGGTGTTGCCCGAAGCGCTTTCGGTTACGCGTTTTGCGGCTGGGTAGCAGCCTAGGATGCGGAGTTTTTCGGCGTGGGCGCGAAGTTCGTCTAGGGCCGCGGCTACGTGCGCATCGGCTACCGAGCCTTCTAGATCTAGGTAAAAGCTGTAGTGCCAGGGGCTGCCTTTTAGCGGGCGGCTTTCGATTTTTAGTAAGTTGATTTCGCGATTGGCGAAGGTGCCTAGAACTGAGTGCAGGGCGCCGGGTTGGTGTTTCACTCTTACTACCAGCGAGAGTTTGTTTGCTACCGGGCTGACGCGCGGCTCATCCGAGAGTAGGACGAAGCGCGTGAAATTCTCGCGGTGATCTTCTAGATGTTCTTTGAGAATTACGCCGCCGTGAATTTTAGCGGCGTGGCGTCCGGCGATGGCCGCTACTTTTGGATCGCCTCGTTCAATTACTTCACGGACGCTTCCGGCCGTGTCGCCGGCTACTACTCGCTGAATTTCGGGGTGCTGCACGAAGAAACCGAGGCATTGGGCTAGCGCGACGGGATGCGATTGCACTTCGCGGATTTGGCTGAGATTTGCGCCGGGGCAGCCGATTAAATTGTGAGCGATGGGGATGGCGACTTCATTGATGATCAGCAGCGAGCTATCGAGTAGTAGATCGTAGGATTGATGCACCGAGCCGGCCAGCGTGTTTTCAAAAGGCGCGAGCGCGAGGTCGGCGATGCCCGCGGGAATTGCGGCGAATAGACCTTCGAAAGTATCGCAAGGCACTAGACGCACATTCTCGCCCAGCAGAGCGACGATGGCTTCTTCGCTGAAAGCGCCGCGCTCTCCTTGAAAGGCGACACGCGGAATGTCGTTGCGGTTCGGCATGGGCGATAAACTCTCGGATGCTAAGCGCTTATCCGGACGTATGCGAACAATATCAAAATTCGGGCGATGTAAGTAGGGGAGGGTGCTTCCGACCCTCCCGCATTTAAGCCCGGTTTCTTGCTATTGATCGCTCGAACCAATTTCTACTTCGTACTGGAATGCGATTGCCGGATTGTCGGGAAAACAGGGCCGAAAAGCGGGAGGGTATGAAGTACCCTCCCCTACCAAAGCGCTATGATGCAGAACTTTGCCGCGGGGTTCGTTCGGGGAATTCTGTTCTTGACCTGCGTGGCATGCGGCAATACCATTGTTTTGCGCGCTCGCGAGGGCGTGCACCGAATTTCATGCAGAGTGGCTGAGGGGTACGGGCCCGACGACGCCACGACAACCGGACCAGCTATTAATAATGACTGGTCGCTCGGTGCCAATTCCCGCCCGGTTCGCGGGGGACATGAAGATTCGGGGGATTGGTGTCTAGCCTCATTCCCCTAAACCCGGATGAGGCTTTTTGTGTTTATGGGCGCGCAGGGCCCAGCGCAGCCCCGGAGATACGGCCATGAGAGTGAATTATTCTTTGCGTTGTCGCGAGTGCCAGCGCGATTACGGAAACATTCCTTCCTCGATCTGTACCGACTGCTTGGCTCCCCTGGAAGTTCATTACGATATGGATGCGGTGCGCGGAAAATTTACGCGCGAGGCGATTACGGCCCGGCCGGCGAATTTGTGGCGTTATGCGGAATTGTTGCCGAAGCCGGAGGGTTACGATTCGGGTTTGCCAGTGGGCATGACACCGCTGGTCAAGGTGCCGCAATTGGGGAAGAAGATTGGATCGCGGCGGCTTTTGGTGAAAAACGACGCGGTGTGCTTCCCTACCCTTTCTTTTAAGGATCGTGTGGTGGCGATGGCTTTGGCGGCGGCGAAAAATTTTGGATTTGAGACGGTGAGTTGCTCTTCGACCGGGAATTTGGCGAACTCGGTGGCGGCGCAGGCGGCGCGTCATGGATTTGAGGCTTGGATTTTCATTCCTGCGGATTTGGAAGCGGCGAAAGTGGTGGGGACGCAGGTTTATGGGGCGCGGGTTACCCGGATTGCGGGAAATTACGATCAGGTGAACCGGCTTTGTTCGCAGATTGCGGATCGTTATCGCTGGGGCTTCGTGAATATTAATTTGCGGCCGTATTATGCGGAGGGATCGAAGACCGTAGGGTACGAGATTGCCGAGCAGCTGGGTTGGCGATTGCCGGATAACGTGGTGGTGCCGATGGCCGGCGGATCTTTGATCACGAAAATCAGCAAGGCTTTCGGCGAGCTGGTGACGTTGGGGCTTGTCGAAGCCAAGACCGTGAAATTTTTCGGCGCGCAGGCCACCGGTTGCTCGCCGATCGCTGATGCCGTGAAGAATTCGAAGGATGAGATTGATCCGCAGAAACCTTCGACGATTGCTCGCTCGCTGGCCATTGGGAATCCTGCAGATGGAATTTATGCCACGCGGGTGATTCGTTCGAGCGGCGGTTGGGCGGAGGATTGCTCGGATCCGGATATCGTCGGCGGAATCGAATTGCTGGCCGCGAGTGAGGGAATTTTTACCGAGACGGCCGGCGGCGTGACCGTGGCGTGCGCGCAATCGCTTTTGGCGCAGGGACGCATCGGCACGGATGAGGAAACGGTGCTGTGCATCACGGGCAACGGCTTGAAAACAACCGACGCGTTGGCTGGGCGCTTCGAACTCGACGACGCGATCGAGCCGAAAATTGCCGCTTTCGAGAAATATATGGGGAACGCGGTGGCCGCTACAGCTTCGGCCTAGCGCGCGATGGCCGTACGCGTTCAAGTTCCTGCCAGCACGGCAAATCTAGGACCAGCTTTTGATTGCGCGGCGATCGCGCTGAATTTGTATTTGCGCGTCACGGCGGAGCCGCGTTCGGCGCCAGGATTTGAGGTGCGCTACCGCGGGGTGAACGAGGATCGCGTTCCGGTCGGCGACGAGAATCTAATCGTAAAGGCGATCCGAACTTTTGCGGCGGCCGCCGGCAAGCCGATCGCGGGCGCGCACATTGAAATCGAGAATGAAATTCCCATCGGGGTTGGGCTCGGTTCAAGCGCGGCGGCGATTGTCGCGGGATTGCTGGTAGGAGCCGGGCTTGCCGGCGTCAAACCCGAGCGTGGCGAGTTGCTCCGCGAAGCTGCTGCCATCGAGCACCATCCCGATAATGTCGCTGCCGCGCTTTGCGGCGGGTTCGTTGTCGCGGCGATTGCCGATGGTGACGGTGCTGAGCGCGCGGGCGAAGTCCTTTTTCACCGCTGCGATGTTTCGCCATTGCTCGATTTTATTGTGGTCACGCCTGATCGTCCGCTGCCGACAGAAAAAGCTCGCGGCGTGCTGCCCGCGCAATATTCGCGCGCAGATGTGGTGCGGAATTTGCAGCGTGTCGCATTGCTGACGGCGGCGTTTTGTTCCCGCTCCGGGCTTACACCTGAGTTGTTCCGCGATCGCCTTCATCAGCCTTATCGCTCGCCTTTGATTCCGGGAATCGCAGATTGCCTTGAGCATCGCGAGGAGGGACTCGCCGGCGTTTTCATCAGCGGCGCTGGCTCGTCAGTGATGGCGATTGCCACGGCAAACGCCGAAAAGATCGGCGCAGCTCTGGTCGATACATTTAGCCGCCAAGGCGTCGCAGCCAGTGCCAAGGGTCTCAAGGCCGACAATCTCGGTGCCCAAATTTTGTAGGCGGGCTTTCGTTTTTGCAGCGCTGGCGTCCCGCCGGCTCTTTTTCGCGGGCAGCCTACGCGAAATGTCCTGCCGTAATCCCAGCGACACACCGAAATCTCCCTCACTCAACGCCATTCGCTCAGAAAAACGCCGGCTGGCAGCCCTTCGACCCTCAGGGCAAGCCTGCGCTACGGAAGGAACTGCCTGCTCGCTAGTGCGTTTACCTGCTTTGCGGCAACCCTTATAATTTTTCGTGGCGTCCGCGGCTTTGAATTCGCGTCGGGCGGCGCAACTGACTCATGGCTACTGCATTTCTACAATGTGTTGACGAAAGCTGCCGGCGGCGCTTCCCACTGAACGCGAGCGAATACCGCTGCGAAGCCTGCGGCAGCTTGCTCGACGTTGAATATGAGATGGCCGCGCCGGATCGCGCGGCGCTGCTCGCATTGTGGCAGCAACGCAAATCGAGCACAGGAATCGAAGGTCAGAGCGGCGTCTGGCGCTTTCGCGAAATGCTTCCATTCATCGCCGCGGGCCGGAGTGTGGTGACTCTGGCCGAAGGGAATACGCCGCTGGTCGAAGCTGCGCGCGCCGGAGATTGGGCCGGCGGAGTGCGCTTGACGGTCAAGCATCAAGGCGCAAATCCTACCGGCTCGTTCAAAGATCTGGGCATGACCGCGTGCGTCTCGCAAGGCGCGATTCTCGGCTGCGGCGTGGTGGCCTGCGCTTCGACGGGAAATACCTCGGCGTCGATGAGCGCTTACGCAGTGCGCGCGGGGATGAAGGCGCTCGTTTTTGTGCCTGCTGGGAAAATAACCGCGGCAAAATTGGCGCAGGCGCTTGAGTTTGGCGCGATGGTGATCGAAGTTGCCGGAAATTTCGATCAGGCGTTCCATCTACTGCGCTCGTTTGCAAAAGAGCTAAACCTCTACCTGGTGAATTCGCTCAACCCGTTTCGGCTGGAGGGGCAGAAGACGATTATCTTCGAGCTACTCGAGCGGCGCGGCTGGCGCGTCCCGGATTACATCGTCGTACCCGGCGGAAATTTGGGAAATGTTTCGGCGATGGGCAAGGGATTGTGCGAACTGCGACGCCACGGATTCATCGACAAGCTGCCGCGGCTGGTGGTGACACAGGCGGAAGGCGCCAATCCTTTCTGCCGCATGCTGTCGGCTGGAGCTACAGAACTCACGCCGGTCGCAGACCCGCAAACGGAGGCCACAGCGATTCGCATCGGTAATCCCGTGAATTGGAAAAAAGCGCTGCGGTCGATTCGCGCGACGGATGGGCTTTGTGAATCGGTTTCTGATGCGGAGACATTTGAGGCAAAGGCTGCGCTGGCTGGCGATGGAATTGGTTGCGAGCCGGCTTCGGCCACGACCGTGGCCGGAATTCGCAAGCTGCGGAAATCTGGAACAATTCAGGCTGGCGCGGACGTGGTGGCGATTCTTACCGGCAATCAGTTGAAAGATCCGGAGAGCAGTTTGCTGCGGCGCAGCGCGGAAGAATTGGCCCGGCAGCGGGTAAGCGTCGAAGCCGATGCCGGAAAATTGCGCGCCGCGCTCGAAAGAGCTCTTAAGTAGCGCCGGCGTCCCTGCCGGCATCTTACGAGCAATCTCGAGCCAAAGTTATAGCTCGCGATCGGACCTCCCACTCCAGCCAGGCCCATTCTTACACGGGAGTCCGCGCGCGATTGTCGACCTCACGAACATCTGCGCTCGTAAGATGCCGGCAGGGACGCCGGCGCTACTTAACCCTGCAGCAACAACTCTTTTGCTCGCTCGGCGGCTTTCACTACGGCCTTAATTAATGTTACGCGAAGTTTGCCGTCTTCGAGTTCCATGATGCCGTCGATCGTGCAGCCAGCTGGTGTGGTTACTGCTTCCTTCAGCAATGCGGGATGATCGCCGGTTTCGAGGACCATGCTGGCCGAGCCTTCCACCGTTTGCGCCGATAGCAAAGTGGCGAGATCGCGCGGCAACCCTACCTTCACGCCGGCTTCGGCCAGCGATTCCAAAATAATGTAAATGAATGCCGGACCACTGGCGGAGAGGCCGGTGATGGCGTCCATGTGCTTTTCATCGACGATCACCGAGCGTCCCACGGCTTCGAATAATTTGCGCGCAGTCTCGAGATGCTCGGGCTTGGCGTGGGAGCCGCCTGCTACGGCGGTCATGCCGTGGCCGATGAAGCAGGGCGTGTTCGGCATCGCGCGCACCACTGGAATGCCGGCGGGGAGCACTTTTTCGATGTAGGTGGTGGGAACGGACGCGGCGATGGAGATGATCAGTTTTTCTTTGTGCAGCGCGGGGCGGATTTGCTCCATCACTGAACGTACGATTTGCGGCTTCACGCAGACGAGAATGATGTCGGCTTGGCGGACGGCCTTTATATTGTCAGTGAAGACGGCGACGCCGAGGGTTTTCGCGCGGGATTCGGCTTTTTCAGGATGAAGCAATGTTGCGCTGGCGGCTTCGGGGCGGAACAGGCCGCGCTTCAGGAATGCTTGCAGCAGGATGCCGCCCATTTTGCCGGCGCCGAGGACGGCGATGCGGGGATTTGCGCTGGTTGCGGCGTGTTTTGATTTTGTGGTGGTCATCTTGCCTCGTAGCACAGCCACTCTTGGCTGTGGCATTTCGTTTGGTTCAACGCAGCAGCTAGCCATCTCGCTAAATTCGACACAGCCAAGAGTGGCTGTGCTACACGTGCTTGCGCGCCGCGACTTCGGCGCCGACTTGGCTGCGCTGCGGGAGTAGACCGCGGTCGGCTAGTAATTCGGCGTTTAGGATTGCTGCGCCGGCTGCGCCTCGGATTGTGTTGTGAACCAGCACCGTAAATTTGAAATCGAGGAGCGGGCACGGGCGAATTCGGCCTACGCTTACGCTCATGCCGCGGCCCGCATCGCGATCGCGGCGCGGTTGGGGACGATCGGCTTCGCTGCTTACCAGAATCGGATGAGCGGGCGCTGTCGGTAGTCCGAGCTTTTGCGGCTCGCCTGAGAATGAGGCGAGCGCTTCGCTCACTTCTGCCTCTGAGGCGCGTTTTTTCAGCTTTATCGAAACGGATTCGAGATGGCCGTCGATTACCGGGACGCGATTGCACTGCGCGCTGATTTTGAAATCAGCGAATTGAACTGAATTCTGCGCCAGGCGGCCGAGAATCTTTCTCGGCTCGGTTTGCATTTTCTCTTCTTCGCCCGAGATGAACGGGATCACATTTTCCATGGCGTCGAGCGAGGCTACGCCCGGATAACCCGCGCCGGAGAGCGCTTGCATCGTTACTACGAAAACTTCGGCTACGCCGAAGGCATCGTCGAGCGGCTTGAGCGCCATCGCCAGGCCGACCGTCGAGCAATTCGGATTGGTGACCAGATATCCGTTGGCGAAGCCGCGCCGCTCTTTCTGCCGCGGAATCAAATTCAGATGATCGGGATTGACTTCGGGAATCACCAAAGGCACATCTTCATCCATGCGGTGATTGCGTGTGTTGCTGATCACCGGATAACCGGCGCGCGCGAAATCCTGTTCGATCGGCCCGGCCACGCTCGAATCGAGAGCCGAAAGCACGAAATCGCATTCGAGAACCGGCGAGGCAGGCTTCACTTCGAGTTCGCCGACGCCGTCCGGAATAGCAGTCTCCTGCATCCAGCGGACGGCATCGGCGTAAGTTCGGCCGGAGGAACGCTCGGACGCGGCGAGTTCCGCGATGCGGAACCACGGATGCGCCGCCAGGCCTTGAATCATTTTTTGCCCGACGGCGCCCGTGGCACCGAGGATGCCGACGCGCCAGGTCATCGCGAGCCTCCGCTCGCGGCGGACTGCCTCCCGATTTCCCGCAGACCAATCCAAGTGCCGGGAGCGTCAGGCCGCGCGGCATTCCGCACCAAGAGTGGAATGCGCTCCTGCATCAAGAAATCAAACGCCTTCGGATGCACCACTCTCGCCCCGCGCTGCGAATGTTCGAGGGCCTCTTCGTAGCTCAGCTCCTCGAATTGCTGCGCCGACGGCACATGATTCGGATCGGCATCGAAGAAGCCATCGACGCTGGTCCAGATGGTGAGATCGTGCGCGCGCAAAGCACAAGCCACAATGGCCGCCGAAAAATCGGAGCTGTTGCGCCCAAGCGTGGTGATGCGCCCTTCGGGAGTGGCCGCCACGAAGCCGGTCACGACGGGAACCGTCCCGGCCTCGAGATAACCGTAAAGCGCTTCGTGAATTTTCGGATACGACTCCGCGAGCTTCGGGTGCGGATCTTCGCGATCGCCGTCGGTGACGATGAAATGAAAGGCGTCAAGCGCGTCCGCATTCACGCCAATCCTGCGCAACGCGGCCGCGAACAGACGGCTGCTCCAGCGTTCGCCGAACGAAACCACTTCGTCGGTAACTTCGGCGGGGCTATGCCCTTCGGTGCCGCCGGAAACGACGGTCGAAAGCTCGAGCGAGAGTTCGGCCAGCTCGATGCGCAGTTGGAATTCCTGCTCGTCGCCCGAGTAAAGTTCGCGCGCAATATGCAGATGAAACTGCGCAATCTCCTGCGCCTCGCTGAGCGCCGACTGCTCGTCGCGAAGCCGCAGCGCCCGGGTGACGCTATAGAGCCGGTCGGTAACGCCGCGCAGCGCGGACACCACCACCGCGATCCGCTCGTTGCGCGCAGCTTCGGCGACATGCCGGGCGGCCAAGAGAATATTATCCGCTGACGCCATCACGCTGCCGCCAAACTTCATCACGCGGACGCGATTCGAGCGTTGCAGTTCGTTCGCCTCATCGCTCGAGCGATCGAGATTCCGCAGCGCCGCCCCATTCTGGCGTCTCTCTTCGTTCCCTTCGCTTTGCCGTTCGTTAGCCTCGGGTGCCATTTCGTCCTCTTCTTTGGCGGTGGCCCAGATTCCCCAGGTCCGCCGGGGGTTTTGTGTCATGCGTGCGGCCTCGCCGCGCCATTTCAACACCCCGAAAACAAAAAACCCGCCTGCCAGGCTTTCTTCTGGCGGCGGGCTCGGGCTGCTGAATTGGGTTGGCTTCAGCTGCCCGCGGCGCCAGAAGGCGTATCCGTAGTAGTGCGCATAATAAGGATATGCGCCCACTTGGCCGGCGACGGGTTCTGGCTCCGAGAAATCATGACCCTCCCACTTTAAAGAGGGTGGATATTAATGTCAACGGACAAAATGGCCTGAATTTTTAATATTTCGTTACAGCCGGAGCGGAGCCGTCGCATTTCGTAGGGCCCGCGCTTTATGCCGGGCCGGGCGAGATGTAATTAAATGGCTCGATTCCGGCTCGGCGCGAACTCTCATTAATTAGACGGGTTGGAGGGCCGCACGATTGGCTTCATCCGAAATTTTGCACGAACAGGCCCGGCATAAAGCGCGGGCCCTACGTTGCCGCCCCAACCGCCCCGTACCTTTCGCGTTCCCTATGCGGACGAGCAGATTGAAGCAGCCTGCACGGAAAAGCTAGAATTCGTAATAATGGATGGGCAATCCTTACGCGAATGGGTGACCGACGCGATTCGTTATTGGGAGCCGCGGCGGCTTATTTACAATGCCGTCCTGGCCGGCGTTGTCTTGTTCTATTTCGCCCGCGGTTATCCAGCCTCAAAAGCAACTTTGACCGTAAACCTCGCGCTGTTCGTTTTCCTGCTGGCTGTGCTCGCCAATGTCGCGTATTGCGCCGCCTACGTCCCTGACGTATTCGCGCAACTTTCCGGTTTTCGCGACCTCTGGCGGAAGTTTCGTTGGGCTATTTTTGCAATCGGATTGTTGTTCGCCAGCGTAATCACGCGCTTCTGGGCCATCGGCTTCTTCGACCAGAATCTCCATTAGAAATTCTGCATCCAATCCTTCAGCGGCGAGGTGATAATATCCGATCATGATGGATCGATTTACAGTTGGACTTGTGCAGATGAAGTGCTCGACGACCGTCGACGAGAATTTGGCGATCGCGCTGAAGAAAATTCGCGAGGCGGCCGGGCGCGGGGCGCAGATTATCTGCCTGCAGGAATTATTTCGCTCGCAATATTTTTGCCGCGAGGAAAATCCGGAACTTTTCGGTCTGGCGGAGGCGATTCCCGGGCCTTCAAGCGACGCTCTGGCTGCGCTGGCGAAAGAGCTGGGCGTAGTGATTGTCGGTTCGCTCTTTGAGCGGCGCGGCGCGGGCGTTTATCACAATACCGCTGTGGTGCTCGATGCGGATGGCTCGCTGCTCGGGATGTACCGCAAGACGCATATTCCCGACGATCCGCTTTACTACGAGAAATTTTATTTCACGCCGGGGGATTTGGGATTTCCGAATTTCGACACGCGCTTCGGCCGCATCGCCGTGCTGATTTGCTGGGATCAGTGGTATCCCGAAGCGGCGCGGCTTGCTAGCCTGGGCGGCGCGAGCATTCTATTTTATCCCACGGCGATTGGCTGGCATCCTTCCGAAAAGCAGCAGCACGGCGCGGCGCAGCTCGACGCCTGGCGCACCATTCAACGCTCGCACGCCATCGCCAACGGAATTTACGTCGCGGCAGCGAATCGCGTCGGGTATGAGGGCACGGCCGAAAGCGGGCTGCAATTCTGGGGCAACTCGTTCGTGTGCGATCCGTTTGGCCAGGTGATCGCCGAAGCTCCCACGGACCGCGAAGAAATTTTGATCATGGAATGCGATCCGCGGCACATGGAAGATGTGCGGCGGAATTGGCCGTTTCTGCGCGACCGGCGCATCGACGCGTACGCACCGATTCTGCAACGATGGCGCGATTGAGAACGAAGATCGCGCGGCCTCCTGTTCCGCACGCGCTGGGCTACCGCATGCCGGCCGAGTGGGAACCCCATCTCGCAACTTGGCTCGCCTGGCCTCACGAAAAAACCGACTGGCCTGGAAAATTCGAGCCCATTCCGTGGGTTTATGCCGATATTGTGCGGAATTTAGCGCGCGTCGAGCGCGTGCGCATTCTGGTGCGCGACGCGGCGATGCAGCGGCAGGTGCGCGAGATACTGAAGAAGAGCGAGGCGAATCTCGCGGCCGTCGATTTTTACCTCGTGCCCACGGATCGCGGCTGGATTCGCGATTTCGGTCCGATTTTCGTGCGTGATGCCGACGGCGATATCGGGCTTACAAATTGGCGCTTCAATGGCTGGGCGAAGTACGGCAATTCGAAGCGCGATGATGCCGCCACGGCGAAATTGTTGCCGCGCTTGAAATTTACTTCGTGGGAGCCCGCGCACCGCGAGCGCCGCATTGTGCTTGAAGGCGGAAGCATTGATGTCAATGGCCTCGGCACGATGCTTACGACTGAGGAATGTTTGCTGAGCAAAGTGCAGGAACGAAATCCGGGATTTGTGCGCGAGGATTATGCGGAGATTTTTCGCGATTACTTTGGGATCACGAATTTGCTTTGGCTGAATCGCGGAATTGTGGGCGATGATACGCACGGGCACGTCGATGATCTCGCGCGATTTGTGAATCCTACGACGGTGGTGGCGGTGGTGGAAGAGGACCGAGCCGACAAGAATTACGAGCCGCTACGGGAGAATATTGAGCGATTGCGGAAGATGAAGGATCAGGATGGTCAGGCATTGCGAGTGGAAACGCTGCCGATGCCGCGGCCGGTTTATTTTGATCGGCAGCGATTGCCTGCGAGCTATGCGAATTTCTATATCGCGAATGGCATCGTGCTGGTGCCGATTTTCAATGATCCCAACGATCGCGTTGCACTGGCTAACCTGGCCGCGCTTTTTCCCGAACGTGAAATTGTGCCGATTGCTTGCCGCGATCTCGTGCTAGGCCTAGGAACGATCCATTGCATGACGCAGCAGCAGCCGAACTAGCCTTAAGTAGCGCCGGCGTCCCTGCCGGCATCTTACGACCGCGATTCCGACCACATGCAACTGTCACGAGCGGACTCTGCTGTCTGACTCCACGAATTGAAATTTCGCGCCGACGACGAGTTGGGACTTGGCTGACTCGGAGATCGTAAGATGCCGGCGGGGACGCCGGCGCTACTTGGGGCTTGCGGCGTTCTCGGCGCGCTGGCGGATTACGGCTACGAATGCTGTGGCAGAGCGCGGCAAGTGGCGATCGCGACGGTAGATCAAGCCTAGTTCGCGCCACAACTCCACATCTTTAATCGGGATGAGGCGGACTTTTCCGGCGCGCTCGTCATCAGCAGCGTAAGACGCGCTGATTAGCGAGACGCCCAGGCCTGCTGCTACGAAGCGCTTGATCATGCTTACGCTGGGCAGCTCCATGGCCACGTGCAATTGCGAGCGGAACGGGCGGAAATATTTATCGAAGAGCTGGCGCGTGAAGCCCGTCTTCGGATAGATGATCGGTTGCGCGGCGATGTCCGCGGCGCTAACGGACTTCAGGCGCGCGAGCGGATTTTTCGGGCTGGTCATCAGCACCACGCGATCGCGAAAAATCGGGATCACCTTTAGACCCGGCGATTTAGTCGGCAGCGTAACGATCCTGACGTCGATCGAGCCATCCTCCACTTTCTGCAAAATCTTGTGGCCGAAATTCCGGTAGATGCCGCTTGATCTCTGGGCGCATGAGCATGGTTACGAGAAGCTGCAAATCAATCTGCTGGGCATGTAGCAGTTCGGGACACTCGCCGGAAATGCCTTCGGATGTGCCAAAAAATCAATTATCGCTATCGAAATTCTCGGTTTTACTTTCCACAGGGGCGCGGGGTAAAAATTTGCATGGGGAGGAATAAGCGGAATTCGATCGCCGTTCTGAATCCTCACGGCGGCGGGTTATACGCGCACCCTGGCCCACCCCACGGCCGGGCTGTCGGCTTCCTCCCCCCTTTTATTGCGTGCGCGCTTCGCCGCTGCCGGCACTCGCGGAGCGTGCTGATGTGCCCGTGCACGGTTCCTAGTGAGATACGGAATCGTTTCCGATAGAATCACATCCAAGTTCCATGGATTTTGACCAGCTCACTACCTTCGTTGAAGTGGCCAAGAACGGCAGCTTCTCGCTGGCCGGGCGCAAAGTATTTCGATCGCAATCGGCGGTGAGCGCACAGATCCGCCAACTCGAGCTGGAGTATGGCGAGAAGCTTTTCGGGCGCGTGGGTAAAGCGGTGCGGCTCACGCCGGCCGGCGAAGTGCTTCTCGAATATGCCAAGCGGATGA
>JABDFR010000016.1 GCA_013286465.1 Acidobacteriota bacterium | reverse complement strand
AACGTCCCGCGCCAAATGATTCCGCCGCGGCCGAGCGTTTCGATCGTCGCGCGCAAAGACATATAGATGAAAATCGCCGCGCCGATCGGGTGCGTCAGTCCGTACAATGCGGGCTCATTCGTCTCTTGAACGAAGCGCCCTTCGATCAGGATCGCCACGGTGCAGATCACCGCGCAAGAAACGCGCGCGACTCCCGAGGTAAACCAAATCGCAATGAACGGAAGGATGCTGAAAATAAATACCGCAACGATTGAAAGCAGAGCGCGTGAGACGCTGTAGCCATAGCCAGCGAATAAATTCTTCATTAATCCTCGAACCAGATTGACGAACCCATCATGCCAGCGAATCTGCACGAAGTGCTGGCTGGTAGCGAGCCCAGATCGAAATCCGCCGAGCTTAATTAGCTTCCCAAGCTTGATGTCGTCCACAACTTCCATGGCCAGCCTTCGATGCGTGCCAATAGCTTGGTAGGCCGAGCGGCGCACCAGTTGAAACGCCCCGACGCCGAAATAAGTGTCGCTCTTGGGATCGCTGACTTTCCACGGCTGAAAGCCCAGCGCAAATCCGAGGCCGAGGTATCCGACCGTCGTAACTTCCCAAAATCCGCGCAATTCGAGCGCCGCAAGGAGCGTCATATGATCCCAATTTTCGCGCTGCGCTAGCGCCATCGTGCGGCCCAGTAGATCGGGCGCGAACCGTACATCGGCATCCGTAAATACGATCCACTCGCCGCTCGAGCGCGAATATGCCGCTTGCAGCGCGTTCGGCTTGCCAAGCCATCCTTCCGGCAACTTCTTGACATGAATAACCTGCAGCCGTCGATCGCGGCGAGCGAACTCGTCAAGGATTGCCCCCGTGGCGTCTTCCGAGCGATCATCCACCGCGATGATTTCGAAATCCGGGTAATCAAGCGCCAGCCAGGACTCTACCGCCGCAGAGATTTTCTCCGCTTCGTCGCGTGCGCCAAACAAAATGGAAATTCGCGGCAGATCGGCGCCGCCGGCCGGCGCGACATTCGCAAGTCGCGGAATGCTGGCCATGCCAAATCCGGCGCGTACACCTTGAATGAGCCACAGGAGAGCAAGCAGGCCGAAGAATACGGTTGCGAAAGTGTGCAAGCTGAATAATTTCCTGAGCAGCGGACACTCGAACCAGCTATCCTATCATGCGAGATGTCGTCGACTGTTGCGATTGTAGGCGCGGGACGCGTAGGGCGCGGACTCGGGCGCCGCTTGCGGGAATTGGGCTGGAAAATTGGCGCAGTCGTCTCGCGTTCGCGCGCCAAGGCGAACCGCGCCGTCCGCGCGATCGGCGGTGGCGTCGCTCATGGAGGGTTGACCAGCCAGGCCGTCGGCGCTGATCTCGTTCTTATCTCGACGCCGGATGATTCGATCGAGCCGGTGGCGCGCGATTTGGCAAAAATTGCCGGCGAAGAGTGGCGCGGAAAAATTGTTTTGCACACGAGCGGCGCCCTCGATCGCACCGCGCTCGAACCGCTGGCAAAATTGGGAGCGTCGACGGGCTCGCTTCATCCGTTGCAGACGTTTAGCGGAAGGGAAGTCCCCGATCTGGATGGGGTAGTGTTTGCGATCGAAGGCGATCGCCGCGCGCTGCGCACCGCGCGCAATATCGCGCGATCGCTCGGTGGCTCACCGGTGGCGATCGAAGGAGCGCACAAGGCCGCCTATCACGCCGCCGGCACGATGGTCGCGGGCCAGGGCCTGGCGCTAGTCGAAGCAGCCACGCGAATTTTAATGGAATCGGGATTCACGCGCCGCCAAGCCGTACAAGCACTGCTACCATTGATACGCCAAATGCTTCTAAATTTCGAGCGGCACGGCCCGCGCGTCGCCTGGACCGGCCCGCATTCACGTGGCGATTACGCGACGATTGCGCGCCACAATGCCGCGCTCGCGAAGTTTCCACGCGAATTTGGCGGAGTGTACGAAGCTCTTACGATTCTCGCCGGTCGAGTGCTCGCTGCGGATCCAGCGGCTGCTGAAAAAGCGCTCGAGCGAGCAATTCAGGATTTCAAATGAAGCAGCTTCACGCACACGATTGTCTAGGAGGAAAAGTTTGAGCCCGCTTCGCATCCCTGTCGAGACCACGACGCTGTCGAACGGTCTCCGAGTTGTAGTTTCGCCCGATCATTCCGCGCCAGTAGCCACGGTCGGCGTTTATTACCAGATTGGTTTTCGTCTCGAGCCGCGCGGACGCAGCGGCTTCGCTCACCTTTTCGAGCACATGATGTTCCAAGGCTCAGAGAACGCCGGAAAGATGGAGCACATCAAGCTAATCAATGCCTCGGGCGGAATTCTGAATGGCTCGACCTATCACGACATCACCAATTATTACGAAGCCGTGCCATCGAATGCTCTAGAGCGCATCCTCTGGCTCGAAGCCGATCGCATGCGCGCGCTAAAAGTGGATGACGAGAATCTCAAAAATCAGCGTGACGTCGTGAAAGAAGAAGTTCGCGTCAATGTCCTCAATCAGCCTTACGGCGGCTTCCCCTGGCTCGATCTGCCGCCCGTAGCGTTCCGAAATTGGCCTAATGCCCATAATTTCTACGGCGACTTCAACGATCTTGACGCCGCCAATCTCGGTGACGTAAAAAGTTTCTTCCACACTTACTACGCGCCGAATAATGCGGTGCTGCTGGTTCTCGGCGATGTCGATCCCGCCGAATCCTTCGCGCTAGCGAAACGATACTTCGAATCCATCCCGGCAGGCCCGGTGCCCCCTCGCGTCGACGCAACCGAGCCCGCGCAAACCGAAGAGCGCCGCGGCGAAGTCGCAGAAAAATTCGGCCCGCTACCGGCGATGGCTATAGGTTATCGAGCTCCCGCGCGCGGCACTCCGGATTGGTACGCCGCCGGAATTCTCGATCGCCTGCTTCACGGCGGGCGTGCCGGACGCATCTATCGCCGTCTGATTCTCGAGCGCCAAATCGCTATCGAAGCCTCCGGCGGAATCAATTATTCTTCCGGCGATCTTTTCGATTACAACGGCCCCACGCTGATGATCACTACGATTTATCACAAGCCCGAATATTCCTCTGATCAAACCATTACCGCCTTTGAAGAAATCATGACGGAAATCCGCGATAAAGGCATTGATGAAGACGAGCTGCGCCAAATCCAAGTTAAATTCCGCTCCGATTTTTATTCTCATCTCGAGAGCGGTATGGGCGCGCACATGCCGCGCTTTGGATTGATGCACTATCTCGCGTGTTTCACTCTCTTCGACAACGATCCTCAACTCATCAATTCCGTCCTGGATAAATTTCTCGCGGTAACCCCGGACCAAGTTCGCGAAGTCGCCCGCAAAATGCTGGTGCCGCAGCAACGCTCGATTCTGATTCGCCGCCCAGTAGGGAAGGGAGGCGCGCAATGAGCTCCACAATCATCGAGACGCCGAAATCCGGACCAACCAATGTCCCTGCACTTGGGCCCGAACGTCCGGTCGCCTGGCCGAAGCGCACCACGCGTGCTCTCGCGAACGGCATGCAAATCGTGCTCGTCGAGACCCACTGGGTGCCGAAAATCGCCGCGGAACTTTTCTTCCGCAGCGGCAATGCCGTCGTCGCCGCTCGTGCTCCCGGTCTCGCTGAAATTACGGCGTCGGTAGTGCGCACCGGCACCGCCAATCGCGACAGCCAAACCATCGAGGAACATCTGCGCCGCATGGGCGCCGATCTGGGCGTGAGCGCCGGCGCGGATACCAGCGCGATCTCGATTTCCGGCCTAGCCGAATCCGCCGATGGCCTGCTCGCGATGATCGCTGATCTCGCGCGAAATGCCGCATTTCCCGCAAACGAATTCGAGCGTGTGCGCCGCCAAAAACTGGAAGACCTGCGCATCGAACGCACCACTCCCGCATTCATCGCTGCGGAGCGATTACGCCACGTTCTTTTCGGCGCTCATCCATACGCGATCGTCGCTCCCAGCGAAGCCCAGGTGGAATCGTATCGCCGCGAGCAGCTCCAGGAATATTATGCCGCGCATTACGTTCCCTCCGACGCGCTGCTCGTAATCGTCGGCGATTTCAACACGCCCGCGATGCTCGACTTGATCGAAAAAACTTTTGGCGAATGGAGTGCCCCGTCCCCGGCAAAACCCGCGAATCCAGCTCCACCTGCTTTTCACGGCCGCCGAGTACATTTCGTGCATCTCCCCGGCAGCGTCCAGACCGATGTTCTCGTTGGAAATCGCGCCATTACTCGCCTCGATCCGGATTGGTACCGTCTCGGCCTCGCGAATTCGATTTACGGCGGCGCATTCAATTCACGCCTGGTGATGAACATTCGCGAGCAGAAAGGCTACACCTACAGCCCGCGCAGCGGCGTCTCCGCTCTGCGAGAATATGGCTACTTCACCGTCCACGCCGCGGTGCGCAATGACGTAGTTGCGGCAACACTCACCGAAATCTTCTACGAAATGGACCGCATGCGGTCGCTTCCGGTCGGCGAAGCCGAACTAGGCGATGCCCGAAACTATATGACCGGCGTGTTTTCTCTCGGCGTGGCCACGCAGGAAGGAATGATCGGCCAACTCTCGACCGTCTATCTGAATCGCCTCGCAGATGATTATCTCGAAACGTACCGCGAGCGCATCCGTGCGCTCACCAGCGACGACGTGCTAGCCGCAGCCCGGCGCAACTTCGATTCCGCAAACGCGCAAATGGTAATCGTAGGCGATCGTGAACAGGTAGGCGACCAAGCCGCGTTATTCGGCGAAGTAAAGCAATACGACGCGCAAGGTAACGAGCTGTAGGGCGGGCGTTCATCTCCCGCCCGCTTTGGTTTTGGGTTTTGCGATCGCACCACGATGCCCGCCTACTCGGCCGGAGCAATCGCATGCCCAAACGCATAAATGCCAGTGCGGCGCTTCTCAGCCTGGTGTTGGTCCTAACCGGCGCTTTCATCGCCCGCGCCCAACATAAAAATCCGCCGCTCGCGCCGATTGATCTAAACACGGCAACCGTCGAAGAACTTCAACAGCTGCCCAGCATCGGTCCGCAAATGGCAAAAGAAATCGTGGAGTTCCGGATGAAAAGCGGCCCATTCCGCCGCGTCGAGGATTTGCTCGCGATAAAAGGAATTACGAAGCAACGGCTCGAAAAAATCCGGCCCTACGTGAAAATCGCCAGTTCCGATCCAAAAAAATAGGCGACGCCCAAAACGTTGGGCGCCGCCAAATCAATCCGTCCGCTCGTTACAACGCCTGATGCGATTTGCGCTCCACGCCCACGCCGAGCGCGACCTGGTCCGCGATTTCCAATCCGTAACCCTCAAGCGCAACCACCTTCTTCGGATGATTGGTGAGCACGCGAATCTGCTTCAGCCCGAGATCGATCAAAATCTGAGCCCCAATGCCGCTCTCACGCTGGATTAATCGCTGTCGATTCAAATCGCGATCAATTTCGCCGCGTGAATGCACCAGAATCGCCGGAAGTTGACCCTCCTCAGCCGTAGAATCGATCCGGAACCCGCGCCCCGTATGATGCAGATACACAAATACGCCGCGTTCCTCGCTCGCAATCTTCTCCAGCGATCGCTCGATAAGTTCGTGGCAATCGCAAGCCGTAGACGCCAACACATCGCCAGTCAAGCAATGCGAATGTACGCGCACAAGCGGCGCAGGATCGCCAGCCAGTTCGCCGCGAACCAGCGCCACGTGCACTTCGCTATCCACATCGCTCGAGTAAGCAATCATCCGGAAATTTCCATGGCGCGTAGATAACACGGACTCAGCGATACGCCGCACATAGCGCTCGTGCTGCATGCGGTAGCGAATCAAAGACGCGATCGTCAGCAGCTTCAATCCATGCGCGCGGCAAAATTCCAAAAGCTCCGGGGTCCGCGCCATTGTCCCGTCATCATTCATGATTTCGCAAATCACGCCGGCCGGATCAAGCCCCGCAATCCGCGCTAAATCCACAGAAGCTTCCGTCTGCCCCGCACGCACGAGCACTCCGCCGCGTCGCGCCCGCAAAGGAAAAATGTGCCCCGGCCGCGCCAAGTCTTCCGGCCGCGTATTGATATCAGTAGCAGCCAGAATCGTAGTCGCGCGATCCGAAGCGCTTATGCCAGTCGTAGTTCCGCGCCGCGCATCAATCGATTCGCAAAATGGCGTGCCAAACGCCGAAGTATTCTTCGGCGCCATCATAGTCAGATGCAGCGCGTCGCAGCGCTCCTCGGTCAGCGCCAGACAAATCAAACCACGCCCGAACTTCGCCATGAAATTAATCATCTCCGGCGTAACTTTCTCCGCCGCCATGGTCAAATCGCCTTCATTCTCGCGGTCTTCATCATCCACGAGCACAATCATCCGCCCCTGGCGAATTTCCTCCACTGCCTCTTCTACCGTCGCGAATCGAGCATCGTGTTCCGTCATCTCACCGCCCCCAATATCGGAATAAGTGAAAGAAAATTGCGCCCATCAAACCAGCTCCAGGTATGGTGAAAATCCAAGCCCACACGATTCTCCGAGTGACTCCCCAACGCACCGCAGAAAACCGTCGCGATGATCCCACTCCCGCTATCGCCCCAGTGATCACATGTGTCGTGCTCACGGGAATCCCTGCATGCGCCGTGGCAATTAAGGTAAGCGCCGCAGATGTCTCCGCGGCAAACCCGCCAAACGGACTGAGTTTCGTGATTTTCTGGCCCATAGTTTTCACCACACGCCATCCCCCGGCCATCGTTCCAGCAGCAATGGCGAGGTGACAACAAATAATAACCCAATAAGGCACGCCATAGTTCGGAAGCACATGCCCCGCAACCAGCGCCGCGGTAATAATCCCCATGCCTTTTTGAGCGTCGCTCGTGCCGTGCCCGAAACTAAACGCCGCTGCCGAAACCAACTGCAGCCGCCTGAACCAATTATCCACATAATTCGGCGACATCCGCCGAACTACCCAGCTCGTGATCACGGTGACAACCGCTCCCGCCGCCATTCCAATAAATGGCGCGACGAAAATAAAAATCACCGGCTCAACCCAGCCCTTAAGTTGCAGCGCACGCAGCCCTGCCGCCGCAAACGCGGCTCCGCCATACCCGCCCATCAACGCATGCGATGAGCTACACGGAATTCCCAGCCGGATCGTTCCGTAATTCCAGATAATCGCCCCGAGCAAACCAGCCAGGATCACGTGAGCATCCACCAACTCAAGTTTCACCAAGCCGGTTCCCATCGTTTTAGCGACCGCCGTGCCGAAGACAAACGCCGCAATAAAATTCCAAAACGCGGCCCACGCAACCGCCCACGTGGGCTTCAAAACGCGAGTCGAAACAATCGTGGCAATGGAGCTGGCCGCGTCATGCCATCCATTCGTAAATTCAAATGCCAGCGTGATAAATACGATCAGCGCCAAGAGGTGGAAGTTATCCACGCGGCTCCCTCAGGACACTTTCCCAAGATTTTGCCGCACGCAATTCCACCGGGGGGCGAAGCGAGGGCTCATGCGTTCTTCAGCGTGATAGTTTCGATTACGTTGGCCACGTCTTCCGCTTTATCGGTGGCGAATTCCAGCAACTCGATAATTTCTTTCCATTTGATGATCTGCACCGGATCTTTTTCCTGATCGAAGAGATCGCCGATCAGCTTCCGGCTGATCCGGTCCGCCTCATTCTCCAAACGATTTATCTCGATACAATGATCGAGGATGTGATCCTGGTGCTCGAGAAGATGAACCGCTTCGACAATTTCTTTTGCTGCCTTCATCACCACGCGCGCCAAATCGGCGACGCCCGGACGAATGCACGTCACGTGATAAGTCACCAGCCGTGTCGCTGCGGAATCCAGCAGATCAAGTACGTCGTCAATCTTGGTCGAAAGTTCGTGAATATCTTCCCGGTCGAATGGCGTAATGAAAGTTTGATTCAGCCGCGTGATGATATCGTGCGTCATCGTGTCGCCCGCGTGCTCGAATCGTTCGATGCGGTCCGCGCTCGCTACCGGATCGTCGTAATGCTCCAGCAGCTCAACCATCGCGACGGAACCTTGAAAAACATTTTCCGCCTGTCGATTAAACATTTCGAAAAAACTCGGGTCGCGCGGCAGAAGTTTGCTCAGCAGTCCGGGCATGCCGGTAAATCCTCCGTGAAGCTGTTTGGGAAGGCCAGACTATATCGAAACGTTGCGGCCCAAACAAGCCTCAGAACGCTGAAGAAAAAAGAAAGGGCGCCTCGGCCGGTTCGCCCGAGGCGCCCTGTAAGCTGTTTAATCAGTGATGGTTAGCAGTCCAGCGTTTAGTACATCCCGCCCATGCCGCCCGCACCACCAGGACCGCCGCCTGCAGCAGCCTTCTTATCGTCTTCCTTGATCTCCGCGACGAGCGCTTCCGTCGTGAGCATCAAAGCCGCGATCGAAGCCGCGTTCTGCAGAGCAAGACGCGTCACCTTCGCAGGATCGATCACGCCAGCCTTCACCAGGTCCGTGTATTCGCCGCTATCCGCATTGAAGCCGAAAGTATCGTCCTTCGACTCGCGGACGCGGCCAACCACCACGGCGCCTTCGTGTCCAGCATTGTGCGCAATCTGACGCATTGGCTCCTCGAGCGCCCGCTTCACGATGTTGACGCCAATGGCCTCGTCATCATGCAGCTTGAGCTTCTCGAGCGCCGCGATGCAGCGCACCAACGCCACGCCGCCGCCGGGAACAATTCCTTCCTCGACAGCCGCGCGCGTTGCATGCATGGCATCTTCAACGCGAGCCTTCTTTTCCTTCAATTCCGTTTCGGTAGCCGCGCCGACCTTGATCACCGCGACGCCGCCAACGAGCTTAGCCAAACGCTCCTGGAGCTTCTCGCGATCGTAGTCGGACGAGGTGTCTTCCACCTGAGCGCGAATCTGCTTGACGCGGCCCTCGATCTCGCCAGGCTTGCCGCCGCCTTCGACGATCGTGGTGTTGTCCTTGTCAATCGTGATCTTCTTCGCCTTACCCAGGTCTTCCATCTTTACATTCTCGAGCTTGATGCCGAGGTCTTCGGTGACGGCCTTACCGCCCGTCAATGTCGCGATGTCCTCGAGCATGGCCTTGCGGCGATCGCCGAAGCCCGGAGCCTTCACGGCCGCGCACTGCAGCGTGCCGCGTAGCTTGTTCACGACGAGTGTTGCGAGCGCTTCGCCCTCAACGTCTTCCGCGATGATCAGCAACGGCTTGCCAGTCTTGGCAATCTGCTCGAGCAAAGGAAGCAAATCCTTCATCGAGCTGATTTTCTTTTCATGGATTAAAATGCGGACATCTTCGAGCGCGCATTCCATGCGCTCCGGGTCCGTGACGAAGTAGGGCGAGAGATAGCCGCGGTCAAACTGCATGCCTTCCACGACTTCGAGCGTTGTTTCCATCGTCTTCGATTCCTCGACGGTGATGACGCCATCCTTGCCGACCTTCTTCATGGCCTCGGCGATGATCGTGCCGATTTGACGGTCGTTATTGGCGCTGATCGTGCCGACTTGCCCGATCATGTCGCCCTTCACGTCCTTGTGGAACTTCTTGATTTCCTCGACCGCGACTTCCACGGCCTTCTCGATGCCGCGCTTCAGTGCCATCGGGCTCGCACCGGCTGCCACGGTCTTCACGCCTTCGCGGAAGATCGCTTGAGCCAGCACGGTCGCCGTCGTCGTGCCGTCACCGGCCACGTCCGACGTCTTCGATGCCACTTCGCGCACCATCTGTGCGCCCATGTTTTCGAGCGGATCCGGCAGCTCGATTTCCTTGGCCACCGTCACACCATCTTTGGTGATGATCGGCGCGCCAAATTTCTTCTCGATGACCGCGTTGCGGCCCTTCGGCCCCAGCGTGATCTTTACGGCATCCGCCAGCGCATTCACGCCGCGCAGGATGGACTGGCGTGAATTTTCACCAGTCACAATTTGCTTAGCCATATCTGCTTACCCTCCTAAACTTTCTCCGAGAAATTTTCCGTTCCCCTGCCTAAAACCGACTCGGGCTCATTCAGCCCGCTTAAGAGCGTTCTTACTTCTTGCCGCCAGCAGCCTTTGCAGCACCGCTGAGCTTCGCCAAAATTTCGTCTTCCTTGAGAATGAGGAATTCCTCATCGTCAATTTTGATTTCGTTGCCGCTGTATTTGCCAAACAGAATCCGGTCGCCGGCCTTCACGTCGAGCGGAACCCGCTGGCCTTTTTCGATTCGTCCTGCCCCGACGGCGATTACTTCGCCCTCTTGAGGCTTTTCCTTGGCCGTGTCGGGAATGATGATGCCGCCCTTCACGGTTTCCTTTTCTTCCAACCGCCGAACCAGCACGCGGTCGTGTAACGGCGTGACATTGACTGCCATCTTCGCTTGACCTCCGGTAAGTTACTCAGGATAGTTAGATGAGGAGCCCTGAGCGTTAGCACTCCTCGACAGCGAGTGCTAATATAGCACGAACACAAGCAGTGTCAAGCCATTAAGTATTTTTACATCCGGTACTCATTGAGGATGGTCCTATACGTAACCCAAGCAGAATCTGATGGTTGGGAGTGCGTTATAGGGGAGGGTGCTGTAGCCCTCCCGATTTTCAGGCCGCCCTTGCCGTCAGCCGCCCACTCCTCCGCATTCGCGAGCCCCGCCGTCAGCGAGCCGATCCCGAAGCCACAAGGCGTGCCGTCACCCAATCGCTTGCCCTCAGCCACCTAGTCCCGTTAGCATCCAAGCTCCGCAGCAAAATGGCGCCAAGAGACCACATCGCAACCTACATCCTAGCCGGCGGCAAAAGCTCCCGCATGGGCCGCGACAAGGCCATGCTGGCCCCAGGAGGCATCCCGCTGCTAATGCGCACCGCAGCCCTACTCGCTCCACTAGCCGGCCCTCCAACAATCATCGGCCCCCCCACCCGTTACTCAGCGCTAGGCTATAACGTAATCCCCGACGACACTCCCGGCATCGGCCCGCTCGGCGGAATCGCCACCGCTCTGCGCCACTCCAATCAACCGTGGAATTTAATCGTTGGCTGCGACTTGCCCTTCCTAACTTCCGAGTGGCTGGATTACCTGACCGCGCGCGCCGTCGAATCCAAAGCCGACGCCATGATCCCGGAAAGCGACGCCGGCCCTGAGCCCCTGTGCGCGATGTATCGCAAGACCTGCGTAACCGCAATTCTGGCGGCGATCACCGGCGGCACTCGAAAAGTCTCTGACGCGGTCGCCGCCTTAAAAATCGATTCCGTGCCGCCGCGCGATTGGAAACCATTCGACGAATCCGGCCGTTTGTTCAAGAATATGAACACGCCGGAGGATTTCGAGGAAGCCGACGCAATTTTGGAAGATGAACTAGGCGGCGAAGCCTAAAAATGGCTGATCACTATTTTGAGTTCAAAGATGTCTCGAAGTCTTTCGGCGATCTCGAAGTGCTAAAGCACGTAAGCTTTTTCGTCAACCAAGGCGAGACCGGTGTAATCCTCGGCCGCAGCGGCGTGGGCAAGTCGGTTTCGCTGAAGTTGCTTCTCGGTTTCCTCTATCCCGATTCAGGCCACATTATCGTAGCCGGCGAAGATGTCACCGGCTGGACCGAAGCCCAATTCGCAGGACTGCGCCGCCGCGTAACCATGGTTTTCCAATCCGGCGCGCTTTTCGATTCACTCACCGTTGCCGAAAATGTCGCGTTTCCGCTCGAAGGCAAAGGCCTGACACAAGAACAAATCGACGCCCGCGTCAACGAGCTGCTCGATATGCTCGAAGTTCGCGAATTCGCCGACGAATTGCCGGGTGATTTGAGCACGGGCACAAAACGCGCCGTAGCCATCGCCCGCGCCCTAGCCGAAGAGCCCGAAGCAATCCTCTTCGACGAGCCCACCACCATGGTGGATCCTCTTATGGCCGCCTACATGGGCGATCTAATCCTCACGCTAAAAAATAAATTCCACAAAACCTCAATCGTAGTCACCCACGACACGCACCTCGCAAAGAAACTGGCCGACCGCGTGATTTTCCTGCAAGAAGGCCGCGTCGCCTTCTTCGGCACCTGGCCAGAATTCGAAGCCTCCCCAGATCCAGTCCTTCAAAATTTCCGCCTGCAAGACGCCATAATCCCGGCCCTAGACGCGACGGCATAGGCCTCTAGTAGCACAAGCACTCCTGCCTGTGTACGCTGCCACAAGCAACCACTGAAAATGCAACCCAGCACAATGCCGGACCGATGAAATCCGTCACCGAAATCAGAACCCCGCCAAGAATTGCCGCCCCGCCCCGATTTTGCTATGGTTGCAACCCACCAAACTCAAAATCCCCCAAGGAGGTCCCGCCCCAAGGGACAATCAGTTGAGCGCCCCATCATCTCCCGATCCCAAAAATCAATTACGCCGAGTAATGGGATTTTGGGACGTCCTCCTGTTCAACATCGCAGCAGTCCTCGGCCCACGCTGGGTAGCCGCCGCCGCACACAACGGCACCTCCTCAATGTCTCTTTGGATTCTAGCCGCGCTATTTTTCTTCATCCCCACCGCGCTCGTAATCATCGAGCTATCGACGCGATTCCCGAGCGAGGGCGGCCTCTATGTCTGGTCGAAGGAAGCGTTTGGCGAGTTCCACGGCTTCGTAGCCGGCTGGACCTACTGGGTCTACTCCTTTTTTTATTTCCCCGGACTGCTTTTCGCCAGCGCTTCGATGAGCGCCTACATCGGCGGGGCAGGGATGGGCCGCCTAGCGCAGAATCAAACGTTTCTCGTCGGCGTTTCGCTCCTGCTGCTGTTCGTCGCCGTTGTCATGAATATCGTCGGCCTGAATGTCGGCAAGTGGCTGCAGAACGCCGGTGGCGTCGGCACCTACGTCCCGTTGCTGATGTTGATCGGCGCAGCTGCGGTTGTGTGGCATCGCCTTGGCTCGGTCACGCATTTCACGTGGGCCAATATGATGCCGCACTGGAATTGGGACACCGTGAATTTCTGGCCGCAGATCGCGTTCGCTTTTGTCGGACTCGAGCTGGTGTCCGCGATGAGCGAGGAAATCCGCGATCCCAAGAAAACTTTGCCCCGCGCGATTTATGGCTCGGGAGCGCTGATCGCGATTATTTATATCGTCGCCACCGTTGCAGTTCTCGCCGTCATACCGGCGGCGGATGTCGATCCGAAAAGCGGCGCTTTTCAAGCGCTCACCGTCGCATCGAGCATTCTCAAAATCGGCGCTTTCGGCATGATCGCCGCATTCTTAGTTTCGATCGGAAATGCCGGTGGAGTGGGAACCACCGTTGCCGGAATCGCGCGAATTCCGTTCGTCGCCGGAGTAGATCGCTACATGCCTGCAGCCTTCGGGAAAATTCACCCGAAGTGGCGGACGCCCTATATCTCCATTTTGGTGCAGGCGGTAATCTCAGCGGCGGTTTTGCTGGCGAGTCAGATTAATGAGACGACCATTGGCGCGTATCAAGTGCTCGTGGACGCCGCGACGATCCTTTATTTCATCCCGTTCCTCTATATGTACGCGGCAGTGATCAAGCTGGCGGCACGGCCCGATCGTGCGAGCGATCCGCACGCCGTGCTGATTCCCGGTGGAAAAATCGGAGTTTGGCTGGCCGGCGGACTCGGCTTCATCGTGGTGGCAGGCGGAATCGCCCTCTCGCTGATCCCGCCAGGCGAATCCGAGAACAAATGGCTCTTCGAACTGAAGCTGGTATCGGGGACTTTGGTAGCAGTACTAATCGGCCTGGCCCTCTACTATCGTGGCGCCAAAGAAAAGCGCCGAGCGGCCGCCCGCTGAGGTGCTTCGTACCGCGCGTCTCTGCCGGCGCCACGTGATCGTCTTACTTGGCGGATTTTCCTCGAGCTTTTCCTGCTGGAACTTCGTTTAGCTCGCCGGTCTTTACATCGTAGATGAATCCACGCACGGAAATGTTTGCGGGAATCCAAGGATGCGACTTTACCCGCTGAATTTGCTGGCGGACATTTTCCTCCAAGTTTGAGAAGGCATGGAAGCTCTGCGGTGTGACGGCGGCGGCATCCGTCCCAGCCTCTAGCTTCGCCGCCAAGTCCTCGCCCTTGAAAGTCAGCATGCCGCAATCGGTGTGATTGATGATGATGAACTCCTGCGTGCCCAGCAAATGATGCGAAATAATCAGCGAGCGAATCGCATCTTCCGTCACGATCCCGCCGGCATTGCGAATGATATGCGCGTCGCCAGTCTTCAACCCAAGCGCTTGCTCCACCGTCAAACGCGCGTCCATGCAAGCCACAATGGCCAGCTTGCGCGCCGGGGGCATCGGCAAATGCTCAAGCGCGAACTCCCGCGCGTACGATTCGTTGGCCTTCAAAGCGTCATCAGTGATCGACATGTATTTCCTCCGAGAGGGGATATCACCAAGAGATGCCGGCGATGTAAAGGAGATTCATCATTTCGAAGCGAAATCGATAAATTTGAGACGAATTCATGCGCTGCTACAGGTTTTGCTGTAGTGCCGGCTAATAAATCGCCCGGCTTTGCACCGTTTTCTTAAGAGCCAGCGAGAAACGCGGCTCGACGCCCCCTCCCTTCGTAATTCGCTCGGCGACGTATTCGCCGAGCGCCGGGCCGTGCTTGAATCCGTGGCCCGAACCACCCCCGGCGATCCACACATTGTCAAAATCGGGATGCCGATCGACGAGAAAATCGCCACTCGAGGTATTTTCATATTGGCAGACGCGCGATTCCACCAGCGGCGCATTTTTCAGGGCGGGGAATCGAGTGGCCAGATAATTCCGCGCTTCGGCGACTTTTTCGGGCGACGCAAGGCGTTCCTGCGTATCGGGATCGACGCGCGGACCATGCTCATCGCAAGCCACCTTGATTCCGCGTCCCTCTAAATCCGGCATGCCATAAAATTCCGAAATATGATCGATGAACGTGGGTAAAGCCGAAGGCGAAAATCGCAAATCGCCCGCCGGCAATCCAAAAAAGAAAACTTCCTGCCGCGTGGGAAAAATTAAATCGCCTAGCAATCCAGGGAAAACTTTCGGCAGCCACGACCCGCAAGCAAAAACAAAAGTATCCGCCGCAAAGTTCTCGCCATTTCGTGTGCGCAGCGATTCAAGCCGCCCGCGCCCCGCCGGCGTCTCCACAAACTCAGCGCGATACTCGGCCCCGCGCTTCACCGCGTCCGCTGCAACGTGCTCGACGGCGCGTCGCGCCATCAGCGATCCGCTGTGCGGCTCGAGTGCTCCGAACACATCCGAATCCACTGCGATTTGGGGATACTTCCGCGCGATATCGGCCGAGCTCAAGCGCTCAAACGTTACGCCTGTTTTTTCGTAAGTCGCTAGCGTCTGCGTCAAGTATTCATTGCCCGCAGGCGCAAGCCAAAGCACGCCCGTCCGGTGAAAAATCGTAGCTCCGATGCGCTCCTGCAATTCCAGCCAAAGCGGCAACGAACGCATCGACCACCGCGTATAAATTTCATCCGCGCCGTAGCCCATGCGAATAATCCGCGATTCGCCGCCCGAACTAGCCCGGCTGTTCCCAGGCGCGTAAGCATCAAGCAGCAGCACGCGTTTCCCCGCCCGCTGCAAAAAGTTCGCCGTCCACGAGCCAAACACGCCCGCGCCCGCCACAACCACATCAAATTTTGTGCTCGGGCTCATAAAGTGGAATTAGCGATCGTTAAAATCCCTGCTCCATCAATTCGTCGACTCGCAGCCTCGAAACTCCGGGCGCGCGCCGCGCGTCCAGCAGCGCCTCAACATACTTCGCCAAAATATCGCATTCAATATTCACGGCATCGCCCGGCGCAAGCCCTTTGATATTCGTCTGCTCGTAGGTAAATGGAATGATCGCAAAGTCCGCGACGCCGGCATTCCAGCGCGCCAGTGTCAAACTAATCCCATCGATAGCGATCGAACCTTTCTCCGCCACATACCGCCGAAAATCCTCCGGCACGCGCACGGAAAGCCACCAACTATCGCCCTCGCGCACCAGCCGGGTCACGCGCCCCACCGCATCCACATGCCCCTGCACAAAATGCCCGCCAAGCCGATCGCCAGCAGTCAACGGACGCTCGAGATTCACCTCAGCCCCCGATTTTTTCTCGCCAAGCGCAGTGCGCCGCAAAGTCTCGCCCGACAAATCAGCCGCAAAAAAATCCGCGCCGAGTTCGACGACCGTCAAGCAGCAGCCATTCACCGCGATGCTATCGCTGATTTTGAGCGGTGAACCCGCCCACGCCGCGCCGAAATTCGCGCGCAGCCGCCCGCCGTCACTCGTCGCGTCCAGCGCGTCAATTTTTCCCACGCGTTCGATGATTCCAGTAAACATCGTGAAAATATCCCTCGATCGCAAAATCCTCGCCGTACCGATCTACTCTCTCCACCCGCAACTCGTGCCTGCGCCTTAACCATCCTGCGGACAAAAACGCCAGCGGCACTCCGCGCACGCCGATGAACTTGGGAGCATAAAAGAGATTCAGCTTGTCCACAATCCCGGACTCGAGCGCAGCCCCATTCACGCCCGGCCCGGCCTCGATCAGCACGCTGAGAATTTCCCGCCGCCCCAATTCGCGAATCACTTCGTTCAGATCCGGGCGTCCCCGCCGAGATCTAACTTGCACAACTTCCACACCAGCTTTCGCAAGCGCGCGCGCTTTTGCGGAGATGGAACTCTGCGAGGTGAACACCACCAAATCCTTGCGCGCGGATCGCACCAGCCGGGATTTCAGCGGTAGTCGCAGTCGCGAATCAATCACCGCGCGCAGCAATCGCCTGCGTCGCGGCAATCCCGTTCGGTCGGTCAACAACGGATCGTCCGCGAGAACAGTTCCGATCCCCGTCAGAATCGCGTCCGCAGAATGCCGCAGCTTTTGTACCGCGGCACGCGCAGCCGGGCCGGTGATCGCGGTCGGCGTGCCGGGGCTCTCCGCGATTCGCCCGTCCAACGTCATCGCCGATTTCAAGGTCACGAATGGCCGCCGCGTGCGAATCCACGTCGCAAAATCCTCATTCAAACGCCGCGCCTCGGCCGCGCGCATGCCAACTTCGACCTTTATCCCGCCACGCTTTAATTGCCGGAATCCGTGGCCGGCGACCAGGCGATTGGGATCTTTCATCGCGGCCACCACGCGTCGAATTCCTGCGGCAATCACCGCGTCCGTGCACGGACCGGTTCGGCCGATGTGGCAGCACGGTTCAAGATTTATATAAAGTGTAGCGCCGCGCGCCTTTGCGCCAGCGCGTTCAAGCGCAATTCGTTCGGCGTGCTTCAGGCCGTCGTAGGCGTGGAACCCTTCGCCGACTGCCTCCCCGTTTTTCACAATCACCGCGCCAACGCGCGGATTCGGATGCGCCAGCGCGACGCCCCGATTTGCGAGCGCGAGAGCGCGATCCATCCATTGTTCATCGGGCGCGATCGTTTTGTGGGAAGTTTTGCGCCCAGCCACGGTTTCAGTCAAATAGGGAATTGACGTACGTCTGCGCATCAAACGGCACAAGATCGTCCATCTGCTCGCCAGTGCCAACAAATTGAATCGGCAAATTCAGCTCGCGCGAAATAGCCACGACGATTCCGCCCTTCGCAGTGCCGTCAAGTTTCGTCAACACAATTCCCGTCACGCCCGCGAGGCTGGTAAATTCCCGCGCTTGCGACAATCCGTTCTGTCCCGTCGTCGCATCCAGCACCAGCAGCACGTCGTGCGGCGCTCCGAGCACAAGTTTCGCCGCGGTGCGCTTCATCTTCTCGAGCTCCGCCATCAAATTCGATTTCGTATGCAGCCGCCCGGCAGTATCGACGATCACCGCATCCGCCGAGCGAGCCCGCGCCGCAGAAATCGCATCGAATACCACCGACGCGGGATCGGATCCGGATTTCTGTTTCACGATTTCAACGCCTGAGCGCTTGGCCCAGATTTCCAGTTGCTCGATGGCCGCCGCGCGAAAAGTATCTGCGGCGCACAGGACCACTGAGCGGCCTTCTGCGCGCAAACGATGCGCTAGCTTTCCGATCGTTGTGGTTTTACCGACGCCATTCACGCCGACGACAAAAATTACGCGCGGTGAAATATTCGCGGCGCCATTCGGGCTGGTCGCCGGTGGGGCTGCAAACATTCGGACGATCTGGCGTTTCAGTTCGCTTTTTAGCGACGCTGAGCCTTCCAGCTTGTGCTCGTTCACCTGTTCGCGCAGGGCGGCCAGCACATCTTTGGTCGTCTGCACGCCGATGTCTGCCGAAAATAAGGCGGATTCCAGTTGCGCGAGCAATGCCGGGTCGACGGGGCGGTCGCCGGTGAGGATCTGCTCGACTTTCGCGGCGAGTTCGGTGCGCGTCTTCGAGACGGATTCTTTCAGCCGTTCGAGCAGCGTCGGTTCGGGTTTGCCAAATAGAGAAATCATGATGGATTCGGCGCATCGCGCGCGGATTTACATTCTAGCAGAGTGAGCGGTTAGACTTCGACGAGCGTGGCGCTGAGGCGAAGTTTTCCGGCGTGGATGGCGGATTCGAGCGCGCCTACGACCGACTGATCGAATTTCGATTCGGCCAGCGAGCGAATCCTTTCGAGAGCGTAATCCAGATCCATTGCGGATTGATAGGGGCGATTCGTGGTGATGGCGTCGAACGTGTCCGCGACGGCGATGATTCGCGCGACTAATGGAATCTGATCGCCCTTCAGGCCGTAGGGATATCCCTTGCCGTCCATGCGCTCGTGGTGCAGCTCGATGCCGGGCAGCATTTCGTGAAGCTGCGGGACGGGGCGCATGATGTTCGCGCCTTTGATGGTGTGCTGTTTCATCAAATCGAATTCTTCGTCGGTGAGCTGGCCGGGCTTTTTCAGGACGCGATCGTCGACGCCAATTTTGCCGACGTCGTGCAGCAGGGCGGAAACTCGCAGGCGCTCCAGCTCTTCGAACGTCAGTCCTAGGGCCTCGCCGATGATCAGCGAATATTTTGCTACGCGGCCCGAATGGCCGCGGGTATAGGGGTCCTTTTCGTCGATGGCTGCGGAAAGCATGCGGATGGAGCCCAGGAAAAGTTCGCGATTTTCGGCGGCGGCCTGCTTCAAGCGCTCGACAAATTGCTCGATATCGCTGGCCATGTTGTTGAACGTCTCGGCAAGTTCGCTGATTTCCGCGGCGCCGCTGACTTCTACGCGCTCGTGGAATTCGGCCCGGCTGATCGCGCGCGTCGAAGTGACCAAGCCGCGAATCGGGCGGGTAATTCCCAGGGCGAAGAGATACCCGAAGAGCAGCGCTACGAATGTGGCGCCCATCACAAATCGCAGAGCATCGCCGGTCAATTCGCCTACGCCGGCATCAATCCGCGCTTGTTCCATGCTCCGTTGCGCCACTACCGCCCAACGCAGCGCGGGAATGGTGCTGTACGTTCCGATCATTTCTGTCGAGCGTCGCGATCCTTTGATCGCCTGGAAAAATCGAATTGTTGCCGTCGTGCGCAAGTCTTTCGGCAGCTCTTTGAATTTCACCACCACTGGAGAGTTGTCCGAAAGGTCCATGCCCGGGACCATTTGCTTTGAATTGGTGTGCGCGACGATATGCCCGTAAGTGTCCACCACGAAAAATTCGCGGTCGTGAGTGCTGGCATCGCGCAATCGCGCCACCACTTGATCGAGCGATACTACTGCCGCCATCATTCCGGTGAATTGCCCCGTCGAGAATAGCGGAACCGACATCACCAGGGCTGGGCGGCTATCCGGCGCCAGCGCGAAAGGCTCGCTCACGAAGCTCGCCTGCTGAATGCTCGCGGTAAATGCCCGCTTTAACGCCGCGTCCACAAAAGGATCCTGATCGGCGCGTACGCTTCCGGCCGATTCACCGCGCGCTTGCCAGTTCACCGCCGTCACATAAAGAATATTCGGGTTGCTCTCGATAAAATTTTGCAGCATGCGGCTGACTTGCGGGGAGTGCGTGGGCTCGTCCACGTTGTCGAGCATGCCGGTTAAGGCCATGAACTGCCGCTGGGTGAGCAATTCCTGCTGGAGATTCGACTGGAATTGCAGAATTTCGCCGGCTATCGACCGCGCAATTTCCTGCTGCTGCACGCGCTCGGTGTCTTCGAGTTTGCTTTCGCTGAGCTGCAGTACTTCGCGGTGATAGAGCCACAGCGGCGCCACGCTGACCAGCAGCAAAGCGCCCAAGACGATCCAAAGGATGCGTAAGCGCTTGGTTCTCAGCGACTTGAAATCCAGCGTCAACACAGACAGGTATCCCCTCAAAAATAAGCTATCGGACGAACCCGCAGGAAACAACAGAACGAAAGGACAGTCACACCGCAAGTGTTACGTCAATCATTCGCAGCGGTGCCCTTCAGGGCAGCATCTTATGTGCGATCAAAAAATCGAAACTCGAAAAACGCGACAAGCGCATAACGTACCGCTGGCGTCCCGCCGGCTCTTTTTTGCGCCAGCTCAGAACCGTGTTCCTCATTCACCCTTCAACCGCCTCTCCATCAATTCGCGAATCGCATCCCGCGGCGCCCGACCTTCGTAAAGTACCGCAAACATCTGCTCAGTAATCGGCATCTCAATTCCCAATCGCCGCGCCAGCATACGAGTAACAGCAGTAGTAGAAACTCCCTCAGCCACCATCCGCGTAGATCCGACAATGTCATCCAGCTTCCGCCCGCGCCCCAACTCCACGCCAACCCCACGATTCCTGCTAAGCGCCCCTGTGCAAGTAAGCACCAAATCGCCCATTCCCGCCAACCCCGCCATAGTCTCCGACCGTCCGCCCAGCGCGATCGCCAATCGGCTCATCTCCGCCAACCCGCGAGTGATCAAAGCAGCCAATGTGTTGTGGCCGAATCCAAGCCCTTCGGTCACACCCGCCGCAATCGCGATCACATTTTTAACTGCGCCGCCCAACTCCACGCCGGCCACATCGGAATTGGAATAAAGCCGCAGCGTAGGCCCGGAAAATTCTTCCTGGATCTCTGAAGCGAGCTGCGCGTCCTTCGACGCAATCACAATCGCCGTAGGATCGCCTCGCGCCACTTCGCGCGCGAACGACGGCCCCGAAAGCACAGCGATCCGCGCCGCGCGCTCCGCCGCAACAACCTGCCGGATCACTTCGCTCATGCGCAGCAAAGTTTCCGGCTCAAGCCCCTTCGTCGCGCTGACAAACGCGGCACGCTCCGGCAAAGCCTTCGCAATTCGCGAATAAAGCTGCCGCGCATGTGTGGAGGGCATCACCCCAAGCACAATGTCCGCGTCGGCGACCGCCTCCGCCAGATCGCCGGTAGGCGCGATGCCCGCAGGCAGCTCAAAATCCGGCAGAAAAACATCATTCACCCGCCGCGAGCGCATGCTCTCGACAACTTCCGCCTCATGCGCCCAAAGCGAGATCGCATGAGCCGCACGGCTGCGCGCAAGCGCGATCGAGAGCGCCGTCCCCCAACTACCGGCCCCGATGATGGCAATTTTCTTCACAATGATTTTTCCGACGGCGAATCCGTCAGAAGTGCCGGGCCTGATAAAAATCCATCAGCGTTTCAACTTAAGTTGACTTTCCGTTCCGGCAATGAGCCGCTGCATATTTTCGCGATGCTTCCAAATCACGAGAATCGACACGAAAACAGTCGCAATTGAAAGCACTCTCGGCGGCGCAAAACCCGGCGCGTAAAGTTCGTACACCAGCAGCGGCAACGCCGCTGCCGCCGCAATCGACGCCAGCGAAACATATCGCCAGAACACAGCGACTACGATCCAAAGCATGGCCGCCGCAGCCACGGCCGCTCCGCTGATGGGAATGTACGCGCCCAACCCCGTGGCTACGCCTTTTCCGCCGCGGAATCGCAGCCATACCGAGAACATATGCCCCAGAACCACCGCAACGGCTGCCGCCGTAATCCATCGAACGTTGCCGCCGCTGATCCGCCGCGCCAGCCACACCGCGAGATAGCCCTTGCCGGCATCCAGCAGCAACGTCAGGATTCCCGAGATTGGACCGGCCACGCGCGTCACATTGGCAGCGCCGATGTTTCCGCTGCCCGATTCGCGCACGTCGCCGCCGCCGCTCAACTTCACGATCAGCAAGCCAAACGGAATCGAGCCGAGCAGATAAGCGATCAGCGGAATGGTCCAGACTGGAATCACGCCTCACCGCCCGAGCGGCCGAATGGAAAGCTCGCCAATTTTGTATATTTTGCGCCGCCCGCGCCGAGCTGGCTCTGGAAAAGATGAAATTCGCTCGCACGCATTGATCCGAAATCGAAAGGCTCGAGCTTTTTAATCTCGTCGCGCAAACGCGGCAGGCCGTCTTCGCTCTTGAATCTCGCCAGCGTCAGGTGTGGTCGAAATTCGCGCGTTTCGGCTGCGATTGCCAGCGGCGCGAGACGCGCATCGACGGCGCGCGAAAGCTCGGCGAGATTTGGCGATGCTTCTACACCGGCCCAAAACACGCGCGGATGGCGCTCATTCGGAAAAAATCCAGCCCCGCGAAATTTCGCCTCGACCGGAGCGTCGATTCCCAGACCGCGCACGCCCCGCAACGCAAGCTCGATTGCCGCGCCGCGCTCCGCCGGTATTTCTCCAATAAATTTCAAAGTAACGTGAACTCCGTCCGCCCGCACCCAACGCGCCCCGCGCGCCACGTCCCGCAACCGCGCGATCATCTCACCAATCGCCTGCCGCACCTCTGTCGGAATATCCAGCGCCACAAAAACGCGCACGGCTACGCCTTCGGCCGCGCCGCGTAAAGAAAATATCGTCGCACCATGTCGAGCGCCGCATTCGTAGCCTGTGTCCGAATCCGTTCCCTGTCCCCCGGAAATCGAAACGCGTGCTCTTTCGGTCCCTTCTCGTCAGCCAAGCCGATATGCACAAGCCCCACGGGCTTCTCCGGGGTTCCACCGCCAGGCCCCGCAATTCCGGTCACACTTAATCCCAACGCAGCGCCAGTGCTCTTGCGAATTCCATCCGCCAACGCCAGCGCCACTTCCGGGCTCACCGCGCCCTTCGATTCGATGATCTCCGCAGGCACGCGTGTCCACGCCGTCTTCAAATCATTGCTGTAGCAAACCACTCCACCGAGAAAATAAGTCGAGCTACCGGCAATATTCGTCAACCGCGCGGCGATTAACCCGCCAGTGCAACTCTCCGCCGTCGCGATCGTCGCGCGGTGTTCGCGCAATTCATGGGCCACCACTTCTTCCATCGACTGCCCGGTGGTCGAATACAAATTTTCGCCCAGCGCTAGCCCGAAACTTTTCACCAGATCATCAAGAATGCGGTTCGCCTCTTCACGGTCCTCCGACCAAACTCGCGGATGAATCTGAATTGCCCCCGGCGCTGCCAGAATCGTATGCTCCGCCTGCGAATATTTCTTGTAAATCTCGGCCACGCGATTGTCGGCATCCGATTCCGACATCCCCGCAACGCGCAAATCCCGCGTATACAAGCGCCTCTTCGGCGCGATGCGGCTTAGCCGCGAGCGCACTTCATTCTCAAACATCGCCTTCAATTCGTTCGGCGGCCCGGGCAGCAGCACAATGTAATGCCCGTTCGTTTCCATCCAAAGTCCCGGCGCCGTCCCGCGCGGATTATCGAGCGGCTCCGCGCCTTCGGGAACCATCGCCTGCCGCACATTCGTTTCCGGCATGGCTCGCCCAAATTTTCGAAAGCGTTCTTGAATGCTGCGCAGAATTTCTTCGTTGCGGACCAATTTGCGCCCCAAAAGTCCGGCAACGGTCTCGCGCGTCAAATCGTCGACGGTCGGGCCAAGCCCGCCGGAGCACACCACGATGTCCGCATACGAGAGCGCATGCTCGAGCGCCTCGCGCAATTCCTCGCGATTGTCTCCCACCACGGTTTTGCGCATCACGCGCACACCGAGCCGGTTCAGCTCAGCCGTCAAATAGAGGGAATTCGTATCGATGCGATAAGGTGTGAGGAGTTCCGAGCCAACTGCGATGATTTCCGCGTTCATGCGGCCGCGTTATCCGTAGAGCGCCTGACCTTCAACGTCCCAGTCGACAGTGTAAAGCGTATTCGTAGTCGCGACGATCGCCCGGCAAGTAGGCATCAACGCAATGCCCACAATTCCATTGCCGCTCAACACCACTTCCGCTTTGCCCTGAGGGCTCAAACGCACCACGCCGCGGCGTCCCGCCAGCGATGCGGCAACATACAAATTCCCCTTGCGATCAAAAGCCAGTCCTTGCGGCCGCCCGAGTCCAACGTAGAAGAAACTCACTTCGCCAGCAGGTGTAATTCGATAAACGCGATCGAAACTGGATGTCGTAGGGCCGGTAACATAAAGATCGCCATTCGGTCCAAACGCCAGATGGTACGCGGCGACCGAAGGCTCCAGCGTCGCAAAAACAAAAATCTCCCGCTCCGGGCTGATTTTGAAAATCGTTCCGCTGCGATCGCCCACGTAAAGGCTGCCCTGTTTATCAAACGCTAGCCCCGTAGCGATGCCCATGCCTTCCATCCACTGCATCGAGCGCCCGTCGGGAGAAATCCGGTGAATCGTGCCATCGTTGCGGCAAGAAACGTAAAGTTTGCCGTCGGCATCCAGCGCCAAGCCGGTGGGATTCATCAATTCCGTAACAAACGGCTTCACCGAATTTCCCGCGGTAACTTTATAAAGCGAAACCGGAACCTTCTGGCCGCGCTGACCGCTGAAGGTCACATAGATATTTCCCGCGGAATCGACGGCAGGATTCGAAACGCAGTGCAGATTGTCGGCGATTTGCACGCCCAACGAAATCGGATACGGCAGGCTTTCCGCGGTTCCCAGCTTGATGCGCACCGCACCGCCCGCAGCCCCCTCGGGAACTCGCGCGATCAGATACGTTTCCGCCGCCATGATCAGATTTGCTTCAGCGGTCCCGAAGCGCACCTGCGGCCGGTGATGATTTCGTCCGCCGAATCCAGTACCCGAAATCGTCACTTCGCCGCCGGGAATGGCGGCTGTCGGCTTCACCTGCTCGATGCGCGGATTACCTGGCAAATTTGGCCCGATCCTTAAATTCTGTTTCCGGCAGCAGCGTGGAAGCCTGTAGATTCACGCGGCGCTCCAAACTCCGCCGGCGAAGAAGGGAATCGCAATTCCTCACAGCCCGAACCACCGCGCGATCCAAAGGCCCGCCGCGGCGTACACTGCAGCGGCCCAATCGTCCGCCATGATTCCCCAACCACCCGGCAGCGATTCCAACTGACGCACCGGCGGCGGCTTCCAAATATCAAAGCCGCGAAAAAGTATAAAGCCCAGCAACAAATATTTCCAGTTGGAGAGAACAGCGCCAGTCAGGTGCGCGCCGGCATAGGAAGTATGCTCAATCGTGGAGTGATTCCAAAAGGCGTGGACATTTCCAAGCATCAGCGTCAGCCACTGACCGGAAACCTCGTCGATCACCACAAACTGCGGATCGTGTTTTCCCGAGTGCGACGCCACGCGGCCGGCAGCCCAAACTCCACCGAACGATACCAGCAGGAAAAAGAGCAGCCGCAGAATTTCGTTGTTAATGCCCCATCCGCCCGGCATGATCCAGTCATTCCGGATGGAAAAAATCGCAGCCAGAGCGACGCCTGCCAGAGATCCCCACGTGCCCGGTGCGGGTCGCAGGTAGCCAAGCCCAAGTGATGTGCCAATAAGATACGCGGTGCGCGGTTTGCGTGGCGGACGCGCCGAAGCGGCTGGCTCAGTTTCTAGTTTCATCAGGATCGGTCGGCGAAGATTCCTCCGCACCGTCTTCATCAAACACCGGATCGCTCACCACATATTTCTCGCTAGCCCAATTGCCAAGATCCAGCGTCCGGCACCGCTCGCTGCAAAACGGAAAATCCGCGTCCGTCTCCGAATCGGTAGGCTTCCGGCAGATTGGACAATTACGTTTCATCGCCGTTTCTTTAGGGGGCCGGAGCTTTAGCTCCGGCAATAGATCACTGAGAAAATCGCGGGCTTTAGCCCTGACTATGCCACTCACTCAACGACCAAGCGCCGGCGAAATCGAAACCAAATTATTCCGTATCGCCTCAAGCCCCGGCACCCGCGTCAACGCCTCGCGTTTAAACTCAATCACCCGCCCTAGCAAATCGTAATCCTGCGCCCCGGTAATTTCCACAGTCGCCATGGTACCGGGCGGCGGCAACTCATCAACTTCATTGACGCCGGCGATCTCCGTGATGTTAATTTTCCCATCAATCTCCGGCGCCATCCCTTCCATCCGCCCTTCCCAAATCAAATCCGTATCCTTCGAAGGCCCCTCAAGCATAGCCTGCACGCGCGTTCCCGCCAGCCCGCGCAATCGCCTCCGCGTAATCTTCTGCTGGATCGCCATAAGCGTATCCCGCCGCTCGGCAATCGTCTCAGTATCGACTTTCCCGTCCAGGTGATAGCTCTCCGAAGTATCCTCGTCGGAATAAGAGAACACTCCCATCCAATCAAATTCCGCATCGCGCACAAAATCGCATAGCGTCTTGAAATCCTGCTTCGTCTCGCCGGGAAATCCCACGATGAACGAAGTGCGCACAGAAACTCCCGGCACAGTCCGCCGAATCCTCTCCACCATTTTCAAAAACGCCCCGCCATGCGACCCGCGTTTCATCCGCGCCAACATGTTCTTGCTCGCATGCTGGAGTGGGATATCCATATATTTCGCCAATCGCGGATGCGCCGCAATCGTCTCCAGCAACCGCGGCGTAATCCGATTCGGATAGCAATAAAGAAAACGGACCCAATGCAAGCCGTCGATCGCTGCCAGCCGCTCCAGCAAAAGCGGCAATCCATCGCGAATGCCCAAATCTTCCCCGTAAAAAGTAGTGTCCTGCCCGATCAATGAAATTTCGCGCACGCCCAGCTCGGCCAAATTCTCAGTCTCTCGCACCACCGATTCAAATCGCCGGCTGCGAAATTTCCCTCGCAATTGCGGAATCACGCAAAAAGTGCAAGGATGATCGCAACCCTCGTTAATCTTGATGTAAGCCGTATGCCGCGGCGTAGCCAAAATCCGCGGCGTCAAATCGTGATACAAAAAAGTTGGCACCTCGGCCGGCAAACTTCGAAGCTCGCCTTCGCAAGCTTCCAAAATCCGCTCCACTTCGCCAGTGCCCACCACAGCATCCACTTCCGGAATCTGCTCCAAAATCTGCGCGCGAAACCGCTCCACCATGCAACCAGCAACAACGAGCTTCCGCGCCCGCCCAAATTTCTTATGCTCCGCCATCTCCAAAATCGATTGCACCGATTCCTGTTGCGCCGGCGCAATAAACGAGCAAGTATTCACGACTAACACATCAGCCTCATCGGCCCGCGCGGTAATCTCATAACCGCCGCGCGCAAGAATGCCCATCATCACCTCGCTATCCACAAGGTTTTTCGGGCAACCCAGGCTGACAAATCCAACTTTAGGCATGAAATGGTAGCTTCAACGAAAGAAGCGAGAGAAGTAGTTTAGCACATCACTGCGGAACGCCCATTGGCACAGCGGAGAACCGACAGCTGTAGGGGCGGGGGTTTACCTCCCGCCCGGTTTAGCTTTGGGTGTTCGCGTCGAAAAATCGCAGCCGTTAAACATAGGCTCGCGCGCCGCGAACAATGCTCACCGTCGTCCCCCGCGCAGCATCTCTCTCATCATCGCAAGCAACGAAGCCATCTCGCTCGCCTTCGCAGGATGCGCGCCAAATCGCGCCGACTGATAAAGTTCCGTCAACTGTCCCACAGGCGAATTAAACTGCGCATCCGGAATCGCCGCCGCAAATTCCAAAGCCGTTTGCGCCGGAGATTTTCGCCAACCGCGCCGCTCCAAAAGCTTCAGCATCTCGCGATATTGCAGCGCCGCCAATTCAGGCGGCAAACTACCCTTCCGGTGCGCTCGCAAACTCCAGCGCGCCCGCACATATCCACCAATCGCCCGCCCGCGCAGCGCGATCAACATCAAAAGCAAAAGCCCCAAAACCACCGGCAGCGAATACCGCGATTTTTCCGCCTGCCGGTCCAGCGCCAGCAAATAAGCCAGCACCTCGCGCCGTTTCTGCTGATAATAAGTTTTCAACCGCGCGACCAACTGCTGCGAATTCCGCTGCACATTCTGCGCCAGCGCCGCCTGATGCCCAAAATCGTAACTCACCACCCACTCATTCCAATTGTATTGGAACCAATCCCAATAAAGAGCCAGTCGCGCCAGCAACCCGCGCTGCATCGCATTTCCCGGCGGCGTGGGATCAAAAGTAATCCACCCGTAACGCGGAAAGAAAACCTCTACCCAAGCATGCGCGTCGCTCGCGCGAATAATGTAATCGCCGCCAACATCGTTGTACTCGCCGGGAAGAAAACCAGTGACAAATCGCGAAGGAATTCCCTCAGCCCGCAGCATCACCGCCATCGCCGAAGCAAAATATTCGCAGTGGCCGGCGCGTTTCTGCAGCAAAAAATAAGCCAGCGGGTCGACGCCCGGCGGCATATTCACGTCCAGCGTGTAAGCGTATCCGGTGCGCAGAAAACTTTCGATCGACGCCGCTTTATCATAAGGATTGCTGGCCCGCGCGGTAACCTGATCGGCTAGGCGCTGCACCCGCGGGTCAATCTTCGGCAATTGCAAATAAAAAGTGCGAATTTCGTCGGGATAGTCGGTCGCCGCCGCCCGCAATTTCGCCGGCGGCACCGCCGGCACGCGCGAAATTCCCTCATAGCGCATGCGAATTTCATTGCGCGCCGGATTCGTAAGCGTTCCCGTCCCGTCGATCATTAGAAACTGCGATCGCTGCGGGCTGCCAGCCCGTTCGACCCCCGGGGTAAAAAATCCGCGCAACTCCACCACTCGCGGCGCCACGAAAATCGCGTCTGTAGCAATCGGCTCCATCAAAACCGAATAAGACAAATTCGCATATTCACCAGGAGCCAGCGCCGCGTTCCCCAGAAAATATTCGCCCGCAGCAGTCGGAATCAGCGCGATGTGATCCGACGGCGGCTTAAACCATCGCCGACCATCAAAACTCGTCAACGCAATCCCGCGCCAATGCATGTCCGCCGCCCGCGCGGGCTCGCCATCCACGTGCACTCGCATCACCACCGCAGTGTTCTTCTTAATTTCGCCAATCTGATCGAGCGTCACGTTGTCGGTAAATCCGGTCATCAACGAAGGCCGCAAACTCAGCGCACTCAAATAACCCGTAGTGAACCGCGGAATCATAAAGAAAATCAAAGTACCGACGACTAGCGCACTCACCGCCACGAGAAGAGAAGTGAGCGCCACGGCCCGATGCAGTCGATTCGCAGCCGGGCTGTCGGGATCGAGTGGCGGCGTGATCGCGCCTGTAGCGCTACGCCGAATTTCCAGGCCGATGAACGTCGAGACTGAAATCAGTAGAAAAACGCTGAGCGAAATAAGAAACGCAGTATCGACAGTAAGAATTGCCGAAGCCAACATGCAAGTGACCGCCAGCATGGCCAGAAAAAGCTGATCGCGATGCGACCGAGCCGAAAGCAATCGCACCAACGTCGCGAAGATCAGCAAGTGGATCGCCGCGAGTAAGCCGGCGTAGAGCGTCGGATTCGGCGCGTCGGAAGCGAGACTTCGCGAAAGGAACCACAAATCGAGCGGAAAGAACAAAAGGTAAGCGAGCACCAGGCTGGTCGCGGTCCGTTGCGAAAGTTCCGGCGCCTGCCGTCGAAAAACCCGAATCCCTTTCCAAAGCAGCGCAATCAAAGGCAAAGCTGTAGAAACAGGATCCAGCTTCCCGGTAGAAATCACCGCAACAAGCCCAGTAACCACAAGCAAAAACAGCGACACATCGAAATACCGCTCGATGGCCGGAAACGCGACAACTTCCGCATGCACCGTAGAATTCATCGCCAACATTTATCTTAACATCGCGGCCCAACGCGCCCCCGGCACTCCGGCGTATGTGTAACGGGCACTCCCGCCGTCGTAGGGGCCGGTCCGCCTAGGAGGAGGCCCGGCGTAGCTTTGGGTTTTGCCGGCGATTGTGGTTTGCTTTCGTAGGGGCGCTCGCTTGCCTTGCTGCGCCCGCCCAAGTAACGCGAGCGAAAACTCATGCCATTTGACTCGACAACCGCGATATAAAGGTTTTTAGGCGGGAGCCCTCGTCCGCCCGAAGTTATGGCGGACGGGGGAGGAGCGCTTCAGCGCTCCGGAAAAGATCGCCTAGCGCGTCGCGCTTTAGCGCCGGGCCCGACCAGCGGCGCTCGCGCCGCGCCGCACGCCCGGAAAAAAAATCAATCACCGCGCCGACCGAAGGCGTACAAAAATCAACCCTTCGCCATAGCCCGATCCAGCAGCTCTACCACATGCACCACATTCTGCCTGGTCCCATGCATCGTAACTCCCGCCCGCAATTGCAGCATGCATCCAGGATTAGCTGTGACAATCGTTGTCGCCCCGCTAGCCGCAGCGTTCGTCATTTTTTCCGCAAGCAAATCCATCGAAGCCCGCGTCTCCGTCACGTTATAAACGCCAGCCGAACCACAACACTGATCCGCCCGAGTCATCTCCACAATTTCAACGCCCGGAATCGCCCGAAGCAAACGCCGCGGCGCCTCGCGAACTTTCTGCCCATGCAGCAAATGGCAAGAATCCTGAATTGTCACGCGCAGCGGCAATTCGCGCATCGCCGCCACCAATCCCAGCTGATCCAGAAATTCCGTCACATCCCGCACTCGCCCGGAAAACTCCGCCGCATCATCCCCGCTCGCCGAATGCGAATCAAACAAATGCAAATATTCCTTCAGCGCCGACCCGCACCCAGCCGCGTTCGTCACAATCACGCCGAAATCGCTCCCAGCGAACGCCCGGAAATTAATCAGCGCCAACTCCCGCGCCACATCCCGCAACCCCGCATGAGCCGCCAGCGCCCCGCAGCAACGTTGCTCCGCCGGAACCACGACTTCGCATCCATTCGCCTGCAGCACCCGAATCGTAGCGTCGTTCAACTCCGTAAACGTAACCCGCGCAATGCATCCGGCAAAAAATGCCACGCGCGCCCGTCGCGCACCGATCGCCGGAAAAGTCCGCCCCACGCTGGCATCAAAAAATTTCCGGTCGATACGCGGTAAAAGCTGCAGCCGCTCCTGCATTCCGAAAAGCCGCGCCACTTGTGAAGCGCGAACCAGTCCCTGAAGTCCCGTCACCTGCGCAAGCCGCGCCACGCGCGCCACAAATCGAATCCGTCCCGGATGCGGCAAAAGCCAGCGATAAACAAAATCACGCGTCATCCGCGAAGCCCACGAACGCGAATATTTCTGCTGAATCTGCGCCCGCGCCAATTCAATCAATTTTCCATATTCCACGCCCGAAGGACACGCCGTCTCGCAAGCCCGGCAATCCAAACAGCGATCCATGTGAGTAACAAACGATTCGCCCAACTCCAATCGCCCTTCGTCCACAAGTTTCATCTGCCGAATCCGCCCGCGCGGCGAATCCGCTTCCTTACCCCAAAGCCGGTAAGTCGGACAATGATCGAGGCACAGCCCGCAATGAACGCAACGCGAATAATCCTTGTAAAGCGGCCGGTCGGTCGCTGAGAATCCGCTAAGCGTCTCCTGAAATTCTTTTTGCGCGTCGGGAAGCGCCGTGTAGGGTCCGGTAGTCACGATGTCACAACCCTCCCACAAATCGTCCCGGCGCCAGAATTGCGCGAGGATCAAAAAGTTTTTTGAGTTTTGCCATCTGCGAAAAATCGGAGCGCTCCCGGCCCCAAATCGCCATCGAGGGCTTCCAATCGCGCGGGCACCACGGAATCGTCGCGTGACCATCCATTCCGGCTGTAGCGTCTATCACTTTTTCCACCGTCTTCGCCACTTCGCTGCGAGTCTGTTCGTCCTTGGCTTCAGGAAGCAGCACAAAATAGATAACTCCGATCCCGCGTGCCATCACCGCCCATCGCAGGCCGTTCTCGTCCGCCAGCCGCGCCGCGTTCGTCACCGCATCATTCATCCGGCGTGGAAGCACGCTCAATTTCAGAATCGTAGCCGCCGGCGAGGATTCGAGCGCAATGGAAATAAATTCGCGCTTGCGCCCAAATGCACCAGCGATCTGTTCCTGGGCGAGCACCGAGATTCCCACCGCTCCACATGTCTCAGCCATTTCGCGAAAATTCCGCTCGTAGCGCCCCAGGACCGGCTCATTCCCCGCGAATCCCGAGGTAAACGCCCAATGTTCGCGCGAGAGGAGATCGCCGGGCAGCGCACTTCGCTCCACTCGCGAAGCGGCGTCGCTGCCGAAAAGTTCCGCAACCTGCGGACTCAGAATTTCCATCGTAGAAGCTCGCAGTGGCGATTGGGTAACGCGATCACACATATCGAAAGCGCCATTCGAATTCTCAAATCGTGCGACGAACGCGCGGCTTTCCGCCGGCACGGGGAAAGTCCGGAAATTAATTTTCGTCATGATCCCGAGTGTCCCCAGCGCCCCAATCATCAATTTATGCAAATCATAGCCGGTCACGTTTTTCACCACCCGCCCGCCGCTCTTCGCCGCAACTCCCTCGCCGGTAACAAATTCCATCCCCAAAATGTAATCGCGTGCCGCCCCAAAAAGCTGCCGCAGCGGAGAGTCGACGCCCGTCGCAACCGTTCCGCCAATCGTTGTCTGCCGGAAATAGGGAACCGCAAGAGGAAGGAACTGCCCATGCTCGGCCAGCACGGATTGCAATTTCGCTAGTCCGCAGCCAGCCTCGACCCCCAGGGTCAAATCGGCGGGATCGTAAGCCACCACGCGATCGAGCCGCGTCATATCGATCGCGATGTCGTACCGCGACGGCGCCAATCCCATATCGAGTTTCGTTCGCGCGCCCGTGGCGATCACCGCCAAATTTTCAACCCCCGCGAACCGAACCAGCTCCGCAAGTTCGTCAGCCGTACCCGGTCGCGCCACCCCGCGGGGCATAACGCCGCCGCACTGGAACGCAGCCAGCTCCGCCGGTTCACAAGAACAATTTTGCTCGCCAACAATATCAGCCAGCCGCGATACAGCGATTTTCGCCGGCGCGCTCATCGTCAACGCGCCGCCGTGCCAGCCACCGGCAACGGGCGAATGCGCGTTTCGCCGCAACCTTTGCCCGTCGGAAAAATCTTTCCCGGATTCAGGAGCCCGGTGGGATTAAATGTATCCCGTACGCTGCGCATCAATCCCAACTCCGCGTCGGAAAAAAGTAGTGGCATCAACCGGTCCTTCTCCATCCCCACGCCATGCTCGCCGGTAATCGACCCGCCCGCATCGATGCAGTACTGAATAATTTCGTCCGCCGCGCTAATCACTCGTTTGAACTGCTCAGCGTCGCGCGCGTCGAACATAATCAAAGGATGCAAATTCCCATCGCCCGCATGAAAAATATTTCCGATCTCTAGCCGGTATTTCTTCCCAATCTCATCAATCCGCCGCAAAGTCGCCGGCAATTTCGTCCGCGGAATCACTCCGTCTTGCACATAGTAGGTAGGGCAAATCCGCCCCACCGCCCCAAACGCATTCTTGCGCCCCTTCCAAAGCAAATCGCGCTCAGCCGCATCGCGAGCCACACGCACCTCGCGCGCATGATGCGCCGCACAAATCTCCGCCATGTCCTTAGCCTGCGCCTCCACCGATTCCCGCAGCCCATCAACCTCAAGCAGCAGCACCGCCGCACAATCCAGCGGAAATCCCGCATGCACGTACGCCTCAACAGCCCGCAACGTCCATCCATCCAGCATCTCGCAAGCCGCCGGAGTAATTCCGCGCGCCGTAAAATCCGCCACCGTCTCCGTCGTATCGTCGATCGAATCAAATATCGCCAGCAGCGTCTTCACTGTCTCCGGCAGCGGCGTAAGCTTCACCGTAATTTCAGTCACCAGCGCAAAAGTTCCCTCGGACCCCACAAATAATCCGCACAAATCGTATCCCGGCGAATCCACCGCGCTCCCGCCGATGCAAATCAACTCGCCAGTCGGCAGCACCGCCTTCATTCCCAACACATGATTCGTCGTAACGCCATAAGCCAAAGTATGCGGCCCTCCAGAATTCTCAGAAACATTTCCGCCAATCGTGCAAGCCCGCTGGCTAGAAGGATCGGGCGCAAAATGCAACCCCGCATGCGCCACCGCCCGGCTCAATTCCAGATTCACCACCCCCGGCTGCACCACCGCCCGCCGATTCTCATAATCAATTTCCAGCACGCGGTTCATCTGCGAAAAAACGATCATCACCCCGCCCTCGCGCGCCAACGCCCCGCCAGAAAGCCCAGTCCCAGCCCCGCGTCCCACCATAGGCGTCTTGAATTGATTGGCCAGCCGGACAATCCCGAGCACTTCATCGGTAGAGCGGGGAAAAACAACGCACTGCGGTCGCGCCTCTTCCACAGACCCGTCATACTCATAAAGCAGCAAATCCTCGCGCGAAGAAAGCACGCGTTCGCGCCCCAGCAACCGCTCCAACCCACGCAAGAGATCGTGCTCGATCCGCAAAGAAAACCGCCTCAGTAGCTGCGGCAACTATAGTCGCGCCCCAAGACGCGCGTCAACGCGCGCGCCTCTGCGATCCCGTTTCTCTTACGCAGTCCACCGGAACCCGCACATTTCTTTTGCGTCATCCCGAACCCGCGCATTTCTCTTATGTCATCCCGAACCCGCTTTAGGGGTGAGGGATCTGCATTTTCTTTGGTTCTTGAATTGTTTTTTCTCGTTTTCGTAGGGGCGCCGCTTGCTGCGCCCGCCCGTGTAACCCTCGCGAAAATGTGGGCTACTAACTCCGCGCGACTCGATTCCGTGTTACCCACATTTCATCGCTTCGCGACGAACGACTCGCCGTCTGTTCCCCGCATCAACTCCTCCCAATTCGTGTATGCTACTCCCGCCCGCGGTCCAACCGCGGAATCAGGGAGCGCCGCATGCCTCGCCCCAAAGTTCTAATCACCCACTCACTATTCGAACCAGCCCGCAAAGCTCTCGACGAAAAATGCGACACCGAATACTGGACCGCCGCAACGCACATCCCACGCGCCGAACTTCTCATGCGCGTCGCCGATAAAGACGCGCTAATCTGCCTCCTCACCGAAAAAGTCGACGAAGAATTACTCTCGAAAGCCCCGCGCCTGCGCATCGCCGCCACCGTCTCCGTCGGCTACGACAATCTCGACATCTCCGCCTGCACCCATCACAAAGTAGCGGCCACGAATACGCCCGGCGTCCTCGATGACACGACGGCGGACACCGCCTGGATGATCATGATGGCCGCAGCCCGCCGCCTTTCGGAAGCCGAAACCTGGCTGCGCTCCGGCACCTGGCCCGGCTGGGATCTCGACCAACTCTGCGGCGCCGACATCTGGGGAAAAACTCTCGGCATCGTTGGCTTCGGCCGCATCGGACGCGAAATGGCCCGCCGCGCCAAAGGCTTCCGCATGCGCACGCTCTATCACGATGCCGCGCGCGTGGGCAGCGAGATCGAGTCAAAGCTCGCCGCGGAATTTGTCAGCTTCGATCGCATTCTGTTCGAGTCCGATTTTATTACTCTCCATGTTCCGCTCACTGCGCAAACGCATCATCTCTTCGGCACCAAGACCTTCGCACAAATGAAGCCCACCGCCTACGTCGTCAATACTTCGCGCGGCCCAGTCGTCGATGAAGCGGCGCTCCTGGAAGCCATCAAATCCGGAAAAATCGCCGGCGCCGCGCTCGACGTTTTCGAATTCGAACCGAAAGTTTCCCCCGAACTTCTCGCCCTCAAAAATGTAGTAGTCACGCCGCACATCGGCAGCGCCTCGCTCGAAACCCGCACCAAAATGGCGTTAGTCGCCGCCGATAACGTAATCGCCCTCTTCGAGGGCCGCCGCCCTCCCACGCTAATCAATCCCGAAGTCCTGGCGGGCCAGACCGCCACATCTTCCTGAAATGAATTCCTCTCCTAAACGTTTTTTAGGGGTTCGGTGCTTTAGCTCCGACATAAACTCGCTTCTACATTCGTGGGCTTTAGCCCCTGAGGACATCCCGATCCGGCCTGCAAAGTTTTTTTGAAATGAACCCGTCGCACGCGGCCACCGCAATATGAAAGAAATCGCACAACGCATCTTCCGCGCCACTCTCGCGGCCATAAATATCCCCGACACAATGGACTGCAAACTAGATCCCAGCGGTTCGACGATCTGCATCAACGGTGATCGAATCGATCTGCGCAATTTTCAAGAAATCCTCCCGATCGCCTATGGCAAAGCCTCTCTCCCCATGGCCCAAGGCCTCGATCGCATTATTCCGCCAAACTCCCGCGCCCAAGGAATCCTCGTAACTCCATCCGCACCGGCTCAAGCCCCACCCAACTGGCAAATTTTCATCGGCGGCCACCCGATCCCCAACGAGCAAAGTTTCGCCGCGGGCCGCGCGATCGTCGAGCGCCTAAAGCGCACCACCGATCGCTCGCTAGTCATTTTTCTACTCTCCGGCGGCGGCTCAACGCTCGTCGAGACGCCTCTCGATGCGCAAGTCACGCTCGCGGATTTTCAGGAGCTACATCGCATTCTCGTCACCTGCGGCGCCCCCATCGAAGAAATAAATGTAATCCGCCGCCATCTCTCCGCCACAAAAGGCGGCCGCCTGGCCCAACTCGTCGCATCCGGCGCGACAAAAATCACTCTCGGCGTAACCGACGTCCCCGAAGGTCACGAACCCGCCCTCGCCTCCGGCCCCACTCTTCCCGATCCTTCCACAATCGCCGACGCCCAGCGCATCGCACGCCTCTACGATCTAATCCCAAGAATTCCCGCAAGTCTGCGCGCCGATTTCGAACGCAATTCGCTAATCGAAACTCCCAAGCCCGGCGACCCCGCATTCGATCGCGCCCATTTCGCAATGATTCTCGGCATGCACGATCTTTTTCATCACGCCCACAAAGCCGTAGAAGCCGAAGGCTTCCTCCCCATCTGCGATAATTCCACCGACAACTGGCCCATCGATCGCGCCGCAGATTTTCTGCTGGATCAACTCCAGAAGTTTCGAAAAGAGCAGGGAAGACCGGTGGCAGTGATCGCCGACGGAGAAGTATCCAGCCCGGTAACAGGCAATGGAGTAGGCGGCCGCAATTCCGCCTTCGCGCTCGCCTGCGCAAAAAAAATCGTCGGCAAAAATATCGTAGTGCTAAGCGCAGGAACCGATGGAGTAGACGGAAACAGCCCAGCAGCAGGCGCAGTAGCCGACGGCGAAACAATAGCCCGAGCCCGAGCCAAGAATCTAAATCCCGATGACTACCAAACCCGCAGCGACGCCTACACCTTCTTCGAAAAACTAAACGACGCCATAATCACAGGCTCCACAGGCAACAACCTACGCGATCTAAGAATTTTCCTAAGTAGGGGCGGGGGTTAAGCTCCCGCCCGGTTTGGCCGTGGGTGTTGGTGTGCCCGCCTGCCGCCGTTCGCACGTTCACTAAACACAACGCGTAATCACAACCTATTTATTCGCCCCCGCCATCTGCTCCTCAATCTTCGCTAACCGCTCATTCATCTCATCCAACCGCCGCGTCAATTTTTCCAACTGCTCCATCAAAGCCGCATTGTCCGCGCCCTCGCCGCCCGACGCTTGCGACGCCGCCCCCGGCCCATAAGGCGATTCCGCCGCCTTCCCGCCAACCGCCTGCGCTCGAATCGATTGAATCTGACTCTTCGCCACCGACGCCAATCCAAAAGACAATTTCTCGCCGTTCGCCAATTTCTCGAGCGCAGGAATCGCGTCCGGGTCCCCATGCCGCCCGAGCGCAAACACCACCGCATATTTCGAAAGCCACCGCTCGTCCAAATAAGAAACCAGCGCCCGCGTCACATCCTTATTCCCCTTGCCAACAGGCCCAAGACTTCCAACCGCCGCCTGCCGCAACTCCATCGGCTTCCCAGCCGCCGACCAATCAAGAAGTATCGGCACCGCCCGATCATCGCCCAGCGACCCAAAAGCCCGCAGCGCCGCCCGCCGCGTTGTGTTGTCCGGCGAATCCATCTGCATCGCGGCACTCAACACCTCAAATGCATTCGCGGCCTTCAACTGCGCCAGCGCCAACATCGCCGAATTCCGCACGCGGTAAGCCGGATCGTCAACAGCAATTTTTCCCAGCTGCCCGCCAAGCGAAGCGTCCGTCTTGAAATTCCCAAGCTGTCCGACAGCCACATCGCGCACCCACGCCTTCTCATTCGAAAGCGCCTCTTGGATCTGCTTCTCCGCTTCCGCTCCGCCAATTTTTCCCAGCGCCCGCAAACATTCCACCCGCACTCCCCAAAACGAATCCCCCCGCGCCGCTTCTCCCAAAGCCGCCGCCACTTCCGCATTGCCCTTCACTTCGCCAAGCGCCTTAGCCGCATCCGCTCGGTCCGGCACCGTCTCCGCATGTTTCAACTGATAAATCAACATCGCCGGCTCGCGCTTGAACTCCGCACTCTTCAAAATCTTGTCGCCCTTATCAAAAATCACCATCAACGGCGGCCCATCCAAAGCAAAAGAATAAATCTCCTCATCCTTACTCACATCAATCGGAAAAGTTTTCACCCCGCTCTTCGTGGCAATCTCCACCTCAATCGGCACGTGAAACAGCGGCACCAATCCCTCCACTTTCTGCGTCTGCTTCACCTGCATATGCACCGAATCCACCAAGTCATCCCACTTCACCGCCACTTCAAATTTCGGCGCCCCGGCCCGGTAAATCCACTGCTGAAAAAATTCATCCACGTTCACCGAAGTCTCTTGCTCGATGGCCTTGATCAAGTCCGCCGTAACCACATTCTGTCCGCGATTCACGTCCAAATAATGATGCAACCCGCGAAAGAAATCCCGATCCCCCAATTTCTCGCGCAGCATCTTCAGAACGAGGCCGCCCTTGGTGTAAATATTCCCCTCATACTCCACCGAATCGTCGATATTTCGCGTGACGATCGGCACGCCATACAACGCCCGCTGATTCATCCACTGATTCGCATCCGTCCAGAATTCGTAGTCGGAATCGTCCTTCCCGAAGTTCTTCTCGAGCCAAAAATGTTCGAAGTAAGTAGCAAAACCTTCATTCAGCCAAATACTCGCCCAGTCCTTGCAAGTCACCAAATCTCCAAACCACTGATGCGCCAGCTCGTGGGAATCCAGATCATCGCTGCCGTAAGCAGATTCCCCCGCCAGTTTCGGATGGACCAAGCCGCGCACAGTAAGTGTTGTGGCACTCGTGTTCTCCATCCCGCCTTCAATAAAATAGTCCACCGATGTCTGTGCATACTTCGCCCACGGATATTTCACGTCCAGCGCGTCCGAAAATGCGTCCAACATCCCTTTGGTTCGCGAAAATGTAGGATCAATCTTGAACTCCTGCCCCTTCGGCACGCCATACTGCACCGGAATTCCGCGCCAGGTATCTTTCTTCTCCACAAATTCGCCCGCCACCACCGAAATCAAATAAGTCGAAAGAGTCTCCGATTGCTTCCAGTCCCAAGTCTTAGTTCCGTCCGCCTCGCTTTTAATTCCCAGCAATTTGCCATTCGAAACCGTCCACCAATCCGCCGGCACAGTCAGCAACATCTCCGATGTAGTACGATCGTTCGGATAGTCGTAGATCGGAATGTAGTAGCGCGTATCTTCCGATTCGCCCTGCGACCAAATTTCCCGAGGCTGGTCCGGATAATTCTTATCCGGCAAAACGAAATAAAGCCCCTTGGTAGGCTGCCCCGAATAACGAATGGTCACCTCAAAAGTTTCCCCGCGCCGCGCCTTCTTCGGCAGCGCCACCACCAATTCCTTCGTCTGCACGTCAAATTTCGCCGCCGCCCAGTTCAATGTAACGCTCTCAATCGTCAAGCCGATCGAATCAAATCGCAGCGCCTCGACGTTCTCCCGCAAAATCGCCAGGCTCTCGGTCACCTCGCCCATAACCTTATTCTGCTCCACATCAAATCGCAGATGCGTCCGCACATTCAGCAAATCATAATCACGCGAGCGAGCATAAGGATCGTCATCGCGAGCCAGTGACCGTGAAGCCGCGCCAAAAAGTAAAATCCCCGCCAACGCAGCAGCACCAACAAGCCGCCACCGCAAACCGCCCCAACGCAAAAATCCCGTCATCATCGAATCCTCGCAGTAAAGTAGCGTCGGCGTCCCTGCCGGCATCTTACGAAGTAAATCAACCCCACATCTCAAACAAAAACGGCGGACCCAAATCAACGTTCGTCCGAATGTGCATCGCGCTCCCACCCGGGACTAGCAAGCACGCCCCAACAACCTCCCACCTCTACAACAAACTCCTCACCCAACCGCCATCCACCGCAATCGTAGTCCCATTCAAATAACCAGCCCGTTCCGAAGCCAAAAACGCCACCGCCGCAGCAAATTCCTCCGGCCGCCCGATCCGCCGCGCCGGCACTGAAGCGCTCATCTGCTCGAATATTTTTTCCCGCGAAACCCCAGCATCCGCCGCCCGCTTCGTCGCGAGTTCCTCCAAACGGTCCGTCAAAGTATAACCAGGCGCCACATTATTCACGGTAATCCCATCCGCCCCAAATTCATTAGCCAAAGTCCGCGCCAATCCAGTAATCGCCGCCCGCACCGAATTCGACAAAATCAACCCATCCACCGGCTGCTTCACCGACATCGAGGTAATCGTAATCAACCGCCCCCACTTGCGCTGCTGCATCCCCGGCAAAACCACGCGCGCAAAAAAAACCGCGCTCATCAAATTCAAATCCACCGCCGCCCGCCACTCCTCGATCGAAATCTCCAAGAATTTCTTAGAAGGCGGCCCACCCGCATTCGTCACGCAAATATCCACACGCCCAAACTGCTTCTCCACCGCGGCAACGAATGCCTGCACGTCCTCCGCCCGAGTAACATCAATCGCCTGCCACAAAACCGCCCGCCCAGTAGAAGCCTCGATCGCCTTAGCAGTCTTCTCCGTATCCGCCGGGGTCCGCGCGCAAATAGCAATCTCCGCCCCCTCCCGCGCTAATTCCTCCGCCACAGCCCGCCCCAATCCCTTACTAGCCGCCGCCACAATAGCCACGCGCCCCTTCAGTCCAAGATCCATAGATTCTCCAGTAGGAGAGGGTGCTTTGGCCCTCCCGCTTTTCGGCCCCGCATTTCTACCCAGTCACGACATGCTACAAATCACCGGCGCACCCGCGACCGCATTCGCCAGCCCAACCATAAATAATGCCAATCCCAACCACCAATCACAATTGCCACCCAACCCGCATTGGACTAATATGCGCCGCATCGCGCCAGGGGCGGCGCCGATTCGCAAAATTCAGTCCGCCCAATTCAGCTCCGGAGGCCCAAATGAATCGCCTCGCAATGCGCGCAACAATTTCAATCCTATCGTTCTTCACTGCCGCATCCATCGCGAGCGCCCAAATGGGCAAAACCGTCTCAGTAAACGCTGGCACTCCCGAAGATAAAGCCCTCTCCGAAATCTACGCCGCCCCAGACGGCCCCGACAAAATCGCGTTACTCGATAAATTCACAGCCGACTTCGGCAAAGGCGATCTAGAACTCCTAGCCGATCAACTCTACGCGAGCAGTTACTTAACCCAAAAGAATTACGCCAAGACCTACGAATACGCCGAAAAAGCCCTAAAGCTAGATCCCGAAAATCTAAGTACAGCCGTAACGCTAGTCCACGCCGCCGAAGAACAGGGCGACACAGCCAAAATCTTCGACGCCGCCGAGCGCGCCAACGGAATCGTAACGCGCTTCAAATCCTCGCCCCCGCCCACCGGTATGTCCAAAGAAAATTGGGAGCAACAAAAGCAGGGCATCTTCCGCGGCGCGCAAGATGACATCTCCTACTATCAAAACGCCACCTTCAACGCCGCCTACAAACTCACCGAATCCAAATCCCGCGCCAATTACATGGACCGCTTCGCCAAAGACTTCCCCGATTCCCCCTACGCCGTAAACGCGCGCGAGCAGGTAGCCTTCTCCGAAGAACAAGCCCAGAATTTTCCAAAAATGATGGAAGCCGCGCAAGCAGTCCTAGCTGCCGATCCGAAAAATGTGGATATGCTAGTGCTACTTTCAGATTATTGGAGTGAAAAAGGTCAGCAATTGGACAAAGCCGCGGACTACGCGCAAAAAGCCATCGACATCCTAACCAAAGCGCAAAAGCCAGAAGGCGCGGATGATGCGCAATGGCAGCAACAAGTCGCCATGCAAAAAGGCCTAGCCTATTCCGCCTTAGGCGAAGTCTACGTAAATCAAACCTTCAACGTGCAAGCGGTCAACGCGTTCCGCCAAGCCACCCCGCTGCTCAAATCAAATCCCACAAGCTACGCCCGCAACCAATACCGCCTCGGCTTCACGCTGGCAAAAATGCAAAAAATCCCCGAAGCCCGCGCCGCGCTGACGGAAGCCGCCTCCATCGACAGCCCCTACCGCGCTCTTGCTCAGCAAACCCTCGCTAAAATCGGCGGTGGCGCAACCACCCACACTGCCAAAAAACCATCCTAATTTGTGACAACATAACTGCCAACTCACCCGCTCGTTCAAACTCCGTTTTGCTCCAGCGTAACCGTCACCGGAAAATTCACATCCATCAAACCCGCAAATTCCGCGGGCACCATCAGTTGAATATCGTGCGTGCGAAAGTTTCGAGCAACGTTGTGATCGAGCTCCACCCGAATCAAGCAGAGTCGCGGCCGTCCATTGTTCGGAGTAAGCTCAACTGCTTTACATATTCCATTCAAGTTTATTTTGACCAAAGTGCTCCTCGCTGATTCTAGAAATGATTGGATTCTCCGCATTCACACGGAGATCCGGAATATTGCGTACCTGAGCTGATAGACCCGAGGGCTGGAGTTCTGGGTTGCAGTCTAACGGCACTAGCAGAATTCAGTATGGGCGCGTCGCGTTCAGAGTCAAACGCAATTCGCCGCCGCGCTGTACCACTGCGGAACGCCTGTGCAATTCTTTCCAGGCAACTATTTTTCAGTTTGCTTCAGGCCTACGCGAAATGAATCGTCGGCCGGTCGAAATCGCCGCGTTCATAAACTGCCGGCCGCGAGCCATGCCAGCAGGGGAGGGTCGTTAGACACTCCCGCGCTTCCGCCGCGGATTTGAAGGAACGTAACTACAGATATCAATAACGATCGTGATGCCGCACCCAAGCCATCCCATGCTTCAACCCTTCCTCATGCCGCCCCCGCGGCGTCAGATCGAGCACGTTATAAGCCCCGATTAAAATATCCAACCCGCGCGCATAAGTAGAATACGTATGGAACACGTTCCCCGCCTCATCCTTATAGAACACGCTAGCCCCAGGCCGTTCCTCGCTCGGAAAATCCGAGTCGCTATAATTGTAAGTGGCCTTGCCGGAAGCATCCTTCTTCGCGGTCACCTGAAAATCAGGATTGAAATCGCTCCCAAACGACGAAACCCACTTAAATTTCCAGCCCATCCGCTTCTGAAAAGCCTGAATCTCCGCGAGCGGCGCCCGCGAAACCACCAAAAAAGTCACATCGCGCTGCGCCAAATGAACAATCGATCCATCAAAATGATCGGCCAAAAGCGAGCAACTTGGGCAACCCTCTTTCCACCCAGGCCCCAACATGAAGTGATAGATCACCAACTGGCTGCGCCCGTCAAAAAGATCCGCCAGCGTCTCTTTCCCGTTGGCGCCGTCAAACACATAAGCCTTCTCGACATTCTCCATCGGCAATTCGCGCCGCAACCGGCTCATCTCATCCCGCTGCCGCGAGAATTCCTTCTCCTTAACCAAATATTCCTTGCGCGCCGCAGTCCAATCGTCATGCGACACAACTTTCTGCTGCTGCAATCCGGTTTTACTTGTCGCCATCACAATTCTCCTTTGACGTAAATTCTGTGCGAATTCTACCCCGCCGCCTTTTTCGCTCCGCCCGCCTCGGCAACTTTGCGCACCCGCTCGTTCATAGCTCCCCAACCCATATTCATCTGCTCTTTCTGCTGATCCTGAATAAATCCCATCGCCGTATGCCGGAAGGTGATCAAAGTCCCGCCATCTTTCTCCGTCAACCGGTACTGCACATTCGAAACGCACGGATACGAAAGCATCAAAGGTCCGCAAAATTCCAGCAACGAAGGCCGCTTGATCGCCTGCACATTCCCCCAAAAATGCCCGTTGTTATCGCCCAAATCGCGATACCACCGCCCCCCGGGCCAAGCCTCAATCTTCAAAGGCATCGCCCTGCCGTCGTGCGTCTGATTCTTAGGCCCGATCTCCTCCAGCAGAGCATCGAAGGTAACGTCTATCGGCGCCCGCACATGAATCTCCTGCACGATCTCCATAGTCATATCCGCAGCATTCTTAGGAATCGAAATCATTTTTCCTCCTCAAATAAACTAATTTTCAAAAATAACTTCTGCTGACGAGTCCACCCTGCCTACCAATCAACGCCGCCGCTGTCATCCCGAATCCCCTTCAGGGGTGAGGGATCCGTTTTTGCATTTGCTTTTGCCGTTTCTTCCATCCGAAATCTCAAATCTGAAATTTGAAATTTCCCGCGCCTTTGCCGTTGTCCGCGCGCCGTCCTATCACTCATCTTTCTCCCGCAACTTTTTCAGTCGCTGAGGTTCGTCTTTCTTCGCTCTCAATTCGTTCTCACCGAGACTCGTCCCTTGCATCTTTGCCTCAGCCCGTTCCTTGATGCGCAGCAATTGATGGCCCCAGTACTTTTCAAACGTGCTCGTCCATTCGTGCAAGGGCCGAATCGCCTCCGCATTCGTGCGATAAAGCTTCCGCCGTCCAGCCCGACGCACATGAACCAACCCCACATCCCGCAACACCCGCAAATGCTTCGACACGGAAGGCTGCTCCAGCCGCAACCGCAGCACGATCTCCCCAACGGTCCGTTCCCGCAAAGCCAAATAGCTCAGGATCGCCCGCCGCCGAGGCTCCGCAATCGCATTAAACGCATCCGAGGTAGTAGCCGCTCGCGCCATGCCCAGACATTAGATTCCCATATAGGAATGTGTCAAGCCTTATTTTTTCCTCCCTCAACACCGCAGAGTCGAAGCGTACTTCGCAAGCCGGAAAAAGCGCCGCACTGCTGCGTTATCCCCGCTGGTGCTATGATGCCCTGGAATTTAAGCCCGTGATTCAGTGCGAAAATACGAAGCGCGTAACGGCTGGCCCACCAAACTAGATTGCAAGAGGAGACAGAAATGTCAGCTACGCCCCCAACAATTCCGCCAGACGACCCCAAACGCAATCTCACCCTGGCGCAACCCGACAACCTCCCCCACATCGGTCTAGTCGGCGACACCTACACCATCACCATAAGCGGCGAAGCTACCAACGAACGTTTCTGCCTGATCGATATGCACATCCCGCCGGGCGGTGGCCCACCCCCCGCACCGCCACGACTTCGAGGAGACTTTCATCCTGCTAGAAGGTGAGATAGCAGCGACCTTCCGCGGCAAGAAGTCCACCGCACGAGCCGGCGACACGCTCAACATTCCCGCCAACGCCCCGCATCAGTTCCACAACGCCTCCGCCAGCCCAGTGCGCATGCTCTGCATCTGTTCTCCCGCAGGACAGGACAAATTCTTCCTCGAGATCGGCGTACCAGTCGCCACGCGCACCACACCCCCGCCCAAGCTCAACGAAAAAGAGCAGGCCGCCTTCATCGAAAAAGCGATGCTCCTCGCGCCCAAGTACCGCACAGAATTGCTCCGCGAGGCATAGCGTCGACGCGCCGTAACCGTGAAGCTCCCGGTCCCAACGCTGTGCAAACTCTCGCAGAAGTGAGACACTCGCGCCCCATGCGAAACATTCACGCGTTGAAACTCAACCACCCGCGCGCCAAATCCATCCTGCTGCTCGCGGCGCTTATTCTCGCGGCGCCCAATCTCCAACCGCAGTCGTCTCCATCGATCAATTCCAATCGCTTGCGGCAACACATCGAAGCCATGGGCGCGATCGGCAAAGATCCCGTCGCCGGCATAAGCCGCGTAGCCTACACCGACGCCGACAAGCAGGGCCGCGAATACACGATCAGCCTTATGCACGCCGCCGGACTCACCACCACAATCGATGCCGCAGGAAATATCTCCGGCCGCCTCCCGGGCGGCGATCCCAAGTTGCCCACACTGATCATTGGCTCGCACGTGGATTCCGTCCCGCTAGGCGGGAACTTCGATGGCATCGTCGGTTCGTTCGGAGCAATCGAAGTAGCGCAGACCCTAATGGAATCCCACGTTCAACTGCGGCATCCCCTAGAAGTCCTGATCTTCCAAAATGAAGAAGGCGGCCTGCAAGGCAGCCGCGCCATCTCCGGCGAGCTGCACGAGCAAGATCTGAATCAGTCCACACGCAGCGGCAAATCGCTACGCGAAGGAATAGCCTTCATAGGCGGCGATCCCGACCATCTCTCCGCAGCCCGCCGCAAGCCCGCCGACATCTTCGCCTATCTCGAGCTGCACATCGAGCAAGGCGGCACTCTAGCCGCAGAAAAAATCGATATCGGCGTAGTCCAAGGAATCGTAGGGAACTCGCGTTGGGACGTAACCATCGAAGGCACAGCCAATCACGCCGGCACCACTCCGATGAACGAGCGTCACGACGCATTACTAGCCGCAGCAAAATTCATCCAAGCCGTAAATCAAATCGTAACCAGCATTCCCGGCCGCCAGGTAGCCACCGTAGGCAAAATTCAAACCATTCCGGGCGCCTATAACATCGTCTCCGGCAAAGTAATCCTCGGCCTCGACGTCCGCGACCTGGAGCAATCCCGCATAGAAATGCTATTCAGCAAAATGCAGGACGAAGCCCAGAAAATCGCCCAAGCCGGCGGCACCAAATTCAGCTTTCAGCCAGTAATCGACGACAAACCCGCACTCTGCGACCCACGCCTGCGGCAACTCATTGGATCCAGCGCCAAGCAGTTAAATCTCAGCACCAAGTCGCTGCCGAGCGGCGCCACCCACGACGCCCAAAGCATCGGCCGCCTGGCCCCGATGGCCGTAATCTTCATCCCCAGCATAGGTGGCATAAGCCATGCGCCGGCGGAGTTCTCGCGCCCGCAAGACATTTCCAATGGCGCAAACGTCCTACTCCGCGCAACAATTCAGCTGGATAAAGAAGTTTGGAAATAACGGCCCCGGATAATACGCCGAAGCCTCGCGACTTGTTGAAGTCTTCGCCTCCGCGATGCCGCGAGGGAGCGCCCTCAATTTATAGGCGGGGCAGCAGCGCCTAAGCGCATTTTTCGCATCGAACATCACCAAATCCAGCAACCCGCTTTCAACCCCAGCCGTCTCCGCAGCCCGCCCCAATCCAGTATGCTAGACTGTCCACCACGAATGACGCCGCGCGGCAAATTCATAGTCCTGGAAGGCATCGACGGCTCCGGAAAGCGCACCCAGCTCGACCTGCTGACCACTGCGCTAACCGCCCGCCATCTTCCGCACGAACGCATCAGCTTCCCGCGTTACGACGGCTTCTTCGGCAACCTGGTAGCCCGCTTCCTGAATGGCGAATTCGGCACCAACGATGACGTCGACGCGCATCTATCATCACTGCTCTACGCCGGCGATCGCCTCGAAGCCAAGCCCAGGATGGAAGCAATTCTAGCCGCCGGCAAAACGCTAGTCGCCGATCGTTACATCGCCTCGAACCTCGCTCATCAAGGCGCCCGCGTCCCCAGCGAGCAACGCGATGAGTTTCTACAATGGCTTCCCAAGCTCGAATACGAAATCTACGCGCTTCCAAAAGAAGACGCGGTCATTTATCTCCGCGTGCCGGCTACGGAGGCGTATCGCCAAATTGCCGCGAAGGATCCGCGCGGCTACACAAATCTAAAGCGCGACATCCTGGAGTCGGATGTGGCGCATCTAACCACGGCAGCGATGGTCTATGACGGGCTTGCCCAAGCCCCGAACTGGATTACGATTGAGTGCTTCGACGAAGCGCGCAAAACTATGCGCCCGGCCGATGAGATTCACACACAAGTGCTGACGGCACTAGATTCCAAAATTTTCGCCGCAAGAAAAGCAGGCTGATCAAAAATGGGCTTCGATCAATTTCTCGGCAATCAAAGAATCGTCTCCGCCCTGCGCGGCATGCTGCGACGCGAGCGCATGCCCAGCGCGTTACTTTTTACCGGCCCGCGAGGCATCGGCAAATTCACACTAGCCAGATTGTTCGCGCAAGCCGCTAACTGCGAGCGCCTAAAAGACGATTTCTGCGGCGAATGTAACTCCTGCCGGCAAATCGCCCGCTTGGCCGACACCGAAACGCTCGTCGTGCAAGGCTTGACCGAGCGCGGTGAAGGCGCCGACGCCGCCATGGTCGAGCGTGTGCCGCTAATCCTGCAGACCAATCCAGATGTTTGGGCCATCGTGCCCGATCCGGCGCGCCGGCTGACTCCGGTGGCTCGTCCAATGATTCGCGTGGGCCAATTGCGCGCCGTTCAAAAGGCCGCGAACTTCCGCCCGCAAGGCCGCCGCCGCGTTTTTATTCTCGATGGCGCGGATACCATGCGCTGGACCGACGCCGATCTCTTCCTGAAGATCCTCGAAGAGCCGCCAGACACCAGCACATTGATCCTGACGGCTCCGAAGCCGGATTCTCTGCCGTCGACAATCCGCTCGCGCTGCCTGCAATTCCATTTCGCGCCGGTGGAATCCACCCAAATGGAAGAATTCCTGGCCACCCGCAGCGAATGGAAGCCCGCCGAACGAAAATTGGCAGCCCAGCTAAGCGAAGGCAATCCCGGCGCGGCCTTGGCCCTCGATCTTGACGAATCCAAGCGCTTGCGCCGTGACGTTCTGAAACTGATCGAGCAATCCGTCGACGGCCGAAACTTTCGCGACATCTTCAAGACCACCGCGCAGCTCGCCAAGCATGAGAAGGAATCGTTTGAAAACATTTTGGAGCTGTTCTATAGTCTTCTCACCGACCTGCTCGAGTTGTCCGTCAACCCGAAAGCACTCGCGTCGCGCAATCCAGACCTCCGGCGTGAGCTAGAAGACCTCGGCAAGAAGGTAGAACTCGGCTGGGTAGCCCGCGCAACAGCGAGCCTAGACCAGCTCTCCGCTCGCCTGCGCCGCAACGTAGGCCGTCAAATCGGCCTCGACGCCGTCGCAGCCTCGATGAGCGTTCGCTGAAAAATTTCGCCCAGCGTGTTTGCAGAAGTTTCTTGAAATCTGCTGAAACCAAGTGCTATGCACAGGAATCTTAAACAGCATAAAGTTTCTGAGGAGTCCCCGATGGTGAACCGAAAACTTTTTCGTACGTCCCTGACCGAGGTAAAGGAGCAATTCCCGCAGCGCCCCGCCCATGGGCCGCAAGCGCAAGCCGCTCCGCCGCAGCGCAAGAAGCCAGCCCCGCCGGAGCAAACCCACGCCGAGAATTTCTATTTCGTAAAGCAAATGCAAGCCCGTACGCCGGTAGCAGTAGTTCTGACGGACGGTGAAACCCTGCGCGGCACAGTAGAATGGTAC
>JABDFR010000015.1 GCA_013286465.1 Acidobacteriota bacterium | reverse complement strand
ATTGCAGGTCTTTGAATCGCTGCACGTTCGCTTTGGCCGCCTGCAAATCGGCCTCGCGCGCGTGAAACGCGGAAACATTCTGATCCACTTCCTGCTGCGAGACGCCATCCGACTTCAGCAAATTCTGCCAGCGATCCGCAGTTGTCTTGGCCAAATCGAGATTCGCTTCCGCCTGCAATTGTGCCGCCTGGGCTTGATGAAGTTCCTGATCAATTTCCGGCGTTTCGATTTCGGCAAGGAGTTGTCCGGCCTTCACGCGCCCGCCGATATCTACATACCATTTCCGCAGGTAGCCGTTCGTGCGCGCGTAAATCGGCGTATCCAGATACGCCTGCACATTTCCAGGCAACACGATATCGCCTGCCGAAATTGCAGGAGTGGGATGTACCACGGCAACGGGAACGCGCGTCGAATCTTTTGCAGCGGTATTCAGCGACGCGCGCACTCCCAGCCGCGACTGGATTCCCCAAAACGCCAGTCCGATGAACAAGAGCAACGCGAGCGCCGGCAAAATATATTTCCACGGCCCGCGCGATTTCGGCCGCTCCGCGGCGTGCCCGGTTCCCGATGAGTTCGTCTCGTATGACATTCCGAAATCAGTCCTCCGCCAAAGGCTGCTTGTAACCGTTTTTTCGAATGTAACTGAAAACTACAGGCACGAAGAACAAGGTGCCAATCGTGGCGAACAACAATCCGCCGATTACCGCGCGGCCCAGCGGCGCATTCTGTTCGCCACCTTCGCCGAATCCCAACGACATCGGCAACATACCGATGATCATGGCCAGCGCCGTCATCACGATGGGGCGCAAGCGCACGTGCCCGGCATTCTTAGCCGCTTCGAGAGAGCCTGCGCCTTCCTCTTGCATTTGCGCGCCGGCAAAAGTCACCAGCAAAATGCTATTCGAGGTGGCCACGCCAATGCTCATGATCGCGCCCATCAACGATGGCACGCTCATGGTCGTATGCGTAATAAACAGCATCCAGACGATGCCGGCAAAAGTCCCGGTCAGAGCGGTGATAATGATAAATGGGTCCGCCCAAGATTGGAAATTCACTACCATCAGCAAATACACCAGCACGATGGAGAAAAATAATCCGACGGCCAGGCCGGTGAATGAAGTCTTCATGGTATCGACTTGCCCGCGCAGCACGATGGTCGTGCCTCGTGGGAGCAGTTTCTGATTCTTGAAATCTTCGATCACTTTTGAGACGCCGCTTGCTACGCCGCCGAGATCACGGTCCTGCGCGCTGGCATAGATATCGACGACCGGGACGATGTCGTAGTGATTCACGACGGCCGGCGTGGATTCGCGGGTGATATTCGCCACGTTGTCGAGAATCTGCGGCTGTCCAGTTCTGCCGATCACCGGGATGGCTTGCACCTGGCGCATGGTATCTACACGATATTGCGGCGTTAGAGTGGCAACCACGTACGGGACGCCTTGCGGACTCACCCAAAAATTCGGGGCGGTTTGAAAGCTGTTCGTTAGCGCGACCAACGCATTGTTCGCGACGTCCTGCTGCGTGAATCCCACCGATTGGGCGCGCGTGCGATCCACGTCCACATGCAGCTTCGGCAAATCGAGGGCCTGCTGGATGTGCACATCCACCGCGCCGCCTACTTCCTGGATGCGCGGCAACATTTTTCGCGCCAGCTCAAAATTATCTGCAAAGTTCGGCCCGACGAGCTGTACATCGATCGGCGACGGCAATCCAAAATTCAGAATCTGACTGACGATATCCGCAGGCTGAAAGAAAAATGCAGTTCCGGGAAATTCACCGGGCAGCGTCTTGCGCAATTCACGGATATAGTCCGCGGTGGGGCGGTGATCTTCGGTCAGCGAAATCAGAATTTCCGCATCGGAAGTCCCAATGGTCCCCGCGGTGCTATAGCTTAAATTGATTCCGCTGTAGGGCAATCCGATATTGTCCAAAATTCCCTGTACATCTTTTGCGGGAATCTGCTTGCGAATCGAGTCTTCCACCCGGTCGCACAGCGCCGCGGTTTCCTCCACTCGCAAACCCGTTGGCGCGCGCAAGTGCAATCGAATTTGGCCGGAATCGACCGTCGGAAAAAGATCGGAACCTAGAAACGGAATCAGCAGCATACTCACCGCGCAGAAGGTGAGAAACAGCGCGCTGAAGACGAGGCGGTTATGCAGGCACCACTCGAGCCAGCCGACGTAGTGATCGCGCAGTTTTTCGAAACCGTTTTCAAAGCCCAGATGAATTCGCCGGAACACTCCGGGATTTGGATCTCCCTCGGGATGTTCTCGATGCCGGCGGCGCTCGGCGCGAAAGAAGAACAGTACCAGCGTGGGCACAATCGTTCGCGATAATAAATACGACGCCAGCATCGCGAAGACTACCGCTTCGGCCAGCGGCCGGAATAAATATCCGGCGATTCCACGCAAGAAGAAAATCGGAACGAACACGATGCAAATGCTCAGCGTCGCGACGAATGCCGGTACGGCAATCTGCTGCGCGCCGAGCAAAATCGTATCGTGCAGCGGCTTGCCCATTGGCAACAATCGGTTGATGTTTTCGATTTCGACGGTGGCGTCGTCCACTAATATACCGACAGCGAGCGCCAAACCTCCGAGCGTCATGATGTTGATAGTCTCGCCGAGCGCGGAAAGTACCAGCAGCGAAGTCAAAATCGAAAGCGGAATCGAAACGGCCACCACGATGGTGCTGCGCCAGCTCCCGAGGAAAAGCAAAATCATCAGCGCCGTCAAGCACGCCGCGATCACCGCTTCCTTCAGCACTCCATTCACCGCCGCGCGCACGAATAGCGACTGATCGATCGTTTTCTTCAGCGTCAATTCCGGCGGCAACTGCGCTTCTAGCCCGGGCAGCTTTTGCGTGATGCCATTCACCACCGACAGCGTGGACGCATTTCCGTTCTTCAAGACAGTGATTAGGACGCCGCGCTTGCCGTCCTGCCGCACGATGTTGGTCTGGAACGAATTGCCGTCATGCACGAAAGCAACATCGTGCACGTAAATCGTCGCGCCGTTCACAACCTTGATCGGTAGATCGTTCAGTTCCGGAATTTTCTTGGGGCTGCTGTTCAGCTCGACGTCATATTCGCGATCGCCGATCTTCGATGTGCCCTGCGGCAGAACAATATTTTGCGTACTGAGCGCGTTCACCACTTCGGCGCCGGAAATTCCTTTTTCGAAGAGCGCTTGCGGATCGAGGTCCACATCCACTTGCCGCTGCTTGCCGCCGTAGGGATACGGGACTGCCGCGCCCGGAACGGTGATCAACTGCGTGCGTAGAAAATTTACGCCGAGGTCGAAAAGTTGTTGCTCGGAAAGCGTGGCGCTGCCGAGTCCGAGTTGTAAAATTGGCACGCTCGACGCGCTGTAGGCGATTACCAGCGGCGGCGTGGTGCCGGGCGGCGCTTGCCGCAAAATTACCTGGGCTGCGGACGTCACCTGCGCCACCGCGGCCTCGATCTTGGTGCCTGGCTGAAAAAATAGTTTTATGATGGCGATGCCATTGAGCGTGGTGGACTCAATGTGCTGAATGTCGTTGACCGTAGTGGTGGCGATGCGCTCGGAATTGCCGGTGATTCGGTCGGCCATATCCTGCGGGGTCAGGCCGGTGTAATTCCAGATTACGCTGACCACCGGAATGTTAATGTTCGGGAAAATATCGACGGGCGTTTGCTGAATGGCCACCACGCTGAGAATAATGATCAGCATGGAGGCCACCACAAACGTATACGGCCGGCTAAGGGCTAGTCGAACGATCCACATAATTTATTTGGAGCCGGATATCAAGGCGGCGAAAGGCGACGCGCGCCTGCACTCCTGGCCTTTTCTTTTAGACGCAACGGGTTCCACTGAGTTTCATCCAAGTAGCGCCGGCGTCCCCGCCAGCATCCGACGAGCACGATCGAGCCAAAGGCATGTTCACGGACGGAACAAACAAAAACACAATAGATAAGATGATGGGCAATGACGCCGGGATGCGGACTTCCTCTGACCGGAGGTCCTTACGACGGCTGCGCGAATGGCTCGCGCCTACTGCAGGCGCACATATTCATATTCAAAGGGCAGCCCATTAATCCCGCGCTCGGGCGGCGCGATCCACGAAGCAATCTTCCCCGCTTCAAAAACGCCGTGCATGCGGCTATAAACGAACGCGCGGTCGTCGTCAGTAGGCAGCCATTCACTCAAGCGCGCGTTGTATTCCTCGCGGCTGATGATTTTCCCGGTCGTATCAACCGGAACGCCGGCCCAACTTCCAACATTGCGGCGAAAACGCGGGCTGGGGAGTGTCATTCTGAAACTGTAGCCGAATTTTTCGATCACGCGATTCCAGCGCGCCATTCCTTGCTCACAATCCTTCAAGTAAGCCTCGCGCGCCACTTCATTCATCGCGTTGCGCATGGGGATTTCTCCGGTGCGCACGCCGCCCGCTCCGTCCGGCAATTCGAGCGCGAACGCCTGACCTGCCGCGACGTGGTCTTCGAACTTTGCTTCGTCGGGCCGGCCCTTTAGGCCATTCGCGAAATACGAGGCCGCATTTGACGAGCTGTCGCCGCCGAAAAGATCGATCGAAGTGCTGAACCAAAAATTCAGATACTTCTGAATCGTGGGCAAATCGATTGCGCCCGCTTTGCGGATAGCAACCGGATCGTCGGTATTCAATTCCTTCATCACTTCCAGGCAGCGCTTGATCACCCGCGAAATTCCCGTGTCGCCGACGAACATGTGATGCGCTTCTTCCGTGAGCATGAAGCGGCAAGTGCGTGAAAGCGGATCGAAGCCGGATTCCGCCAGGCATTTCAATTGGAATTTCCCGTCCCGATCGGTGAAATAGGTGAACATGAAAAAGCTAAGCCAGTCGCGAATCGGCTCGTTGAATGTGCCCAGAATGCGCGGCTTGTCCGCATCGCCGGAGTGGCGCTCGAGCAATTCTTCCGCTTCTTCGCGTCCATCGCGGCCGAAATATGCGTGGAGCAAATAGACCATGGCCCAGAGATGCCGGCCTTCCTCGACGTTCACTTGAAAAAGATTTCGCAGGTCGTAGAGCGACGGCGCGGTGTGGCCGAGCAGCCGCTGTTGCTCGACCGACGCCGGCTCGGTATCGCCCTGCGTCACGATCAAGCGACGCAAATTTGCGCGATGTTCGCCGGGAACCTGCTGCCACGCTGGCTCGCCTAGATTGTCGCCGAACCCAATGCGGCGATCATTCTCCGGATCCGCCAGAAAAATTCCCCAGCGATATTCCGGCATGCGCACGTAGCCGAATGTCGCCCAACCTTTCGTATCTACCGAAATTGCCGTGCGCAGATACACATCGGACGCCTGAAAATCCGTAGGCCCCAAATCCTGCCACCAACGCATGAATTCCGGCTGCCAGTGCTCGAGGGCGCGCTGCAAAATGCGATTCGAACCCAGTTCGACGTTATTCGGTATGCGATCCTGATAATTCAGCGACATTAGACTCTCTCCCAATTAAATTTCGGCTTGGTTCCGCTGCCAAATAATTTCAGCGCTCCGTGTTCGCCGGTCGAGTTCGGACGGATGAAAACCCAGTTCTGCCAAGCCGACAAGCGCCCAAAAACTTTCGTCTCAATCGTTTCGGCACCAGGAAAACGCAGGCTGGCTTCCATCCCGGTCAGCGCATCGGGCGAAAGGCAGGTGCGCTCCTCGATGGCCATGCGAATTTCGTCATCCCAATCCAGTTCGTCAGGCGTGATCGTGATAAGTCCCTCGGCAAGCGCAGCGGCAGGTCCAAGCATTTTCCCGGAAAGTTTTTCGAGCGCGGCGAGCTTTTCTTTGTCGCCCGCAAAACGCGTCTCTAGGCGCGTGCGCCCCGCCACCGTCGGAAGAACTCCGAAATTTATTCCATCGAGCGCGAGTTTCGGGCTATCCGCATCGTCATCCGGCAAGCTGAGCATGTAGCTGCGATCGGTGGCTAGCGCCAATTCGAAAAGCAGGCCGGCGAAGCACGAACCGGGATCGAGAATCGCGTAGAGGCTGCGCGAGGTAACCTCGAGCCGCGAAAAAGTGCGCCGGAGCATGCCAATCGTCTCGCGCACCAGCCAATCATTGCGATGCTTCAGCATCACAGCGTCCGAAGCCAAAACCGCATCCGCCGAACCGGTCGTCTTAATCAGCACCAAACCGAGATCAAGTTCATTCGTGCGCAGCAGAAGAATGGCATCGTCCAACTCGCGCGCCATCTGTAGCGGCCACCAACGATCTCCGAGCGCGTGAATCGCTTCCACCGTTTGCGGCTGGTCGCCTTCCGGCGCGCGAACCGTGAGCATGGCCACGCGCGCAGCGCGATCGAAGACAACATCCACAAATTTGTAATGAATTCCCTTCTCATCCATCTTGCGCTCGAGCGGGTTCAGCTTGATTCCTTTCGCGTCCGCCGGCCGCGACGATTTCGCCACCATCGCCTGCGCCCGAGCCTTGATCAATTCAGGAAATTTCGCGGGCTGCGCAATTTCATCCACCAGGCCCCAGGCCTTCGCACGATCTGCTTTCGCTCCATCCGGATTGGTACAGAACATATCGGCCAAATCGCGCCGCACATGCCGCTTATCAACGATGCGCGTCAACCCGCCAGTGCCCGGCAGTACGCCAAGTAGCGGAACTTCCGGCAAGCTGACGGCGCTCGAGCGGTCGTCGGTCAACAAAATCTCGTCGCAAGCCAGTGCCAATTCATATCCGCCACCGGCCGTCGTTCCATTCAGCGCCGCAATAAATTTTAATCCATCGTGACGGCTCGAATCCTCCATTCCATCGCGAGTTTCGTTGGTAAATTTGCAAAAATTAACTTTCCACGCATGCGAAGACGTCCCCAGCATGTAAATATTGGCGCCCGCGCAGAAAATCCGCTCCTTCGCGCTGGTAATCACTACGCAGGCGACTTCCGGATCCTCAAACCGAATGCGCTGCAGGGCGTCATGCAGCTCGATGTCTACGCCAAGATCATAGGAATTCAGTTTCAGCTTGTAGCCAGGTTTGAGCGACTTCTCTTCATTCACGTCCATCGCCAGCGTAGCCACCCGCCCATCAACCGAGAGCCGCCAGTGTTTGCGTTCCCCGGCGCCCACGTCGAAAGTGATCAATTCTTTTTCTTTTACGTTAAGCATCTGTCTGCGTCCTCAATCCGCCGCGCGTTTCTCGCGGCTATTCTTGCTTTCGAGATCGGCCGTGCCGATCGCGTTCGTTAGCCTCTCCAAATTTTCATCCAGCGAAAATCCGCTAGTCTCGAGCGTGACATCCGCCTGCCCATAAAGTTTCTCGCGTCCAGCAAGGATTCTCTGCAAATCCGTCATCGCCTCGCGATTATCAGCCATCGGCCGCCGGTCGCCCTGCGCAATCACCCGCTGCATGTGATCCTCCGGCGTGGCACGCAACCAAACTGTGAAGCACGCCGTAAGCAACCGGTCGAAAGTTCCCGGCTCAGAGACCAAACTGCCGCCGGTAGCCAGAACAAATATCGGGAATCGCTCGATCACTTCATCGAGGCAACGTCGCTCCAGCCGCCGGAATCCGCTCTGCCCGTAAAGATCGAAAATCACGCCAAGAGAAACTCCCGCCTCCTGCTCGATCAAACGATCCAGCTCAATAAAAGGAACGTCCAGCTTTTCCGCCAACATTGCGCCTAGAGTAGATTTCCCTGCCCCGCGCAAACCGACCAGCGCAACACGCGATCTCCGGGCATCCGTATCCACGCCGCCGAATTCCCGCAACAGCAAATCGCGCGCCCGCTCCAATTCCTCGGGCCGCAATCCGCGAAGAAACTCTGTGGCGCGCACGAGCTCAACGCTCGGCTCCGCTCCGGCAAATACCAGCGACTCGACCGGCGTGTCCAGCGCCGCCGCGATCTGTCGCAACAGCAGAATCGAAATGTTTCCTTCGCCGGATTCCAGTTGGGCCAGGTAACGCTCCGAAACCCGCGAATCACGAGCCAAAATCTTCCGCGTCATCCCCCGCCGCGCACGCAATTCCCGCACGCGATTACCGATTGAAGTGAGGTATTCGCCTCCATCCTTCGTCGTCGCAAGAAGCTCGGGAGCGGACTGCCGCGGAGGCTTCACGGAAGGCGTGGTCCGCCGAGCATGCATTATTTCTCTACTTCGCCGCATTATGTGCATTATACTTCCACAACTCCACTATTGCCAGCGTAATCAGGCAGAAAGAATAAGTTAACCGCCAGGGTTTGCGTCCGACAGCGCCCCAGTCAGCCGTTATCGGCACTCAATAAGCCGAGATGACGCATTCAGCAAAGTCCCATTGCGTCAAAGCCGCAATACCCGCAATCTAGACGACATGGACGGCAGCAGACCGATCAATTCCATTTCCGACGCCCTGGAGCAACGCCTCCATCCCGATTCATCCGGCGCCTCAGATTCGGGATCTGTCCTCCCCGATCATCCGACGCAAAGCTCAATTGCGATCGACGGCTGGAAATCGGCGCTATTCGGCCTCCCGTTCCTGGCCGTCGGAGCCTGGGTTTCTTTCTGCGCTCTCGGCTTGTCGCCGATTCAAAGCAAAAACGTGCCCGATTGGGTGATCGGCATTTTCGGCGGCGTGTTTTTCCTCAGCGGCCTGTTCTTCATCACTCACGGGCTGTTGGGAATGATGCGCAAGATCCGCTACCTTCGCGCCGCGGCACGCAACCCCAGCCAACCCTGGCTCTGCGATTTCCATTGGGCGCAAGACGGCATCGCGTTCTCCGCATTTAACGCCATGGTCGGCCGATTGCTCGCAGCTTTAGGGTGGACTATTTTTCTACTGCCGTTTTTCTGGATCGGAGTTTCCCAACGCCTTTGGATGTTCGCGATCGTAGCGTCGATCCTCGGACTTTTCGGCCTGATTTTCTGGTATCGCTGGGCGCAAATGCTGGCCGATCTCATTCGTTACGGCAACAGTTACCTGAGCTACGACGCGTTCCCATATTTCGCCGGCGGAACTCTTCGCGCCCGGCTGCGCGCCCCGCATCATCTTGCGGATATTGACGCACTTACTCTGACGCTGCGCTGCGTGCGCGAGGAATACGTGACCAGCGGCACCGGCCGAGATCGCTCGACGAAAGTGGTTTGCTACGAACTCTACAATGACGCCGTAACGCTCGATCACGACCGCCTGGCAAGCTTCATCGGCGGCGAAATTCCCATCGAGTTTCGCTTGCCTGCGGACCAACCGGCCACGACCCTAGCTTCCACGCCGCCGCTCTATTGGGAGATCGAAGCGAACGGCCAATCCCAGTCGGTCAGATATCAGGCGTATTTCTTGGTTCCAGTTTACAAATCCTCTTAGGCATCCACCTCGCCAGCGGGCAGACGAGCGCTGGGCGGAAGCCCACCGCTACGAAATCATCCGTGCTCGTGATTTAGCGGGCGGGGCTCGTATCGGAACTGAAAGGTCCGCGCCTACTTAGCGGTTGCGGAGACGAGGAGGGTTTTCGCCTGGGCTAGCTCGGGGCGATCGGAGCGGATACCTTCGCAATTCTTGAGCAACTGGGCGTAATAGGCGGCCGCTTTCGCTTCGAGCTCCAGCTGCGTGGCGGCCTGCGCTGCGCCGTAGAGGCCGTTGAAGCGATTCGGGTCGGTCCGCATGGAAATCTCGTATTCGGTTAGCGCTTCTTGCGGACGGTGCAGGTCGAGCAGCATGTCGGCGAGCATTTCGCGGGCGGGCATTTCGGTTTCGCCTTTGCCGGCTTTGTCCTGATCGGCGGCGACGGCGCGCAGGAGGCGAACCGCATCGTCGGAGTTGCCCGCGGCGTAGGCGGCCCAGGCTTGCACCACTTGGTGCTCGTCCTTCAGGCCGTCGACGATGTAGGACCGCGGACCTTTGCGCGTGGCCTCCAGCTGCTCGTCGTACTGTTTCAGCGCGTCTTGGGCGGCGACTGAGTCGTGGAGATGGCCAGCGGCAACCGCGCGCGCCGCGTAGGTGACCAACTGAACGTCGGACGGCGCGCCAGCACTGGGTTGCAGACCGAGCGCTTCTTTCCACTGGCGGCGCTCGAGAGCGTACTTGGCGGGCCCCTCCGCTTGGCGCACCAGCAAATAATTCTGAAATTCGGGTTCCATTTGTTCGGGGCGAATCGCGGCGATCTGCTCGATGGTGGACTTGGCGCTGGAGTCGTCGCCAATTTGCATGTACGCGTAGACGAGGAAGTCCATGGAGTGCACTTTGTGATGCGTCACGTTTTGACGCGCAGCCACGCTATCGGCGACGCGAATGGCCGCGAGGTTGGAATTAATGTCGTCCTGCCAAAGTCCGAGGCGCGCGAAGATGTGCGAAGGCATGTGCACGGCGTGAGGAGAAGACGGAGCGATGCCGGCGTATTTGCGAGCGGCCGGAAGAGCGAGACTGGCCATGGCCGGATTATCGCAACTGTGGATGATGTAGTGCGCGATTCCCGGATGATTTGGCTGCTCGTCGTAGAGTTGATTGAGGATGGCGACGGCGGCTTTGGCGTTGGTGAGATTAGGGTCGCGGTCGGGACCTGAGGCGAGAAGCGAGAGGGCGTAAAAGACGGCGGCTTCGTGGTCGTCCGGATTGCGTTCGTGGACGCCTTGCATGGCCTTGGCATAAGCATCGGCGCGCTTAGTGTGGTCGAGCTTGTCAGCGTCATAGTAAAAGACGGAGAGCGCCAGAATGTAATCGCGTTCGCGGGCGGTCGGCGGGTTGAGGGAACGGGCTTTGGCGAGGAGCTCGGCGCCTTGGGCGAGGTCTGCTTTGCTGGGACGACTCCAGAGTTGGTGATAGAGGGTCATTGCTTGTCCCCAGTAAGCCATGGCGCAGCGCGGATCTTTGTCGGCGACCTCCTCGAATTGCGCGTCGGCCACTTCGTACTCGAAGGAATATAGAAGAGCGACGCCACGCTCGAATTGGGATTGGACTGCGGGAGCGCAGGAGGTTGGGAACGAGACAGTGCCGAGTTTTTCATCGGCGTCGTGATGGTGCTGCGGCTCCTGAGCGGAAAGCAACTCTGGCGCGAGCAATAGAGTGCAAATGAAAGCGAGAAGTGCGAATTTTGTGGCCTTCATTGCCGACTCCAAAGTGAGGCACGAAAAGCGTAGCCACGGCGAGAGGGCATGTCAATGCGCAACTCGGATTGGGGCTGGGCGGGCGGCGAAATCATTATCACTCGGAGCCAGCTCCGACGGCCGAGTCTCGTTGACTTGCCTCGGAGCGCGTCCTACTATTTGGCGCACATGCCTGATTCCCAGCCCATGATCGGCCGAACAATTTCGCACTATCGCATCATCGAAAAACTCGGTGGTGGCGGCATGGGCGTGGTGTACAAGGCCGAGGACACACGCCTCGATCGCGCCGTCGCGCTGAAATTTCTACCCGACGATGTGGCGCACGACCCGCAGGCCCTCGAGCGTTTCAAACGCGAAGCCAAGGCCACTAGCGCGCTCAATCATCCCAACATCTGCACGATTTACGATATCGGCGAAGAAAGCGGCAAAGCCTATATCGTCATGGAATATCTCGACGGCCAGACCCTGAAGCACCGTATCGCCGGCCGCCCGATGGAAGTCGATTCAATCCTCGAAGTCGCCATTCAAATTGCTGAAGCGCTCGATGCCGCGCATGGAGAAGGCATCGTTCACCGCGACATCAAGCCCGCCAATATTTTTATCACCAAGCGCGGACATACCAAGATTCTCGATTTCGGTCTGGCCAAGCTCACCGCCAAAGCCGAATCGTCAGCGACCGACGTCACCAGAGCCACGGAAGAATTGGGCGGCGTCAGCTACGAGCATCTGACGAGCCCCGGCACAGCAATCGGCACGGTCGCGTACATGTCGCCCGAACAATTGGCGGCCAAGGATTTGGATGCGCGCACAGATTTATTTTCCTTCGGCGTGGTGCTCTACGAAATGGCGACGGGCACGCTGCCATTCCGCGGCGATACTTCCGCTCTGATCACCGATGCGATTCTGCACCGAGCGCCGGTCGCTCCCGTACGCTTGAATCCGGATATTCCCGCGAAGCTCGAAGAAGTGATCAATCGCGCACTCGAGAAAAACCGTGATCTACGCTATCAACACGCTTCCGACATGCGCTCGGAATTCCGCCGCCTGAAGCGCGACACAGAATCGAGCAGCCGGGTAATTCCCGCCGAGCCACTGCCGGCGGATCAGCGCTCCGGTTCGTCCGCGCGCGTTGCGCTCGATCAAGCGTCCACTCCAAGTACGCCGGCGGCAGTGAGCTCAAGTTCCGGCTCAGGGTCGAGCCGAGCCCGCATCACGGACGTGCCGCCGGATATGTCGGAGTCCTCCGCGCAAGCGACTGCGAGCGAAGCTCTGGCGAAAATGGCGCTGCCGTGGAAGATGGTAGGAATCGGTGCAGCTTTGGTCGCCGTCCTAATTGTGGTTGGCGCGTACTTCTTCCTGCATCGCGCTCCTAAGCTCACTGAAAAAGATTCCATCGTCCTCGCCGAATTCACGAATACCACCGGCGATACCGTCTTCGACGGCGCCCTGCGCCAAGGCCTTGCCGCGCAGCTCGCCCAGTCGCCATTCCTGAATATTCTCTCCGATCAGCAAATTCAGGAAACACTGCGCTACATGAGCCAATCGCCCACAGCGCGGCTCACCAATGAACTTGCCCGGCAAGTCTGCCAGCGAACGCAAAGCGCCGCCGTTCTCGACGGCTCCATCGCGCAAATCGGCAGCACCTACAATCTGGTTCTGACCGCCGTAAACTGCGCCACCGGAGAAACGCTGGCAACGTCGCAGGCCGAAGCCGCAGACAAAAATCAAGTCCTCAGCTCGCTGGGCAAGGTCGCCTCCGACATCCGCGGAAAACTCGGCGAGTCCCTCGCTTCGATCCACAAATTCAACACTCCCATCGAACAAGCCACGACCTCTTCTCTCGAAGCTCTGAAAGCCTACAGCGGAGGCATGCAGGCCCGCCGCGACAAGGATGACGAGATCTCCGAGCCTTTCTTCAAACAGGCCATCGAACTCGATCCCAATTTCGCCATCGCCTACGCAGAGTTAGGACAGGTTAACTCCAATGTCGGCAATCGCGTTCTGGCCGTCGAATTCACCCAGAAAGCCTACGATCTGCGCGACCGCGCCAGCGAACTCGAACGCTTTTACATCGAATCGCACTACTACGAAAACGTCCTCGGCGACGAGCAGAAGGCCATTCAGGTCTACGAGCAATGGGCGCAGACTTACCCGCGTGATTCGATTCCGCCTAACAATTTGGCGGTGGCCTACGCGATACTGGGTCAGACAGACAAGTCCCTGGCGAACGCGCTGCAGGCGCAGAAGCTTGATCCAGACGATGCCCTCACAAATCTTGCCGTCACTTCCAGTTATTTGAACCTCGAGCGCTACGACGAAGCCAAGGCCACTATCAACCGCGCGGTGGCCAAAAAAATCGACATTGATCCTCTTCACGTTGTCTCTTATGAATTGGGTTTTCTTCAGAACGACTCGGCCGCGATGGCCCGCGATCTCGATTTCCTATCCAAAAACGGACCCTGGGGTGTCTCGACGGGACTGAATATGCAATCGTTCACGGAAGCCTACGCCGGGCACCTCGAGAAGGCTCAATCTTTGATGCAGCGCTCCATCGAAACCGACAAAGTAGCAGGCAGGAAAGAACAGGCTGCCAGCTCACAGCTCATTTGGGCGGCCATACGAGCCGCCACTGGCGACAACGCAGGCGCACGCAAGGAGGCCTCGGACGCCCTACAGATTGCGGAATCCAGGGACATCGATACGCTCGCCTCTGTGGTTCTCGCACTCGCAGGAGATACCGCGCGTGCCGAGACGCTCGCCAACAAGCTGGCCAAGGAAAATCCGTCGGACACTTTCATCAATTCCCTGGCACTGCCGGAAGCCCGCGCGGCCATCGCATTAAACCGCAACGATCCCGCAAAAGCAGTGGACCACCTCCAGCCAGCGCTGCGTTATGATCTCGCGCAATTTTTCGAGTTCCCCTACGTGCGCGGCCAAGCCTACTTGCTTCAACACAAAGGCGCAGAGGCCGCCTCCGAGTTTCAAAAGATCCTCGAGCATCGCGGCGTCATGCGCAATCGCATTTATGGCGCGATGGCGCATCTGCAGGTCGGCCGCGCCTATGCCTTGCAAGGCGACAACGCCAAAGCCCGCCTCGCTTATCAGGATTTTCTCGCCCTATGGAAAGATGCCGACCCCGACGTCCCCATCCTCAAAGAAGCCAAAGCCGAATACGCAAAGCTGAAATAGGAGTTTCTGCTGGTGCGCGGCGTCACCGTAAGGCCCCCGGCGCTTCAGGGCTTACCATTTGCGAATTGTTCGATACGGTCGGCGGCCTCTTTGGCTCCGCCAAATTTGCCAATCGCTTCAGAGATGCGCCGAGCGGACGCACGATAGCTAGGCTCCGTTAGAACGCGCTGCACTTTTGCACCGAATTCCGCGACGTCGATCTGCTTTTCGCCATCCGCGCCGTCGATCGGGACCACAATTTCGCCAGCGCCCAGCGCAACCACGCGCCGCGCATTGCTCTCGCGCTCCGTGATGGTCGGAATAATTACTGCCGGCGTTCCCGCCGCCAATCCCATCATCGACGAGCCATGACCACCATGATGCACGAGCAAATCGCTGCGCTCTGCCATTGCCCGTCCGGGGAGATAAGCGGCATGGTGAAAATTTGCCGGCAAGCTGCCAAGTTCTGCCGGCACCTCCTGGTAGCCGGTAGTCAACACAACTTGCACTGGCGCATCCGCCAAAGCCGCAACGGCCGCGCGAATCACCACAATCGAATCAATGGGAGTAGCAACGCCGGCGTAGCGCGGGTTGCCGGAGTAAACCCAGATCACGGGTTTCTCGCGGGACAATCCAGCAACCCAATCCGGCAAAGTGGCATTGCCGCGCTGCCAGAGAATCGGCCCGACGTAAACGACATTCGCGCTGCCGGGCAGAGGATCCGTTTCCGGAGTCCCGACGATCAGCGAAAGATCGCCGGCTATCAAATCTACCGTGCGAGCTACCGGCGCCAGCCCGTACTCCGCCGCAACTTTGTTGATTGCCGGCGCCGCGCTCGGCAATTTCGCCGGCCGCGCGCCTTTCCACCAGAGAAAGCCATCGCTAGACGGATGAAAATTGCCTTGCAGCACACTTACCAGCGGCACTTTCAGAATGCGCGCGGCCAGACAGGAAAATAGCCCGAATGAATCGATTACAACGTCGGGCGCAAAATCCCGCACCAGATCAACATGGGCGGCCGTTGCCTCGCTTGCGGATCGCTCGTCGCCGAAAGCAGCGGCGAACATTTCTTCGACGTCCCAGGCCAAGCTTACTTGCGCAAGGTCCATCGGAAAATCCGGCATAGGGCGCGCCGGCATCGGAAGATTTTTCAGTCCCGCATCCTCAATCAGTTTCGCGGGCGCCGGCGCGGGATTGAACACGGCAACTTCATGCCCGCGATCCGCCAGTACTCGCGCGATGGGCACGAGGCGCGTCGGCAAACCGAGATCGTTCGCCGGCATCATGGTGAACAAAAACCGAGCCATCCGGCCCCTCCGCGATTTGCTTAATTTAATGCCTAAGGCACAACCGGCAAGGAAATAAAACTGGCATCTCCCGGAGCGTGCCAAATCCGCTGCGTCGCTTTCTGGTAGTCCGCCGGCTTCGCGTCAAAAATATTCGGCACGAACTTTTGCGGGTTGCGGTCATACAGAGGAAACAGGGTTGATTGCACCTGGATCATAATCCGATGTCCGGGCAGGAAAACATGGTTCACCGTCGGAATCGCAAACCGGTAGAGCAACGGTTCATTCGCAGTGATCGCCTCAGGATGCTCGAAGCTCGTGCGGTAGCGTCCGCGGAAAATATCCAACGAGATGGCTAGCTCATATCCGCCCATTCCCGGTTGCGAAGCCACGGTGCCAGGGTAGACGTCGATCAACTTCACCGCCCAATCGCTGTCAGTCCCGCTGGTCGACGCGTACAGATTCACTTCCGGCGCGCCGCTCACGCGCAGTGGCGCGGTGAGAGGCTCGGTCTCGAACGTGAGCACATCAGGACGGCCATCGACAAATCGCTGATCGCCCACTAGCCAGCGCCGCCATGCATCGTCGTCGTCTTCAACAACCGGCCTCGGCAGATACGGCACAGGCTTCGATGGATCGGAAACGTACTCATCGTATTTCGGTGCGGCAGCATCCGGACCATCGAATGACAAACTTCCATTCGCCCGCAGATAAATCGGCCGCGATTTGCTGGCGCAACCCTGCTCGCAGCTCAACGGCCAGGATTTGAAGCGGTCCCAATGATTCTCGCCAGTGTTGTAAATCAGCACCGGCGGAGTCTCAGCCTTCGGCGCGCCATCCAACAGATATTGATTGAAAAATGGCAGCAAGACATCGCGGCGGAATTGCAGCGTCGTGTCGCCGTCCCAAAGGAGCGGCCCAAGTGAAAATCCAGTGGAGTTCACCTGGCTGTGCCGCCACGGACCCATCACCAAAAAGTTTTTGTCGTTACCAGTGTCCTTCGGTTCGACGGCCGCATAAGAATGGATGCCACCCCACATATCTTCCTGGTCCCACAGACCCTGCAGCCACATCACCGGAACGGTCAGCGGCAACGACGCCATGATTTTGTCGAGCGCCTGCCCCTGCCAAAACGCATCGTAAGCCGGATGCGCCTCCATGCGCCCCCAGAAAGGCAGTTGATCCAATCCGCCCGCGCGCGCAAAATCACCGGCCGATCCCTTTGCGAGATAGTTCGTGTAATCGTCGCGGCCTTCGCGGGCTATGACTTTTCCCTCACCCTGCTCCGCGGTTTGCTCCGCGATGTAGTCGAGATTATTTTGGCGAAACGCGCCGTAGTGGAACCAGTCATCACCCATCCAACCATCCACCATCGGGCTTTCAGGCGCCGTCACTTTCAGCGCCGGATGCGGATGGATCAGCGCCATCACCACGGTAAATCCCTCGTACGAGGAGCCGATCATTCCCACTTTGCCATTCGACTCGCGCACATTTTTCACCAGCCAGTCGATGGTGTCGTACGCGTCGGTGGTATCGTCGATTCCGCTCGAATTCAGCGGGCCGATCGGAGGCGGCACCATGATATAAGCGCCCTCCGAGCCATATTTTCCGCGCACATCCTGGTAAACGCGGATGTACCCGGCCTTCACAAACACTTCATCGCTCATCCCAAGCTCATTAATCATGTAGGGCGATTCCGAGCGGCTGGCGCGTTTTTTGGCGTTGTAAGGCGTGCGCGTCAAAAGAATGGGTGCGTGCGTCGCGCCTTTGGGAATCACGATCACCGTATACAACTTGACGCCATCGCGCATCGGAATCATCTCAACGCGTTTGGTGTAATCGTAATCAGCAGTCGGCGCCTTAAATTCAGAGGGAATATCCGACTCGCCAGGCTTGCCCTGCGCGAACGCGGGCGAACTTCCCAAAGTAAGCGCGAGGACAACAACAACGGAACGCCAAAGTGAGGTCATAGGTCGCATTCTTGGTGAGGAGATTTTGGAGGCGCGGGTGGGATTCGAACCCACGAATGGAGGTTTTGCAGACCTCTCCCTTGGGCCTCTTGGGTACCGCGCCGTGCCCATCAGTATAACGGATGCCGCGAGCCGCGAACTATTGGAAACCGCGGCGGACGTTTCTGAATGCCGCCGCGATCGCGTGCCCGGCGCTCAGCGAATCTGCAGATCGAACGGCACGCGCGCCTGCGGCGTGTTGTATGCCCCGGCTCCGGTCAAGCGCTCGACAGCCGCTTCGATCGACGAAAAGCGCGCCGAATCGTCGTCATTCCGCTTCTCGATCCACATCTGCAGAAAAGTTTTCTCTTCGGGAAAGCGCACAATACGCACGCGCTCATCCGCCGGAATTTTCGCCAACTGCTTCGCCACTTCCACAGCCCGGTTCAGATCGCCGAGTTCATCGACTAATCCAAGATCCTTGCCCTGCGCCCCGGTCCACACGCGGCCCTTGCCGATCTTGTCCACCGCTTCCACCGACATGCCGCGGCCTTCCGCCACGCCTTTCGTGAAACTGGTGTAGACGTCCTGCAGCGATTTCTGGATCAGTTTCTGCTGCGCAGGCGTGAAATTCTGCTGCGCGGAATAAATCGTGGCGTTGTCGCTGGTGGCGATGGAATCGGTGCTCAGGCCAAGCATCTCGTAAAGTCCCGAAACATTAAACTTCCCGCCAAGCACTCCGATCGAGGCGGTGATCGTATCCGGATCGGCCACAATTTTATTCGCCGACATCGCGATCCAATAGCCGCCCGACGCCGCCACATCCGACATCGACACCACCACCGGCTTCACGGCCTTCGCCAAAACCACTTCGCGCCGGATCACTTCGCTGGCCACTGCCGATCCGCCGCCTGAATCGACGCGCAACACGATAGCCTTGATGCTCGAATCTTCCCGTGCACGCCGCAAATCCGCCGCAACCGTCTCGCTGCCCATGATGGCCCCGCCACCAGGCGCGTTTCCAGATTCCCCGGAAACGATCAGGCCGGTAGCGTGCACAACCGCAATGCGCGTCGAGCCGTCATTCTTAATCCGCCCGCGATACCGCCCTAATTTCACCGGATTCCAATCTTTCGTTTTCTCCTTCGCGAAATCCTGCACCTGGTCCCAATACGCCAACCGATCCACAAGCTTCCCCGCCAGCGCATCATCCGCAGAAAGCGGCCCAGCATTCACCAATTTCTCAAATTCTGCCCGATCCATGTTCCGCGCCTTCGAAACTTCAGTCAGATACTGGTTGTAGATGCCATGCAGCAGCGAATCCACTTCCTCGCGGTGCGCCGGCGTGAATTTTTTCTCCGTAAGCTGATTCGAAGCAGTCTTGTACTCCGCAATGTGATAGTAGTCCGGATAAATTTTCAATTTATCGAACATGCCGCGCAAGAAAACCGCTTGCGCCATCATTCCATGAATCGAAACCGGCGCAGTAGGCACCAACCAAATCTTGTCGCAAGCGCTGGCAATGTAATATTCCAGATTTCCGATGCCATCCCCACCCAGATAGCAAACACTCGGCTTTCCGCTTGCCCGAAACGCCAGCAGGTGCGAGTGAATTTCCTCGAGCTTGGCCCAACCAGTCTCCAGCGGCCCGATTTTGACGACCAGCGCCTCGATATGCGGATCGCTCTTCGCCGTATCCAGCGCATCGATAAAATCATGCTGCACGGGAATAAATTCCCCGCCAATCGCCGAGAAAAAATCGACAGCCCGCTGCTCATTGATCTCGCCGCTAATTTCCAGCAGCAAAACCGAATTCGAAGGCACCCGCGCCGGCTGCGACGCCACAATCACAACCACCACCAAAGCAACAATCACCAAAATAATGACAAGCGCCCGCCGCTTACCCCATGTCATGACAACGACCTCCAAAATTATGAAAGTGGATTGCAAATCAAGATAGCATCCCGCTCAGGAAAACTCCAACCAAGCCCTTTTTGGGACGTCGACACAGATCGAGATCGATAACAAGAATCTGAATTACCGCGTAGGAGCCATGGGCAGAGATTGCTGAACCCTGCCGCCACTGAAATTGAACGTGGTAACGAATCCGTTCGGATCGGTGAATCTGCACTGAGACAGCGATTTATCCATCCGATTCAGATAACTATATTGCAGCACGCGGCCGTCCGCCAAAGTCTGCCGATAGACGTCGTCATGGTCGTATTCGTTCTTCAAAATCTGCCGCCCGGCCCCATCCAAAATCAAAATCATGTGATTCGCGCCGTCGTACGCATATGTTTCCGCATTCCCGCCCGAATCCGCAAATCGAACCAGCCTGCCCAGCTTGTCGTAAGAATATTCCACCGACCGCCGTCGAGAATCGGTAATTTTTTGGATCCGCCCCGCAGAATCGCGCTGAAACGTCAGCGAATATCCAGAAGGCGTGGTGATACTCAAGAGATCACCCGTCGAGCTGCGTGTCATGGCGTACCGGCCGCCCTCGGGATCGGAATAGCCGGTGAGAACGGCAACTTTTGTTCCCTTCCAATCGTCGCGGCACGGAAGTGTATAAGACCAGCCGTCGCTGGTTCGCAGTTGCCAGATGTTCGCGGTAAATTCGAGCCAAGGATTGAAGAACACACTCGTTCCCGCCTCAGTAGTGTAGACCTGCTCGATCTTTTCGAATCTGCGCGGATCTCTCACGAAATGAATCCGGCTTCCGGCTTCGTCGAACAGGTCGGTCCAGCGACCGAACTGTCCGGCAAGAAAAATATCCAGCGAATCACTCGCGCCCACTCCGAATTCCCGGGACGCATCATCTTTCGTCCGAAAGACCCGGACGAATTGAAACGGGCGCGGACCATCGAGAAAAAAATCCGTGCGGCGCTGAACAAATATTCCGTTTTGAATATCAGTCTCAAAAACTTCCGACGAAGTATCAGCCGGTGGTTTCATCACGCTGTAGACGCCCCAATTTTCGCGATGCCCGGCAGCGGCTCCCACCGTAACAAAAGGTTCTTCGCCGTTCGATGCCCACTTGCCGGTACCTCCGACAATATCCTCGCTCATGAGATCCAGGTCTGGCGCCCAGCTGCTGGAGAAGAGAATGCTCCCGGGGTCTCCGCTGAGCGGAAGATGAAAGGCAAGCAGAAGAATATTCTTGGTGAGTAACTTTTGCAGCCGCGATCCCAGCAAAACCCGAGCTTCGTCCGCATTCGCCAGTACCGGTTTCACTCGCGCCATCGAGATCACGCCCGCGCCGCCGCCCGCGCGATAATTCACTGCGTAGCGCCAATTCACGCTGCCGATATATATATCGCGCTGAGTGACGCCTAGTAGTATCGTCGCCGGCTCGCGGGCGATTTCCTTTTCGGTTCGTTCCATCAGTTGCGTCAATCTTTCAGCAACGGCCTGCTTTCTCGACGCGTCGGTCACCCAATCATCCACCGGGATTGCTGGCAGCACCTTCACATCGATTCCGAGTTTCGCCTTGTAATACGCCGGCGCCCAATCGAGAGAATAATCCGCCGGCAAATCGAGAGGGACGAGATAGACCTTTGCATCAGTCAAAGCGAGTGGCGTCGCGAGTTCAGGCGCGGGCGTGAGATCGATTGCCGGGCCGCCGCCTGAGGGAAAAAACTCGAGCCGCGAATAACTCCACCGTTCGCCGACGCGATTCGCCACCGCGCAGAGATGCCCGGTCCCTTTTGGTCCAGCGAGTTCGTCCGTCCACTCCGCGAAGGCTGCACCTCGAGTGCGGTTCGCAGTTCCCGCCGGCGCGCCACTTTCGCGCATCGGTTCGCCAAGCACCGCTCGCACATCGGGCGAATTTTGCGCGATTGCAAATGCATTTTGGCAAGCTGGCATAGCGATTCCGGCGAGCGTGGGCACAAGAGGCCACAGTCCGGCATCCTTCAGTTTGCTGATTCCCCAGAATATTCCGAGCACCGCGGTTGCGATTATTAGCGCTGACACGGTTAGCAGCCCCATTATGATCGGGCGATGTTCCCGACTCGGCTCCAGCGTCAGTCCGCACTTGGGGCACAATCGTTCGCGATCCTGGCATGTGGTTCCACAAGCGCGGCAGATCATGAATCAAGAATGGCGGGCGGACTTGGCGCGTTCAAATATTAGAAGCGGAGACTTAGCTTAATTGATAACGGCTGCCACTAATACGTGACCAGCCATGGGCGCCAGCGGAGTGAAATCTCAAGTTGCGGGTACTCGCGTTCGAATTGCACTGGCGCCGCCGCTTCGAATAACGAACCGCCATTGACCGCGAACCCCGTACATTAGAAATTTCTAAAGATTGCGAGCCGATTCGCCCTTTTCAACCGCGGACACCCGCGGGAATTCAGCCATCTACGCCTCTTGGAGCTTCGCTATCACGCTACTTGGTACCTAGATTGCAATTTATCCCCACGGACCGCCGAACTAATTGCGTCCGCATGCGGCCGTTCAGATGGCTCGCAAAAACGACACCGAAGATCCAACGATGGGCAGCCAAGCGGCCAAAAATCGCACTCTCGACCCTTCAGATTGGGGGACTTTCCGCACGGTCTCGCACCGCATGCTGGACGACATGCTCGATTACGTCCAAAACATACGCAACCGTCCCGTATGGCAACCCATTCCCAAACAAGTGCGCGCGCAATTTCGCACCGCAGTTCCAGCCGAGGCGGCGGATCTCGCCGCGGTGTACGGCGAGTTCGTCCGCGATATCCTGCCCTACACCGTTGGGAATGCCCATCCCGGATTCATGGGCTGGGTGCACGGAGGCGGCACGCCGGTAGGCATGCTGGCGGAAATGCTCGCGGCGGGGCTGAATGCCAACGTCGGAGGACGCGATCAGATTCCGCTCGAAGTCGAGCGCCAAGTAACTCAGTGGACGCGCGAGATCTTCGGCTTTCCGGAAAGCGCTACGGGATTATTTGTTACCGGTACGTCGATGGCCAACTTGATCGGCGTGATCGTCGCCCGCGATGCAATCCTCGGATGTGAAGTGCGCCGCCGCGGTGTTGCGGGGGATACGAAAGGCCTGACCGCGTACGCCTCGACCGCCGCACATAGCTGCATCGCTAAAGCCATGGATATTTCTGGGATCGGCAGCGATGCGCTCCGGCTGATCCCAACGGACGATCATCACCGAATCGATCCGCAAGGACTGGGAAAATCCATTCAGATCGATCGCAACGCGGGCCTGACGCCATTTCTAGTGATCGCCAACGCAGGAACGGTTGACATCGGTGCGATCGACGATCTCTGCGCTATCGCAGATCTCTGCAGGCGCGAGAATATTTGGTTTCACGTGGATGGAGCCTTTGGCGCGCTCGCCAAACTCGCACCAGACCTCGCTCCGAAACTCGCGGGCATCGAACGCGCCGATTCCCTGGCATTCGATTTTCACAAGTGGGCGCAAGTGCCCTACGATGCCGGCTTCATCCTCGTACGCGACGGCGCGCTGCATCAGCAAGCCTTCGCCTCCTCCAGCGCCTACCTCTTACGCGAAGAACGCGGCATGTCCGCCGGCTCGCCCTGGCCCTGCGACTTGGGACCCGATCTCTCGCGCAGCTTTCGCGCACTGAAAACCTGGGTCACGCTGAAAGTTTTCGGCACGACGGCGATCGGCGAAGCCATCAGCCGCACCTGCGAACTAGCGCGCTATCTGGAAAGCCGCGTCGTCGCATCGTCAGAACTGGAGCTGCTCGCGCCCGTCGAGCTAAACATCGTCTGCTTCCGCTACCGCCTCGAAATTTCCGGGCAGCCGGTGACCGATGAGATTTCCAACCAGCTTAATCGTGAGATCGTCATTGAGCTGCAAGAGTCCGGCGCCGTCGCGCCCTCCACAACGCTCCTCGACGGCCGCGTGGCGATTCGCGCCGCCATCGTGAACCATCGCACGAATTCCACCGACATCGATAAATTGATCGATGCAACTTTGGCCGCTGGCCGCGCACGGCGTCCCGCTCCCGCAGTCGAAAAAAATCCCGAAGCCAACCAGCAACCCCGGCTCGCGTGGGAAGCGCGACTGCGCGAACTCGACGAGCAGCTCGCAACTCTCGAAGCGCTTAGAACGAAGCAAGAGTCCATCGAAGCCGGCTTACGCGCGCGCGATTCGTCGGTCGACGTGGTAGCCAAACAGTCGCTGGATACGCAACTCGAGGCCATCGGCATTAAGCAACGCAACGTCGAAGTTGCTCTGCGCGTAGAGCGCGCCCTGCTGCTCGCGCTCTTGGGGCGAAACGTCGAAGCAAGAAGCGACCATCTGAAGGTTCACGAGCTCGATCCCATGCATCGCCTGAATCTCATCGGCCTCGGTCGGCTGCTCGCCGCAACGGGGTATGCCAGCGCGGCCCAAACGGTTTACACCGAAGCAGTGAAGCATCATCCCGGCGATCTCGTCAGCCGCGTGAACCTGGGCGCCACGCTGCTCGAGCGCGGCGATTCGGCGGCAGCGCGTGAGCAATACGAAGCCGCGCTTCGAATCGATCCCACGTGCACGCAGGCGCATGCCGGAATGTCCTACGCGCTCGCGCGTCTCGGCGATTCAGAAGCCGCGGCGCATCATCGCCGAAAATCCTTCGGCCAGAAAAACCTGTTCCCGGTTCTCTATCGCGGGAATTCGCAAGCGGTTCCGGTCGTCCTGCTCGTCTGCTCCAGGGGCGGCAACACGGCGCTCGATAAACTCCTCGACGATTGCGTGTTTCAAACCCATGTGGTCATAGCGGATTTCTACGATCCAAAAAGTCCACTGCCGCCGCACGACCTGCTCGTCAACAGTATCGGCGATTTTGATTTGGCCGCCGCCGCCTTGAAAGCAGCCGAGTCGATCGCCGCGCTCAGTTCGGCGCCCATCGTGAACCCACCATGCGCCGTGCGAGCGACCGGGCGATGCGAAATTGCGCAGCGCCTATCTTCCGTGGCCGGTGTGATCACTCCGCGTACCATCCTGCTATCGCGTGAGTTGCTGGCGCGCCCCGACGCCGCCGCCACGTTGAACAGCCAGGGCTTTGAATTTCCGCTGTTACTGCGCACCCCGGGCTTTCACGGCGGAGAGAATTTTCTTCGAGTCGAAAATCCCGATGATTTGCATGCAGCACTTGCGGAACTTCCGGGGGGAGATCTAACCGTGATCCAATTTCTCGATGCGCGCGGCACCGACGGAAAAACCCGCAAGTATCGCGTGATGATGATCGGCGGCCATCTCTATCCAGTCCACGCGGCGATTTCGAGCCACTGGAAAATCCATTATTTCAGCGCCGAGATGGCCGGCTACCCCGAACATCGTGCCGAAGACGCCGCGTTTCTGGAGAACATGCCAGCCATACTCGGCTCCCGCGCCATGGCAGCACTCGAAGAAATCCAGAGAACATTGCGACTCGATTACGGCGGAATCGATTTCGGACTGAACGCCAGCGGCGAAGTCTTACTCTTCGAGGCAAACGCGACCATGGCCGTCTATCGCCCCGGACCCGACGAACGCTGGGACTATCGCCGTGCCGCCGTCGAGCAGATCTACGACGCGGCATTCCAGATGCTCAGAAAAAGAGCGGCAAGCCAGTCGCGCGAAGACAAATTCGATTTGAAGAAAATCGCAAAGACTTCAGTGGGCAGTTGAGATTTTCAGCGCGAAGGTCCCGGCCAACGAACTCGTCTACCTCTTGGTCTCCACTGCGGCTTCCCGCAAAAATCGCGCGGCTTCTTCCGGTGGCGTAGGGTTGATGTAGAAGCCCGTGCCCCATTCGAAGCCGGCCACCTTGGTCAGCTTCGGCATCATTTCAATATGCCAATGATAGTGGTCGTTCATTTCCTCGCCGATCGGCGAAGTGTGCACGACGTAATTGTAAGAGGGCTTCGCCAGCACCGCGTCCAGCCGGCCCAGAAATTCTCGGAGCAGTCGCGCTAATCCGCCATAAAGCGGGCTGGCCATATTCTCAAACGCAGAACTGTGTTGCCGCGGCAGAATCCAAGTCTCGAATGGAAAACGCGGCGCATACGGAGCCAGCGCGATAAATTGATCGTTCTCCATGATCACGCGCTTTTCCGTTTCAATTTCCTGGCGGATCATGTCGCAAAAAATGCAGCGCTCTTTCTCGTCGTAATAGCGCTTAGAATTGTCCACTTCCTCGCGCACCCGCTTCGGAACAATTGGCAGCGCGATCAACTGCGAGTGAGTGTGCTCGAGCGAAGCCCCCGCCGGCTCGCCGTGATTTTTGAATAGCAGCACGTAACGGAAGCGCCGGTCATTCTTCAAATCCACCATGCGATCGCGGTACGCCCATAGAGTTTCTTCGACAGCCTTATCCGGCATGGTGGCCATCGTCAAATTATGATCCGGCGTTTCGACGATCACTTCATGCGCCCCCACGCCATTCATGCGATCGAAAAGTCCTTCGCCTTCGCGATCCAATCCGCCTTCGATCCCCAGCGCAGGAAATTTATTCGGCACCACGCGCACGGTCCAGCCAGGCGTGTCGCGCCCCGAGCCATTGCGCCCGTAAGCTAGAATCTCTGGCGGCGTCTTCCCTTCGTTGCCGGGACAAAACGGGCAGACTCCCTTGTTTTTGATCTCCACGCTCTCGCGCACGAAATCGCTCGGACGCTTTCCGCGTTCAGTGGAGATGATTACCCAGCGGCCGGTAATCGGATCTTTGCGCAGCTCAGGCAATACGTCCTCCCTCTCGGGCTAAACGGCTCGTCGCATCGCGCGGCTGGACGCGCACGGACTCTGAAACCGGATGCGGACGAAACGCTAATATTACTACGCGGGGCAAGCTTTTCTGCTCTGGGCAAGCGAAATGTGCCCTGTAGATTCTCCCCTTTCACTTCTCAATGCTGCTCGGCAAACGCATCTTTGTGCAAACGCACCACGGGCCGCGAGCCCCGACGCGATTCGATGGCCAATATATCGAAGCGATAGATCTCGCGATGCGTTCGCGTGTTCCGCAAAAAAGCCCGCGCCATTCTCGAAATCACATGCCGCTTCGTTTTGTTGACGGCATCTTCCGGCAGTCCCGCATCCGCGCTGTCGCAGGAACGCGTCTTCACCTCGACGAACGCCAAAATCTCGCCATCGTAGCCGATCAGATCGATCTCGCCTTTCATTCCCGGCACTTTGTAATTGCGCGCCACGAAAACATAGCCATGCCGCCGCAAATACCAATACGCAAAAGTCTCACCGCGCACACCGGTACGATGCGCCCGCATTTTGATGCTAGCGCCGGGAGCGGCCGCAGATCCCGCGTCGCTGATTCCCTTGCGCGCCGCGAAATTAACCAGCCCAAACATCACCCGCGAGACGATCGCCATCTCTACTTCACCACCTCAAAAGTAAATTCCATCACTTTCCCGCGAATCACAAAACTCAGGTAATACTCCCAAAACCGCCGGAACCAGCGCGCGTGATTTACCAGAAACTCAAAACCCAGCAGCCGCCACAAGCGCAAAAGCTTGATGTGCATGCGCAATTCCCGAAGGCGCGCCCGCGTGTACCACATCTCCTCGCCGTGTAACCCCCCAGCATAGAAATAATGAAAAGATTCCGTGCTCAGATGCCGCCGATGCGTAGGGTCCGTATAAGAAGCAAGGTCCGTGTAATGCGGCGTGACAATAAAAATCGTTCCGCCCGCCCGCGCCACGCGATGCAACTCCTCCATCGTGGCAATCACGTCCTCCACATGTTCGATCAAATGCACCGCGCGAATTTCATCAAACGAATTATCTTCGAACGGCAACCGCCCGCGATCCAGATGGCAAATCACGTCAGCCGCAGTCCGCGCATTCATATCCACGCCAATCGCGCCCGGATATTTCGAAGGCCCGCAACCAACATCCAGAACCTGCGCCAATCACCCCTCCAATTTCACAAAACAATTCCGCTCAACCGTTGCCTTCGCCGGTGCGTTTGAATTTCTCTTGGCCTGCGTAGGGCGCTGGCTTGCTGCGCCCGCCGCGGGCCTAGCGCAAAATGCCGTCAGACAGCCTGCTACTCCAACGTGCGGCGGTATTCTAGCAGGTTGCGACGCGACCACAGCGAGCGGCAACTACGGAGACGTCCACCAAATGAAAAAGGGACAGGCAAGATTGCCTGTCCCCTCGAAACACCCAGGAATCGCCAGCGTTACAAAACGCGTTCGATCTCGCTGATAATCCCCTCCAACGTCTTCAACGCGAAATCCGCCTGAGCTTCATCAATCAACAAAGGCGGGCAAAGCCGCAGCGTAGTATCGCCGGATCCCAAAACCAAAAGCCCCTTAAGAAACGCCTCCTCCACGATGCGATTCCGCAAATCCGGCGCTTTTTCCTTCGTCTTCTGATCGCGCACGAATTCAATGCCGATCATCAGTCCTCGCCCGCGAACCTCGCCAACAATCTTATGCCGTTGGCTCCAGTCCGCCGTACGCTTCATGATGTACTCGCCCATGCGCTTAGCGTTGGCAATATATTTCGACTCGAGCAAATCGAGCGTGGCGAGCGAAGCCGCGATACACACCGGATTCCCACCGAAAGTCGAAGCGTGGGCTCCTCGCGTCCAGTCCATCACGTCCGCCCGCGCAATCATCGCGCTAAGCGGCATCCCTGAAGCAATTCCCTTTGCGGTACAAATGATGTCCGGCTCGACTCCCGCATAGTCAATCGCCCACCATTTACCCGTGCGGCCCATTCCCGATTGCACTTCGTCCGCTACCATCATGATTCCGTGTTCGGTGCAGATTTTCCGCAAACCCTGCAAAAATTCCGGCGGCGCCGGCAAGTAACCGCCCTCACCCTGAATCGGCTCAATAAAAATTCCCGCCACTTCCTCAGGATCAACGCGCCGGCGGAACAATTCATTCTGTAAATAACTCAAGCAATCCGCCGAAGCATGATCCGGCCGCACGCCATAAGTCCCGCGGTAAGTGTCCGGATACGGAGTATGAAAAACGCCCGAAAGCAAAGTGCCAAATCCCTTGCGTTGCACAGCGCGGCTCGCGGTCAACGAAAGTGCGCCCATCGTGCGCCCGTGAAACGCGCCGTGAAACGCAATCAACTTGTCGCGCTTGGTGTGATATTTCGCCAGCTTGATGGCCGCTTCAATCGCCTCCGCGCCCGAATTCCCGAAATAAACGCGCTTCGGTGATTTTCCTGGCGCAATCGCCGCAAGCCGCTGCGCCAATTCCACCAGCGACGGATAATAAAAATCCGTCCCCGACATGTGAATCAACTCAGCAGCCTGCTTCTGAATCGCCGCGACAACTTCAGGATGGCAATGCCCGGTGGCGACCACGGCGATCCCCGCCGCAAAATCGAGAAACGTATTCCCGTCAACATCCTCGATCATCGCGCCGCGCCCGCGTTTAGCCACCAGCGGATAATCGCGCGTATACGACGGCGAAATTACTTTATCGTCCGCCTCAACCAACTTCTTCGCATTCGGTCCCGGCAGCGCCGTCACCAAATGCGGCAAATTCTTTTCCAAAACGTGTGTTTCCGCCATGATTTCCTCCCAAATGGATTTTTCCAAACGCGCAAACGGGCCACCGCCCACGCAGATGGGTGGTTGCTGATTCAGGTTTGAGAGGAACTAATCGACGCTAAATAGACCGGGGCGTTCGCTCGAGGGCAAACTGTGCAACGGTTGCGGTTTGTGTATGTAGGAGTTCACTTGCGTTTCCAACGAATCCCGCCGTCGCGGGTATCTTCAAGGATTATACCATTGTCTGCAAGCTGTTGGCGGATCTCATCCGCCCGTTTGAAATCGCGCTTACGGCGCGCATCCTGACGCGCCGTCACTAGCGCTTCGATGTCCGCATCGCTCATCCCGGCCTCTTTTGAGCCAAATCCGAGAGCCCGCAATTTCGCGTCGTCGTCATCGGTCAGCACCGCGAGCACGCGATCGAATCGTTGCAAAGCCGCAAGCGCCCCCGGCGCATCCTCCTGCCGGAAATCCCCGCGATCGATCGCCGTATTCACATCGCGCACCAGATCAAACACCGCCGCCAGCGCCTGCGCCGTATTCAAATCATCCTCAAGCCCTTTTTCAAACGCCTCTTCAGCTCCGCGAACTAACCCGGCCATTGCCGGAGTCTCGCCGACAGGAAATTTCTCACTCGCCAGCCGCGAAACAAAATTCCGAAGCCGCTCGACCGAACTCGAAGCCTGCCGCAATCCATCCACAGTGAAATTCAGTTGCCGCCGGTAGGGCACGGAAAGCAGCAAAAACCGAATCGTCGAAGGCTTGTAGCCCTTCTTGAAAAGATCGCGCAGCGTATAAAAATTGCCGAGCGATTTCGACATCTTCTCGCCTTCTACCATCAAATGCTCGGCATGCAGCCAAATTTTCACGAACGGCTTCCCGGTAGCCGCCTCGCTCTGCGCAATTTCATTCTCATGATGCGGAAACGCGAGATCCACTCCGCCAGTGTGAATATCCAGCGTCTCGCCCAGATATTTCATAGCCATGGCCGAACATTCGATATGCCAGCCAGGCCGCCCCTTGCCGATCGGCGTTTCCCAGAAATGCTCGCCAGGCTTAGGCGATTTCCAAAGCGCGAAATCGCGCGCGTCGGCCTTCTCATACTGGTCCACATCCACCCGCGCCCCGGCCTGAATGCCGCTCATATCGATTTTCGAAAGCTTGCCGTATTCCGGAAATTTCGAGATGCGATAGTAAATCGAGCCTTCGCTGTCGTAGGTGTAAGTCTTACCCTGCAATTTCTGAATCAAATCCACCATGTCGGGAATGTGGTCGGTAGCCCGCACAATTTTTTCCGGCTTCTCGATATTCAAGGCAGCCATGTCTTCCAGAAACGCATTCACGTACTTCTCTGTGTATTCGCGAATGCTAACGCCCGCCGCCGCCGCATTCTGAATGATGCGGTCATCCACGTCGGTCAAATTCATCACATGATTCAACCGGTAGCCGCGCGAAATCAAGAACCGCCGCAAAATATCCTGAAACACAAATGTCCGAAAATTTCCGATATGAGCAAAATCATAGACGGTAGGCCCGCAGGTGTACATGCGCACTTCACCCGGATGCAGCGGTTGAAGCGCTTCCTTGCGATTAGAAAGCGTATTGTGCAACAGAATTTCGCCCATACCCGTCCCAAAGGCGCCGCGAAACAGCGCCAACATAAGCGATTCATTTTACAGGTGAGCTACAGCGAGTCAAACAATGTAGGGGCCGGGGTTTACTACCGGCCCGCTCTGGCTTTGGGTTTTCGCCTTTGACTTTCCGTCTCTGATTTTTCCGCCATAGGGGCGGGGCTCGCTCCGCCCGCGTAACCCGCAATAAAATGCACGCCGCAAGCACCGCGCAACGTGATCAACGCACCGCACCGCCAACGCCGACCGACGCTTCAATCTTCACCCGCCGCGTCACCAACGTCACGTCCCCATCCTGCGATGAAATCGCATCGCCAGGCCGCGCCCGCGCAATCGCCAACCCCTCCGGCGGCAAAGTATACGACTTGTCGCCAACATAGACTTCCACCGGCGCCACACTCGCAGCCGTAAATTTCATCTCGACGCCAGTCGAGTCCACCGTAGGGATCTCGCAAAATCTCCATCCAGGCACCGCGCTCTGCAGATATTCAAGCACGCGCCCGCTAGGTTCCTCCAACGCATGCCCAGCCACTTCGATCGCCGTAATCCCCGCCGAAACCGGAAACACCACGGACATCTCCGGCGCCCCGCGCGGTGAAGCCAGCTTCACGTCATAGCGAACTTTTCCGCCGATCGTCTCCGCCCCAAGAATCGTCAATTCCGGCGCAGCCAATTTCAAATCCGGCGCCTCCGCAGAAAATCGCCGCTCCGGACTCCAAGGAAACACAGCCGCACGCCGCTCGCCGAATCCACCCGCCGAAGCAAGCGAAGCCGGCAACTTCCCCGAATCCGGCGTAGCAACCCACTTCGCCGCATGAGCGTCCGCATCCAGCCAATACTGCAAATCCACACGCTGCGGCGACGCCGCCGAATAAGGCGCCAAGAAAAGCGCCACGATCGCCGCCACCAGCGCCACGCCGATGGAATCCTCCGTAAACGCGCGCCGCTCCCGCGCGGTATCGAGCGCCAGCAACGGAAGTATCCAAGCAAGCGCCAGCGCAAACAGCGCGCAGACCGCCGGCAAGAAAATGGTCCCCAGCGCCTCGTAAAGCTGCCAAAGCTGCGGCACAAACACGATGAACGTAAGCACGCCCGGCAAAATTGCCGCAAATTCCCAATTCCCCGACGAATCCTCCTTCGCCAGCAACGCCGGAATCACCGCAACAGCCGCGCCTAGCGCCGGAATAACAAACACGTAACTGGCCCCAGTCGCAAACTTCGCCGCAAGAATTCCCAGCGCCCCAAAAAACGCACAATTAGCAATCCAGAATCCCCAAAATCCCGCACGCGTCGCCGCCAGCAGCCCCACGATACCAACGCCCACAAATCCCAAAGCAAAAAATGCGATTTGCGCCGGCAAAGGATGCGCGACCCACGAATAATTCGCCGATTCCGGCGGAAAGCGATGCGCCACCCGCAGCAATTTGAAAAGCGCGTAACCCAATCCACCCGAAATCAGAATCGCGAAGAGCCAACCCACCTTCGCCAGCGCCATCGCCCAGAAACCCACCCCAAATTTTCGAATCACAATGAAAATCTCGATCAGCAATACCACTCCAAGTCCCACAGCAAAAAGAAACGAGCGTCCAGCTTTCCAGCAAACAATCGCGCGCCCAAAAACATCGAAATAAACCGCCTCGCCCGTCGGCGGACTCGTCAGCACTTCATCACCAAGCGCCAGCACCGAAGCCAACCCGTTCTCACCCTCGCTTTGAATGCTCCCAGGATCAGCATTCGCAAAATTATCGTTCGGCGTGTGATAGTTCTGCACGCTGCCGATGAACGCGAAATTTAGTCCTTGATATCCCGCGGCCTTGTATAGCGTGAAATCCGTATCGTTCGGCAGCAGCTTGTAGACCATGTAGGAAATCGAATTCGTCATCGGCCGCGAAATCGCCCCATCGTAAACACGGACCGCCCAATTATTCGCGTCTCCGGTTTCAAACATCTCGCTGCTGCCGGAGCTGCCGCGATTATCCAGATTCACCGCCGCCTTCACTTCGCGCGCCCACGGATGCGCCTCCACAAACGCCTTCGCCCCCAACAACCCAGCTTCTTCGCCTTCGTTCAGCAAAATAATCACAGGATGCCGCAGCGCCGCATGATTTTTCAGCGCCCGCGCAATCTCAAGCACAGCCACAGTCCCCGCCCCGTCATCCGAAGCCCCAGGCCCAGCCGGCACCGAGTCATAGTGCGCTGAAACTAATACCGCGCCCGGTACGCCCGATCCATCCAGCCGCGCCACAACATTCTTCACCTCCCCGCAAACTCCCCACTCATCGCAAGCAAATCCAGATTGAATCTGCGGCTGATAGCCAAGCTCGCTCAAAATCCGCACAATCTTCTCGCGCACAATTCCGTCCGCAGCGCTCCCCACCGGATGCGGCACTCCATCACCCACCAGCTGCTGCAAAACTTCCCGCGCCCGGCCCGCCGAAAATTCCCCCACCGGCGCATCCACAGATTTCGCCGCCGGCACACGATACTGCGTAATAGTAAGCACAAAAACCAAAGCAAGCAGCCCCAGCGAAATCAAAAGCCCCCGGCTAGTTCGTTGTGGCAAATGCGCCATCCCAACCTCCATCAAAACCGCGATGCTACGTCGCGGGCAATCGCGAGTCAAACGCACCCAGTAGGGGAGGTTTCTTTAGCCCTCCCGTCTTTCGGCCCCGCCTTCAGCAGCCGCAAAGCAATAAGTACCCAGGCCCGCCCAATCCGGTGATAGAATCCGCCCACTCGAAACCACACAGGCCATCTTTCAACGAATTCGAGACTGCACGCGTACGGCGATTCTCAATCGGAGGAACAAAATGGGTTTGCTTTGGACATTAATTATCGGCGCGATCGCCGGCTGGCTAGCCGGCACTCTAGTAAAAGGCCGTGGCTTCGGCCTGATCGTAGACATCATCGTAGGCATCGTCGGCGCCTTCATCGGCGGCTGGGTCTTCGGCCTACTCGGGCTCACAGCTTGGGGTCTGCTAGGCCAACTCTGCATGGCCACCATAGGCGCCGTAATTCTGCTCGTAATTATCAAAGCCATCAAGAGCGCCTAAAAGCCGCACTTCCAAGGAGCGCGGACGAATTCCGCGCTCCAGTACCACAGCCACTCCTGGCTGTGAAGCACTCCACTCCGGCGAAACAAAAGCCCCAGCCCAAATTTCAATCCGGCCACTTTCCAACACCCACAATCCCTAGACTTGCGCTTTACAAGGCCCACCACCAGTGCTATCTTTTCTCCCGTAACCGCCAATACGCACGCGCCAGGCGGCAGGGCCACGGATCATCGACCCTCCATTCTTTTTGTCTCGGTACGATTCCATCTCAAAACGTGGCATAGCCGTCTCTCTTCGCGTCCCCGCGGAGAGACAAATCTAGTTCGAGGGTAAGCGTGCTCAAACTCCGTAAAGTCGATTTGCTGGGCTTCAAGTCGTTCTGCGAAAAAACCCATATCACCTTTAGTGGCAATGGGATAACGTGCATCGTCGGCCCCAACGGCTGCGGCAAGTCGAACATCGTCGACGCCATTTCCTGGGTCCTGGGCGAGCAAAGCCACAAGCTCCTGCGCGCCGAACGCATGTCCGATTGCATCTTCAATGGCACCGCCAAGCGCCCGCCGCTGGGCTTCTCGGAAGTCATCATTACTTTGGTCGATCCCGAGCTGTCCGAAGCCGCCGCAAAAATTCTAGATGGAGCGTCGCTCGAGGCCACCCAGGACTTCGTTACCGCCCCCGATGGTGCCGAAGAAATCCCGGCCGCCGCCGATGGCCAGATCGAAGTCGTGCCCGACGCAAGCATTCCCGACGGTGCAGATGGCGCCGCCGCCGATTCATCAATCGCCGGAAAAATCCGCAAAAAGCGCGGGCAGCACAAACCAGTTCACGCGCCGAAGCCCGGCGAAGTCGTAATCGGCCGCCGCCTCTATCGCTCCGGCGAAAGCGAATACCTTCTGAACGGCCGCCTCGCCCGCCTCCGCGACATTCAGGAAGTCTTCATGGGCATGGGCCTCGGACCGGATTCTTACGCCATCATCGAACAAGGCCGCATCGGCCAAATCCTGAATTCCAAGCCCATGGATCGCCGCGCCATCATCGAAGAAGCCGCCGGCGTCACCATGTACAAAACCAAGCGCCGCCTAGCCGAAGCCAAACTAGAAGGCGCACGCCTGAATCTGTCGCGCGTTAACGACATCCTCGTCGAAGTTGAAAAGCAACTCGCATCGCTAAAACGCCAGGCATCTAAAGCTCGCCGTTACGCCGAGCTGCGCGAACAAATGCGCGGCGCCCTGCGCACCGTGCTAGCCAGCAAAGCGCTGCATCTCGACAACGAAGCCGAGCGCCTCGAAAAATCGCTGCAAGAAATGGCCGCCGCCGAAGCCGACGCCACGCGCTCGCTCCGCGAGCTGGAAACCGAGCAAGAGCGTCTTAGCGCCCGCAATTACGAACTCGAAGCCGAGCTGCGCCGCACCCAAAATATCCTGAGCCAGACCGCACTCGATCTCGATCGCGCCGAAAATCGCATCATCTTTAATCAGGAGCAATCGCGCCAACTCGAAATGCGCGCCGCGAAAGTAGTCATGGAAATCGAGCACGTCGAGCGCGAATCCTCCGAACTGCAAAACCGCATGGCCGCGCATCAGGAATCGGTTGTCGAGCTGCGCACCAACACCGCCGCGCTCGAAGCCGCCCTGCGCGAAGCCACTGATTCCGCGACCCGCGATGCCGCCGAGCAACAATCCCTCGAAGCCCGCATCGAAGAACTCCGCCAAACCGCCGCGCACCTAAGCGAAGAATCCGTCCGCAGCCATGCCGAATCGCTGCAGAACCAGGAAACCGTAGCCCGCCTAACCGCCGCGGAATCTCAACGCGCCTCCGCGCTAGCGACAATGGAAGCCGATTGCGCCACTCAATCCGAGCGCGCACTCTCCACCGACTCCCGCGCGCAAACCGCCATCACCCGCGCCCAAGAACTCGGCCAAGCCTCCCGCGAAGCCCAAACGCGCCTGGCCGATCTCCGCCGCACCCGCCAGGAATTGCAGCACTCTTCGGAAACCACGCGCGAATCGCTCTCCGCCGCACGCGCGCGCCGCGCTTCCCTTTCGCAAATTCTCGAAGAGCGCGCCTATTCCGCCGACGCCGTGCAGAAACTCTTCGCCACCAATGGCAACGGCTCGAAAGGCTTCCGCGCCGTAGGCCTGCTCGCCGATTACGCCGAAGTCGAAGAAAAATTCGAAGGCGCCATCGAGCAATTTCTCCGCGATGAACTTGAATACGTCGTCGTCGAAACTTTCGACTCCGCGCGCGCCGGCGTCTCCCTGCTGCGCGATGAAATGGGCGGACGCGCTACTTTCTTCGTCGATTCGCTCAGCAGCCTCAATCTCACCCCGCGCGAAATTCCCGACGCCATGCCCGAAACTCCCGGCGTCCTAGCCCGTCTCGATCGCCTCGTGAAATTCCGCGAGCCGCTCGGCCCGGCCATGAATCAGTTTCTCTCCAAGCTACAAACCGCGTATCTAGTAGAAGAATCCGCCACCGCCGAAAATCTAGCCAGCGTCCACCCTCAATTCCATTTCCTAAGCCTCGATGGCACCTGCTATCACGGCCGCATGGTCAGCGGCGGACGTCCCGACGACGCCGGCCCGCTAGCCCTGAAGCGCGAATTGCGCATGCAAGAAATCGAAGCCAACCGCCTCGAAGCCGAAGCCTCCAAAGCCCACGGCGAAATCGCGAATTACGAAACGGAAATCACCCGCGCGGATGAATGGCTGGCCGTCACGCTGGCGCAACACGTCGAAGCCGAAAAAGAAGTAGTCGCCGCCACGCATCAACTCGCGCAAGCCCGCGCCGAACTCCAACGCGTAACCGAGCAGCGCGACGCCTCCGCCACCGAACTAGCCGCACTGCGCGCCGAAATGGAAGGCACGCGCACCCGCGCCGTCGAAGCCGAAATACGCAGCGCTTCCACACAACAAGCCCGCGCCGCGGCCGAATCCGAATCCGCAGCCGCCGCCGATCGCCTCCAGCAGATGCGCCAAAGCCTCCAGACGCAGCAGGAAGAATTAACCCGCAAGCGCGAAGCCCTGGCCGCAATTTCCGAGCGCCTGGCCAGCGCCGAATCCCTAGCCCAGCGCATCGAAGCCGAATCCGCGCAAGCCCAAACGCGCGCCGCGCAATTCCGCGAACAGCACATCGCGCTCGAACTCGAGCGCACGCAACTGAACGAAAGCAGCTCCGAAATCGCGCGCCAGGCCGAAAGCCTGCGCGCCGAAAAATTCCGCATCGAAGAATCACAGGCCGCGCTCGAAAGCGAATGGGAAACCGCCCGCACCCGCGCCGCACAACTCGACGATGCGCTGCGCGGCCAGCGCCAATCGCTGGATGACCAGCGAGCGAAACATTCTCATTGCGAAGTCGAAAAAGCACGCAACGATGCCGACCGCGATTATTTGCGGCAAAGCTGCGTCGCCGAACTCAACGCGCAGCCCGAAGAATTGATCGGCACCGAGTCCGTCCTCCTGACCGGCGAAGAATTAATCGCCGCCGAAACCAATTACAACGAAATGAAAGCCCGCGTCGAAGCCATGGGCCCCGTAAACATGATGGCCCTCGAGGAATATCAAGAGTGCGAGCGGCGCGACGGTTTCCTGCGGCGCGAGCGCGACGACCTGGTCGAATCGATCCAAAACACCCAACAAGCCATCAGCGAACTCGATCAAGTCTCGCGCCAAAAATTCGAAGAAGCCTACACCGCCATCAACGCGAGCTTCGCCATCGCCTTCCAATCCCTGTTCGGCGGCGGCACCGGCGAAATGCGGCTCACCGAACCCGACAGCTCCGGCGAATCCGGAATCGACATCGTCGCGCAACCACCGGGGAAGCGTCTGCAAAATATCCTGCTACTTTCTGGCGGCGAAAAAGCGCTGACCGCACTGGCTCTGCTCATCGCGGTTTTCCGCTATCAACCAAGCCCGTTCTGCATTCTGGACGAAGTGGACGCCCCGCTGGACGAAGCCAACGTAGGCCGCTTCAACAAAATGCTCCAAGAAATGGGCTCACAGACTCAATTCATCGTAGTAACCCACAACCGCAAAACCATGGAAATGGGCTCGGTCCTCTACGGCGTAACCATGCAAGAGCCCGGCGTCTCCAAGCTGGTCTCGGTCCGCTGGGAAGAAGCCGCCGCCCAAGCCGAAAAGCCCGAAGCCCGGGCCGCCACCAACGCCGCATAGCCAGCGCGCGCGATGGATTTCCGTGTCCCCGTAGGGGTGCCACTTATTTGCTGCGCACGCCGTCGCCACAACCTGCCTCGCCGCCCGCTTTACACGCACCCGTACTTTCATGTACTCTAAGTATGTACATACTGCACCAGAAATATGTACATGAAGGAGCCATATGCCCCCCCGCTCATCCGCGCAACCTGAATTCATCGAAGTCAACCGCTCCGAACTGCGCCAAAATCAAAGCTCCCTCCTGAAAAAAGCCAAAGGCCGCACCGTCCTCGTCATCTCCGCCCCTCAAGAAGGCGAAGAAAAAATCATCCTAGACCGCGACTACTTCGACGACATGGCCGCTAAACTCCGCGCCGCCATCGAAACGCTAGCTATCACCACCGATAAGCGCCTCTTCTCCCGGATCCTTGCCGCCGCCGAAACGCTCGATGCAGACGTCCGCAAAAACAAGCTTCATTCCTTCTCAGAGGCCTTCGGAGCAAAGTAGTTGTACACATCAAAATTCACCAGCGACGCCCTCGAAGACGTCAGCGCCCTGCCCAAAAACGTCCGCAATGCCCTGAAGCGCGAATTCGAGAAAACAATTCACAGGGATCCCATCGCCTGCTCGGAGCCGCTCACAGGGCCACTCGCCGATTTCCGCAGCTTCCATTTCCACAACTATCGCGTGATCTATCGAGTCTACGGGAACTTGAAAATCGTCGCCGTCGTCGGCGTCGGCAAGAAAGACAAAACGCACTACGCCGAAATCTACAAAAAACTCGAGCGACTCGCAAAATCTGGCAAACTCGCCGAAGATTTTCTCCGCGCCATCCGCCTACTCGAATCGCCTTGACTCAGCCAAAAAGCGAAACCGCTCCGATCCTGAACTCGCTTTAGCCGTGAGGGATCTGTATTTGCCGTTGCCCCTTCCGCGAGCTGAAATCTCAAATCTGAAATTTGAAATTTCCGCCGCCGTCCTCAAACCATCCAGCAACAAGCCAAAATTCACCTCGCCAAGAAAATAATCCCTCGCCTACCTTCTTTTTTTCTTCCCCGTTGACTTCTTTTGTTCGTGCGCTAGAATACGGCTCCCCGAAAGGATTGAATCACCTTGGCATCGTCACAAATGGCAGCAGCTATTTCACAAACGTCGTTCGCCGGACTAAAGCTCCGAGGCCGCGGAAAAGTCCGCGATATCTACGAGGTAGGCAACGACCTACTGATCGTCGCCACCGACCGCCTCTCCGCCTTCGATGTGGTCATTCCCACGCCGATCCCGGACAAAGGCAAAGTCCTCACGCAGCTTTCGGTCTTCTGGTTCGAGAAGCTGCACGGCATAGTCCCGAATCACATTCTCACGGCGACCGACTTTACGGGCGATCTTGCGCCCTACGCCACGGAACTCGCCGGCCGCTCCATGCTGGTTAAGCGCACGGAGCCAATTCCCATCGAGTGCGTGGTGCGGGGATATCTCAGCGGCTCGGGCTGGAAGGACTATCAGAAGACCGGCAAAGTCTGCGGCATTCCGCTGGCCGCCGGGCTCACCGAATCGGCGCAACTCCCCGAGCCGATCTTCACGCCGTCGACAAAAGCCACTACCGGCCACGACGAAAATATTTCCTTCGAAGAGGCCGCCACAACGATCGGCGAATCGTTGGCCCTACGCCTTCGCGATGTATCCATAGAAATCTACAAACGCGCCGCCGCCTACGCCGCCGCCCGCGGCATCATCATTGCCGACACGAAATTCGAATTCGGACTCGGTCCCGGCCAGGAACTGATCTGGATCGACGAAGCGCTCACGCCCGATTCCTCGCGCTTCTGGCCCGCCGATGAATACGTGCCCGGGCGCGCGCAACCCTCTTTCGATAAGCAATACGTGCGTGATTATCTCGAGCGCATCGGCTGGAACAAGCAGCCACCCGCGCCAGCACTGCCCGCGGAAGTGGTGGCAGCCACGCGCGCGCGCTATCGCGAAGCTTACGAGCGGATCACCGGCCGCCCACTCGATTGATGAACGTGCATCCAACCACACAACGCGCAATCACAGGCCCGCGCAGGGAGTCCTCCGAAGCGTCATCGTGGAGCGTGCCATCGTGAAGGAACAACTCGAAACGCTGGTGGGGCAAATGGTCGAGCGCGGGATACTGCTCGAAGAAGCTGTCGTCGAATTCGAGAAGAAATTCATCAAGCGCGCGCTGGAACGCGCCAACGGCAATCAATCGCGCGCGGCAAAATTCCTGGGCATCCACCGCAATACACTGAGCCGCAAAGTGGGCGAGTACAAAATTACCCCGATCGCTCATCGAAGAGCGAAGTAGCGCCGGCGCTCCCCGTGGCGCTGGCGTCCCGCTGGCTCTTACGATTACAAATCCCGCCACCAGCGACACGCATGCACGGACTACACCACAAAGCCAACTCGACGTCTTTAGCGTTACGCTCCGCCGACGATTCCGGCCCAGGCTCGCACTCGCGCTCGTAAGAGCCGCCGGGGCGCCAGCGCTACAAAGGCAAAAAAAAGGCCGCCGGTTTCCCGGCGGCCTTTTCAATCCAAGTTAAACAGCGACGTTACTTGCTTAATTCCCCGACGGCTTGGCGACTTTATGCGGCTTCCGCGTCTGGCCTTCCTTCTTTTCCGGCGGAATGTCCTCGGCGTTTACCTTGCCTTTTTCCCAGTGCAGCATGAAGGGCGAAGGATCGTAGCCATTCAGCGTGCCTGAGAAGCGGACGCCGTCATCCTTCTGCAAGCGGCTGGCTTCCGGCTGGCCGGCGATCTTTACGTCCATGTTCGCGGTGGTTGCCTTCTCCATCTCATCTGAAGTAGCGCCGGTGAAAACGTGCAACTCCACCGTATCCGTTCCCGGTGTGACATCGATTACCTTGCCCACCACTTCCGGGAAATCCGATCCGCAAACCGCCAGCCAAGTAGTCTTGGCCTTGTCCCCGCCAGCCTGCAAATCGCTTAACACCGTCAAAATATTCAGCCCCTGCCGGACCTTATCGAGATCCGTCGAGCTAGGAATCGAATAAGTAGCCGGACGATCCGGCGCGCCAGCGGCGAGTTGCAGCAATTCGCTCATCTGCGAATCAATGAGATTATCGCAACCCGACTGCTGATAACGCACCAATTGCTTCCGCAGATAATCCTTAATCTGCGCGTCGCCAGGCGCCTTCAAAGCAATCGAGCGCGCCAATGCCCAGAATCCTTCGATCGAAAGCGGAGGATTCTCCTGCAGATAAGCCACGCCCAACCGGTATTCCGACACGCCATCGGTAGGAACGTTGGTAAGCGCGGCCTTAAACGAAGTAGCCGCCGTCGGATAATCCTTCAATTGCAATTCCGCAAACCCCATCGTGGCGTAAAAAAGTGCAGCGACCGGCTTCTTTTGATCCGCAAACTGCTGGTCATTCATATTGTCCGGCTTCGGCAGACTATTGAGCGCGTCCAATCCCGCCTGGGCCGCAGCCTTAGCCTTCGCCAGTTGATCGTTCGCGTCCGGCGCTTTCGCGTTGTAGGCAGACTCAAATACCGCGCTGCGCGTATAGAACGCCTGCACTCGCGCCGGCACGTCGGCCTTCGGATCACTCTCGGCGATGTATTTGTCCGAGTACTCCACCACTTTCGCCCAATTCTTCAGCTCGTTGTAGGTGCTCCAGTACATCTGATCGATGTACTTCATCAAAGTCGACTTCGGAAATTTCGACACGAAGTCATCGAGACATTTCAGCCGCGTCTGCCCATTCGTTTCCGCGCGGCACGCCTGGAAGGCGTTATATTCCGGGATCGTATAAGCTGGCTGCTGTGCCGACGCATCTTGCGCGGCCGCTGGCTTCACTTGCCAACCGAGGAACAGCATCACCGCCAGCACAATTCCTCTTGCGGCCATACGCTTTCGCTTCATTGTTTACCTGCCTCCTCAAACAAAATTAATATTTAGGCAAGCGGTCGGAACCAAAGGAATTACGACCCCTGCAGGGACGTTGGATTAGAAAAGCTACGGGATTATAGGAAAAGCATTTCGGGCGTGCAAGGCTAATCGATGCATTCTGCAACCGGATCGCAACCCTGGCGCGCTCCCCGTCACTTTCCCGCCTAGATGCTAAGATGGTGACTGCGCCGCGAAGGTCGCCTGGGGAGATTTTGGAAATGGAGAGTTCGAACGCCGCAAGCAAGCCGCTGGAAGGAAACATCGCGCTGATCACCGGCGCGAGCCGGGGCATCGGCTTAGCCATTGCGCGCAAGCTTGCGCAACTCGGGGCGCGCCTCAGCCTTTGCGCACGCGATGCCGCTCGGCTCGAATCCGCGGGCGCCGACTTACGCCGCAATGGTTTTGACTCGCTCACGATGGTGGCAGACGTCACTCATTCGAATGAGATTCAGAAGCTGGTCGAGAGGACACATCGCGAGCTCGGTCCCATCGACATACTGATCAACAATGCAGGTATCGGCCGATTCGGCCCGGCGCATCAGATGAGCGAAGCCGATTGGGATGCGGTATTAGACACCAACTTGAAGTCGGTGTTCCTGGTAACCCGCGCCGTCGTTCCGGGAATGATCGAAAGAAAGCGCGGCCACGTCGTGAATATCAGCTCGCTTGCCGGCAAAAATGCCTTTGCCGGAGGCGGAATCTATTGCGCCTCCAAATGGGGCCTGATGGGCCTAACCACCTGCATGGCCGAAGATCTGCGCGCCCACAACATAAGAGTAAGCGCCGTCTGCCCAGGCAGCGTGGCCACAGATTTTTCGCCGCACACCGGCCGCGACACTTCAAAACTATTGCAACCCGAGGACGTAGCCCACGCAGTAGCAACAATCGTCACGCAGGCCCCGCAAAGCTTTATCAGCGAGATCGATCTACGCCCCACGCAAAAGCCCTAGCGCAGCGAGCGAGGGCGCGGGGAACTCCTTCCCCTTGACATTCTACGGGAACGGCCTTACCCTCACCTAGAATGTCTACTAAAGACACCCGCAATCACCCGCTGGACAACCTCGACGAAGACATCCGCCTACACATAGAAATCGAAACCCAAGACAACATCGCCAAAGGCATGTCTCCCAAAGAAGCGCACTACGCGGCCGTCCGCAAATTCGGAAACGTAACCAAAATCAAAGAAGACACGCACGAAATCTGGAATCCTGTCTGGCTAGAACAATTTCTGCAAGATATCCGCTACGGCATGCGGATCTTAAGAAAAAATCCCGGCTTTACGGCAATCGCAGTTCTCATACTAGCCCTGGGCATAGGCGCAAACACCGCCATCTTCAGCGTAGTCTATGCCGTCCTGCTAAAGCCGCTCCCGTACCCGCAACCAACGCAACTCGTCACGATCTTCGAAACCGAGCCGCAAGAAGGCGTGCCCTTCACCGGCATGTCGTATCCGAATTTAACCGAGCTCCGCCAACAAAATTCTACATTCACCGAAATCGCAGGCACGCAGCAACATCAACTCACCCTAATCGGCCGCGGCGAGCCCACGGTAGTCAACGCCTCGATCGCCACGCCCGAATTGTTCTCGCTTTTCCAAGTACATCCCTTAGCCGGACGCATTTTCTATCCCGAAGACGGCAAACACGGCGCCGCCCCCGTCACAATCCTCAGCGAAAACCTTTGGCGTACCATGTTCAATGCCGATCCGAAAATCGTGGGCGGCACCATCGAACTAGATAAGCGATCTTTCACAGTAGTCGGCGTGATGCCAGCCGCCTTCCGTTTCCCGAACGTCAATCAACCCAATCAACTTTGGGTTCCGCTGGTTCAGGATCCCGTGTTCGGCCAATGGATGGATCGCCGCGGCGGCCACTATTTGCGGATTACGGCCAGGCTAAAGCCCGGCATCTCGCCAGCCCAAGCCCAAACCGAGCTGGACACAATCAGCGCCCGCCTGGCCGCAGAATTTCCCGACGAAAATCGCGGCTGGCAGATTCACATGATGCCGCTACACAGCATGTTGATCGAGAACGTAAAGCCCGCGTTGCTCGTTCTCTTCGGGGCAGTCGGTCTGGTTCTCCTGATCGCCTGCACCAATCTAGCGAACTTGCTTCTTACGCGCGCGACCTCGCGCGGGCGCGAAATCGCCGTACGCACCGCGCTCGGCGCCGGCCGCAAACGCATAGTCCGGCAATTGCTCACCGAAACTGCTGTGCTCGGCCTTCTCGGCGGCATCGCCGGAATCGGTCTCGCGTACTGGGGCGTTCAAGCCCTAAGCGCATTACTGCCGCCCGATTTTCCGCAACTCAACGCCATCCGCGTGGATAATTTCGTTCTGGCCTTTGCGCTTGTTCTGGCGGTCCTGGCAAGTTGCGCCTTTGGCCTAGCCCCGGCTCTCTTCGCCGCGAATTACAATCTGCAATCGAATTTGCGCGAAGGCGGCGCCCGCTCCGGCGAGCTCGCCACGCGCCGCCGGGCGCGCAGCTATCTAGCCGCCGCGGAAATCGCGCTGGCGATGGTCCTACTAGTAGCCGCGGGGCTGTTCCTGCGCAGCTTCTCGAAACTAATTTCCGTAAATCCAGGCTTCGATGCCGAGCACACGCTGCAGGCGAACATCGATCTTCCCATCAGCCAATACGCCACGTCGAAAGAATGGGCCGCCTTTTCCTCCACCCTGCTGGCGAACATTCAAGCCCAACCAGGGCTGCAAAATTCCGCCGTGGTGGTTCCCCGGCCCATCACCGACGGCCAGGTAAACATCGGCTTCGGGATCGAAGGCAATCCCCCGCTTTCCCCCGGTACCTCGCGCACTGCCGACTTTGTTTCCATCAGCCCGGAATATTTCCAAGTGATGGCCATCCCGCTGTTGGCCGGCCGTCCCTTCGATCAACGCGACAGCGACACCGCGCCACGAGTGGCCGTCATCAACCAGCAACTGGCGCGCACCTATTTCCCCAATCAAAATCCTATCGGGAAATTTCTGACCTTTGGCCTGCCACCAGAAGGCGAAGTCTCGCGGCAGATCGTCGGGGTGGTGGGGGACGTGCGCGATGTTTCGCTGGGCCAAAATCCTGGGCCCATGATGTACGCGCCCTATACTCAAGCTACGTTCTGGGGCGCCAATCTAGTTATCAAGACCACGCTGAATCCCGAGAGCGTCGCCAACGCCGTCCGCGAGCAAGTGCACAGAATCGACAAAGATCTCCCCATCACCGGCATCGCGCAAATCCCGGAAGAAATCGAAGCCTCCGCCGCTCAACCAAAATTCCGCACCGTGTTGCTGAGCCTTTTCGCAGGAATGGCGCTGATCCTCTCGGCCATCGGAATTTTCGGCGTGATCTCCTACTCCGTAAGCTGCCGGACCAACGAAATCGGCATCCGCGTGGCCTTGGGTGCTACGCGCGCAAACATCCTGCAGATGATCCTGAAAGAAACGCTTATCTTAGCCGCGACAGGCCTGTCAGTGGGCATCCCGGCAGCCTTGGCAGCCAGCCACCTACTAAGCCACATGCTATTCAACGTCTCGGCCACAGACCCATTAACGCTGGCAGCGGTAGTAGCAATCCTGGCCGCGGTAGCCGCAACAGCCGGCTACCTCCCGGCCCGCCGGGCCACGAAGGTAGATCCCATCCGAGCCCTAAGGTACGAATAGCTGGGGAGCGGAGACTCGAGCTACAGGCGATCGGCAAACATGCTCCGATAATGCCGGTACCAATCACTCTGAAAAATCTCGTGCGCGTCGTATTTTTTCTTTTGGCGTAAAAATTCCGAAAATTGAGGATAACAACTCTCCACCTGATTCCGCGTGGCCCAACGATGATAAGTCAGGTAGTAAGTCCCGCCCCGCCGGGCCGCCATATCGATCAAGCGCCGAAAGGCCTCTTGCGAGCGCCGCAGCCCGTCCGGACTATGCACCGTATGCAAATTAAAAATGGTGCAAGCATAAGGCTGCTTGGCCCAAGCCAAGAAACTCTGCTCATCGCGCTCGATCAAACGCACAGTCCCATAGATCAATTCGGTTTGATTCTTGCGAAAATCTTCGCGCACCTCGCCCAAAAAATCCACGAGCGCCGCCCGCGGCACATCAATTTCCGTGATCATCTCGGTTGCGGGATACGGAGCGTGCAGCTTGGCATCGATTTCGCGATGGTAGTTGTCCGGATAAATGCTCAATTGATGCAAATCCGACCAGTACACCTGCCCATTCGTCGAGAGATAGTAGTCCGAGTATTTCTTGAACGCTTGCTTCGGATCCGCATGCGCCAGAAATAGAAGCTGCCTCCAATTTTCGTCGGTCAACTGTTTCTCGGCGGCGGGAATCGGAGTATCCACCGGCACCGGCCGGTAACACGAGAAAACGCCCTTGTTCAAAAAGTCCTCTGTAGCGCGCTCGATCGAAAACTGGAAATCGCCATAGAGAAATCCGCCGGCAATCCGTTTTTCGAACGCAGCGATCAAGCCATCGACGGTCCGAATTTCCACCACGCGCTCCACTTTCGTCCGTTTCGCCAGCCGCAGCCGAACCGAAGTCACCACTCCGAAAAGCCCATATCCTCCGTGAACCAGCCGAAATAATTCGGCATTCTCCGTTCGACTGCAATTCCGCGGCGTTCCCGCAGCATCCACCAGCACAAACGATTCCACATCGCTGATAAACGGCCGCATCCGCAACCCGCGGCCGTGCGCGTTCGCCGCAATCGTTCCGGCGATCGTAATGCGGTCCGCTCCCGTCTGCTTCTGGGCAATTCCCCAACCCGCGACATCGTCTTTCTGCAGCGCTAAATATCCCTCAATCAATTCGGGCCACTCGATTCCAGATTCCACCTCCAAAATCCCAGTCTCGCGATCCAAATGCAGCACTCGATTCAAGGTTCTGATGTCGATCAGTTGCGTGTCCGCGCCAAATTGCTGTCCTCCCATCGCGTGGCGGCCGCCGGCGATAGAAATTTTATGCCGCACCTTGCGAGCCGCGCGAACAATGCTCTGCACGTCCTCCAGGCTTCGCGGCTGCGAAATTCCCAGCACGCGCGTGGGATTCAGTTGGGAATGAACGTCGTTAACGAGGAGAGAATCTGTCTCTGCTGCCAGCCACCGCGATAGATGCGAAGTACAGGCGAGGGCCAAAGAGGAACCGACGAATTCCCGCCGCGTAATCATTTTTCCCCGATCGATATGCTCGTGAAACTTTGCGCTAAAACAAAAACGGCACGAGCCGCCAGGTACGCTTCCTATAACGCACGTAATTCTCCCCCAGCGCAGAAGCCAGGGCCGCTTCCTCTACCGGAATGCGATATGCGTAAGCAATCCCCAGGCAACCCACCGCTGCGGCAAGCCCAGCCCAATTCCCGAGCGCCAATCCAAATCCCAGCAAACTCAATAGCGCTCCGGTATACGAAGGATGGCGGATATAGCGGTAAGGCCCGGCTTCGATCAACTCGTGACCGCTCTCTACGGCCACATCAAAAGTAAAATATTTACCCAGCAGCCCCGCCGAATACCAGCGAAACGCCGCCCCTGAAACCATCAAGCATACGCCGACGAAAAAAAGAAAATTCCGCTGAGACGAAATCGCCGCGCTCGGTAGAAATTCGGAAAGGGAAAAGCCCGCGATGAGTCCGACGCACCACAGGAAGGAGATCAAGCGCAGCGATCCCCGATCGCGGCGCATCGAGGAATCCGCCGATCGCTTGAGCGCTGAAGCAATCAGCTCTGGGACTATCCAGAGCCCAAACGCGATCCAGAACACCACGGTGTAAATCCGTACGGCGGCGAATGGCACCGGATGCAATTTTATATTCCGCGCCCGCTCATTCCGCGCGCAACGCCGACATCACATCAATGCGCGCTGCCCGAGCCGCCGGCAAAACTGAAGCGACCATCGCCGCGCCCAGCAACACAAACGCCGACGCAATCACCGGCCAGAAATCCGGCATGCGCATCCCGACCACATAACTATTTGCCACGCGGGCAATCACGTAGCCAAAAACTGCGCCCGCCAAAATTCCAGCGCCAGCCATCAAAGCCCCCTGCGCGATTACGCTGGTTAGCAAATGTCGGGGCTGCGCACCGAGCGCCAAGCGGATCCCAAATTCCCGAGTCCGTCCGCTCACCGAAAATACCAAGACGCCTGCCACTCCTATCACCGCGATTGCCAGCGCCACTGCTGCAAACACGCCGAATACGAGCGCATTTAGCCGATCGGGCGTCAAAACTTCAGCGCGCACATCCTCGAGAGTGGCCGCGTGTTCCACCGGTTGATCCGCCGAAAGATCGCGAATGATGCGGGTAATCGGGGGCACCAGAGCATAAGGATCGCCGTGCGCATGAACGAATAATCGTCCGCCGCCAATTTCCTGCTCAAACGGGTGATAAATCGTCATCGCGGCGCCCGGCACCACATTCTCATCGTCGGCATCAGCCGAAACGCCCACAATCCGCCGCGGCCCGGTATCCACGTTAATAAAAGCCATCACCGGATCGGTCCACCTCAAGTGATGCCCCACCGCATCCTGACCCGGAAACATCCCCTGCGCCAGGCTCTGGCTCACAATCACGACGCGTTCCGTATCCGCGCGATCGGAATCATTGAAATCGCGACCGGAAATCATCGGAACGCCGACTGCCGCAAAAAATCCCGGCGATACGGTACGAAACGACGCTCGCGGATCTTCTTCACCGCTTCCGCGCACGTGCCCATCAAACGAATATTGGAATCCCGGCCCAAAAATTCCCGCGTCGCGCCAGGGAACCGCGGTTCCCACCGCCACGCGATCTACTCCCGGGAGCGCTGCGATTTGCCGCAGGGCTTCGCGGTAAAAACCCTGTATCTGTTCGGTCGTGCGCCCATAAGAAACGATCGGCACATTCAAGGCCAGCACGTGCTGCATATCAAACGCCGTGCGCGCCTCCTGCAACGACATCAACGTCTTCAGCAACATCCCCGCGCCGGCCAGCAACATGAACGACGCCGCGATCTGCACCACTGCAAAAATTCGCAAACGCCGGCCAGTGCTTCCGGTGATGCGCACGCCGCCGCTGGCCATATTCAATCCATTGGCGCCTTCCGCCGAGGGCAATCGCGGCACGAAGGCCAAAAGCACCGACGCGATCACCGCCAGCCCTGCGCCAACCCAAAGCATGCTGGAATCCACCGTCAAATCCAGCGCCCGCACGGAAAATCGCGACGCATAACGCGCCAAAACCGCCACCATCGGGCGCGCGATCACTACCCCCAGCACCGCTCCCGTGCCGCATAGCAACAAACTATCCGCCAGCAATGTCCGTCGCAGCGATCCGGTGCTGGCTCCCAATGCCGCGCGCACCGAAAGTTCGCCCTCGCGCCGCACCGTCCGCGCCAAAATCAAATTCGCCGCATTCGAGCAGGCGATAATAAAGACCAGCCCTGAAGCCGCGAGCAGCACCCACAAAACGGTTTTCGCGCCGGAAGTAACTTGATCCCGCAGCTTTACCGCGCTGATCCGAAAATCCGCCGATGATGAATAAGTTTCCGGGTGCGCTTTTACCATCACGCCGTGCACTGCATTCAATTCCGCTCGCGCCGATTCCAAAGTCTGTCCCGGAGCCAAGCGCCCGAAAAGCTCGGTCATCCGGTGCACGCGCCCTGTCACCATCGTCGCCGACAAATGATGCGGGCTTGTCACCACGTTCGCGATAATTTCGGTGTCCGCCGGATACGGCACCGAAGGCTCGAGCACTCCAATAATCGTCGCCGGGCGCGCTCCCAAGCCTCCCGAGTCCAGCCGGATATTTTTTCCAATCACTGCGGGATCGCCCTTGATCACCGTCATCCAAAACCGGTAAGTGAGCACGGCCACGCCGGCAGCATTCGGCCCATCATCATGCTTATCAATCAATCGGCCCAGCACGGGGCGCAGTCCCATCACGTCAAAATACGAGCCATCAACGACTCCGGCGCGCACCTCGCGCGGCTCCCCGAGCCCAATCATTGTGAATCCGGTCTGCGAAAAATCTCCAAACTCTGAAACCGTCTTCACTCCGGATTCCAAATCCTGAATTTCCGGCACGGACATGGCCGTGTTGGCGATCCCAATTCCATGGGCGCTCTGGCGGATATAAATGAGGCGGTCTTCATCGCGATTCACCAGCGGCCGCAGCAAGACTCCGCGCACGACGCTAAAAATCGCGGCGTTGGCCCCAATTCCGAGCGCGAGAGTGAGTACCACCGTAATCGCGAGGCCCTTAGTCCGCCCCAGTGACCGCAGCGCCACCTTGAAATCGCGAGCAATCCAATCGAAGGAAAGCATCGTCGAAGGCCTCCAGATGCATGTGACCCGAGAGTAATCCGGGCCGCCCCGCCCAATTCTCTACCAAAACCCCCATCCATTGCCACACGCACCGTCCGCAGATTACATTCCGATATCGGAATATGTAAACGCAAAAAACTCGGCAATAAGGCAATCCCTGTACAGCAACTCCGTAGCGCTGGCGTCCCGCCGGCTCCGACAACCGACCAGCCAAATCAGTCCCAGACTCAACCGCGGACTCCCACCGTCAAATCAAATCACCCCTTATCCCCGCCGTGGCCCTCCCGTTTGCGGTCGCCG
>JABDFR010000014.1:93-51766 GCA_013286465.1 Acidobacteriota bacterium | reverse complement strand
AGCCTCAACATTCTGCTCAAATTCTCGCGGATGTACGATTTCAGCCATCCGCGAACGAAGGCTCAGTACACCACGGCCTGGACCGAGTTGAAGACTGCCCTGGGCCATGATGACGAAGCCGGCCTGCTGCTTTCCGTCTCCGGCGAACAGCTCCTACTCGACGGCGTGGCTCTCGAATCCGCCGCAGCAGAAAAAAGCTTCGCGCGGCTGCTTTCCGCCGCAGGCATCGCCAGCATTCACTTTTCGCCCCGAGTTACGCAGGCTTCGCTCGCGCGCATGGTCAAAGCCTTCCCCACCGGCGTCGGCGCGAAACCTACGGCTCTGGCCGAGCAATTGAAGACGGCGCTCGAAGGCGACTCTTCAATCACCATCAACGAAATCTGCTACGTCCCAGCCGATTCGGCGGTGGCCAAGGGCACCATGGCTGCGACGCTCGCCGCCCACACACTGGGCATGGAAGCGGGCAAGTACAACGAGCTTTTCAATGATCCGCAGAAATTGCTGCAAATGATTACCGCGGCGGAAGGTTCGCGCGGGCCGAGCGGCCCCGGCGGTTCTGGCTACGGCGACGGATCGGGTTCAGGCTCCGGTTCCGGAGGCTCTGGTTCCGGCGGCTCGGGCTCGGGCGGTTCTGGTGGATTTGGCGAAGGCAGCGGCAATGGCGGCGGTTTTGGCGAGGGCGGAGGATTTCACGGCGGTGGCGGTCCGGGCGGCGGTGAAGGCAACGGTGTTGCGGTTCCAGGCGCGCCCAGCTTCGGGTTGTCATGGCTTGAGTCCGGCACTGGAAATACGGGCGAGTCTGGCGGTCCAGGCGGCGGCTTTGGCGGCGGCACTGGCGCCGCGGATGAGAATCCTGGCTGGAGCGGGCCGATCGGCGCGGGAAGCGGCTCTGGCACTGGATCAGGTAGCGGATCGGGAGGCGGGTCCGGCACTGGCTCGGGTACTGGAAAAGATCACGGTCTTGGTCCCGGCTTGGGGCCCGGCCTTGGCCCCGGACGAGGGCCCGGCCTCGGTTCCGGCACGGGATTGAGCTCATTGCCTGGTGGTCCGGCCCGGCGCGGCGGCCGAAATACCGGAGGCGGCACGGTTCTGGTGGAAGCCGGATTAATCGGCCTACAAGAAGACGAGCTGAAGGGCATCCTCAAGATGCTCTCGCAAATCGCGTCGCTTGGGTCGGATGTTGACGCGGATACGGCTTCGACAGCATTCCAGTCGCGCGTCTCCACATTGCCGCGGCGTGCACGGTTCACGCTCACGCAAGCGCTTGCGGGAATCGCGCAACAAGTTCCGGCGGAAGGCGCCGATCAATCCACATTGCTGCGGCTGGCGGAGCACGTGGCCATTCGCTTTGCCATGGAAAGTTACGAGCGCGGCGACGTGCAAGTGGATTCCGTGCGGCAGATGCTTGACAGCATGGGCCGCGAAATCGACGGCCTGCGCAAAGTTCTCGGCAGGCACGAGGAAAAACTTCTGCGCGCCGGGGTGAGCTTCGAAACGCACACCGAAATTCTGGCGCGGCAGTTCTGGTCCGAAGTGCCGGAGGACCGCCGGCTGAAAGTGCTGCTTTCGCCGGAAGCCTGGTGCATTCCCATCGCGAACGTGAGCCAGTCGGTGGAAGAGCTGCTCGCCAAGGGCGAGCGCGCTCAGGCCGAGGGCATCCTCGAAAATTATGCCAAGGGAATTCGCAGCGAAAAGCCGGAAGCGCGCCGTGCGGTGGCCATGGGCATCGTCGAGCTGGCTGGGCACTTTGGCGAATGCGACGAGCGCATCTTCCTCGGGGTAATCCGCGAAGTCGGCTTGCAACTCAGCGAAGAGAAAATGCCGGAGTTGCAGAGCCTTATTGGCGCGGCTTTTGTGCGCCTGGCGCAGGAAGCCGGGACGCGCCGCTCTTACACTGCCATGCAACGCGCCGTCGAAATGGTGGATTACATCGAGACCGAGCGCAAATCCGTCGGCAAGAATATCCGCCCGCGCATCGAAGTCGAGAATCGCCTGTCGGAATTTGTGGACGAAGCCGTCAAGAGCGGCAGCATTCCCAATGGCCTTACCGCGTTCATGCGCCGCATTCCCGGCGAAGCGGCGGCGGTACTGGCGCAACGCTTTAGCCGCAGCGGGTTCCGCGAGGATTCCGAACTGCTGCTCGGCGGGCTGAAAACTTTGGGTCCCGAGGCTGTGAATCATCTGCGCGAGACGCTGCACAACGCGCCCGCGGCGCAAGCTGTCGATACCGTCGCCGCGCTGGCGCGCCTCGATCTCGCGGCGCTTGAAATTATGCTGCCGGGGCGCATGAAGGAATGGAAGCGCTCGACGCATGACCGGGTGATTCGGCAGCTTGCTGCCAGCGGCGCGCCGGAGCGCGGCCGCTTGATGCTGAGCACGCTCGACGCGCTTGATCCGCTGGTGCAGCCTTTGGCGCTTGATGAAATCGGAATCGCGGGCGAGCACGAAGCCGAATCGCGGCTGCTGCGTATTGCTGAGGGCGATTTGCCGCCGGGAACTACAGCTTATTTGCAGCTTAAAGCGATTGAAGCGCTCGGCCGCTTGCGCACCGCTTCGGCGCAAAAAACTTTGCGGCGCATCGTCGAAGGCAAGCAGGTGTGGCGCTGGCAATTCCCGACCGAACTGCGCATCGTCGCCGCGCAAGCGCTCGAAAAAATTGATCCCGATTGGGCCAAGGATTTTCTGCCCAAGAGCGGATTAAGCGTCGCCGAGCTGGCTATTCAGCCGCTCGACATCGATGTCAGCTCAAGCTGCATCCGCCAGCGCCGTTACCCGCGCATGAGGCTCGATCATTCGCTGGCCGGCGAAACCATGAACCTGAAGGAAAATTGCGATATCGAAATCCCGGAAATGAATCTCGGCGGCGGCGTCAGTCTCAGCGAACACAATCTGCATCCCGGCACCATCGTCGCGCTGCGCCTGAATCCCGCGAACCAGAAGCCGATCAAAGGGCAGGCCATCGTCCGCGACGCCAATACGCAGGCTCGCGCATTCGAAGTTGTGGATATGGATCTGGAAGACCGCGCCAAGCTGCGGCGCCTGCTCGTTCAAATTGGAAAAGTGCTCACCGCGGCATCGCCCGAAAAGCGCAGCCATAAGCGCGGGCGAACGTTTACACCGTCGTCATCGTGATTTTTTCGGTCGTTCATTCGGCAGGGTGTAGTCGTCGTATCATCTCAGTTTGCCAGTCACTTTTTGAGTAAGTCGGGAGCCCGGGAACTTGCTTGGGATACCAAGAATCGTTAGGATGTTGCTAGCGAAACTGGAAATCTATGCCTTCCGATCCATTTAATCAGCCCAGTAGCACGCAAGCGCCGGCCGCCAGCGGCCGGGAGCGCCGTCGCGATCCGCGCTATCCGCTGATCGCCGAGGCGCGCGTGATCGACATTGGCTCGGGCAGCGAGTTCAAAGTGCGCATCTCGGAACTCAGCATCAGCGGCTGCTATCTCGATTTCCTGAATCCGATTCCCGATGGCACCGACATCGTGGTGAAAATTTCGCGCGATACCGGCGTCTTCGAAACCAACGCCAAGGTGGTCTACAATCACCCCGGCATGGGCCTGGGCATCCGCTTCATCGAGCCCAAGCCCACACAGCAAGCCGTCCTCAATCGTTGGATCGCTGAATTAGCCGCTGGGTCCGAATCCTAAGTAGCGCCGGCGTCCCTGCCGGCATCTTACGACCCCAAAATTCAAACGAAGGCGAAACTCAAGCCCGGACGAAGCGCCACAAGAGGCCCCTGCCCGCGACCGACGCCACCACTGAATGCAAGGCCGCAAGCGCGATATTGTAGGAAGCTCTTTGGTAAGATACTTTTTTACCAATCGAGCCCGGGTGGCGGAATGGCATACGCGGGGGACTTAAAATCCCCTGTCCTTTACAGGACGTGTGGGTTCGACCCCCACCCCGGGCACCAACGGTTTTCATGATTTCAGGACGGTGTTCGGGCGCTTGATTCGGGCTACGTTCGGGATTGATTTGGTGCCGGGGTGCGCGCGCCGCGCTCGAGCTGGTTGGCGATCACGTCGATATATTTCAGGCCGGAGCCTGTGTTGAAAAGCACGACGCGATCGCTGGGCTTCAGAAATCCGGACGCAATCAGTTTGCGATAGCCCACCAGCGACGCGGCGCCTTCCGGAGCTGCGAAGACTCCCTCGTTCGATGCCAACTCGAAGACTGCGTCGACGATTTCGTCATCGCTTACCGCGATGGCCGTGCCGCCGCTTGATTTCAAAATATCTAGAATAATGTAGTCGGCATAGGCTTTCGGGACGCGCAGGCCGGCGGCGACGGTGTGCGCATTCTGCCAGAATTCGGAAATTGGCTGGTGCGCATCCCACGCTCTGGGAATTGGCGCGCAGCCCGCGGCTTGCACGGCGATCATCTTCGGGCGTTCTTTGCCGATCCAGCCGAGAGTTTCCATCTCGGCAAACGCTTTCCACATTCCAATCAGACCGACGCCGCCGCCGGTGGGATAGAAAATCGCGTCGGGTAGTTTCCAGCCGAGCTGCTCGGAGAGTTCGTAGCCCATGGTCTTCTTGCCTTCGACGCGGAAAGGCTCTTTCAGTGAAGAGATATCGAACCAGCCTTCGTCTTTTTTGCGTTCGTTGACGATTTTGGCGCAATCGCTGATTAGGCCATCGACGAGCGTGAGTTTCGCGCCATACACCGTGCACTCGACGCGATTCGCTTCGGGAACATCCTTGGGCATAAAAATATGCGCTTCGATTCCCGCGGCCGCGGCATAGGCCGCGAGCGCGCTGGCGGCATTGCCCGCGGATGGGATGGCGATTTTCTTTACGCCGTAAAACTTGCACATGGTTACGGCGGCGGATAGCCCGCGCGCTTTGAAAGAGCCCGTCGGATTCTGGCCCTCGTCTTTGATGTAAACGTTGGGATTCTGCCGGCTTTGAACCATCGGCGTTTGGCCCTCGCCCAGCGTGACCGGCGTCACGTCGGGAAGAACTTCGCGGTAGCGCCACATGCTGCCGTTGCGCCCCGAAAGTTCCTCGGGCTTCAACTTGCCGATGTAAGGCTGGAAATTGTACCGGACATACAGCGAGCCGCCATCGTTGGGGCAAACGGTTTGCGGTTCGCTGGCGCTGACTAGATTTCCGCACTTGGTACATTCCAGAAACGAAATGGCCGCCACAAATTCCTCCAAAGCATTCTCTAATGCATTCCTCGAGTTATCAGATGCGAATCCAGCCCCAACGAATCAGCGCGAGCGAACTGAGTGCGACCACCGCCCACAGTGCGATGCCTTGCACTAGCGGCCGCACTCCCACCTGCTGCAGAGTTTTTTTCGAGAGTCCCGTGCCGATTAGAAATAGTGTCGCGGTGAGACCGAGCTTTCCCAGCTTGCTTAGTACCGGGTATGCGGGAGCGAGAGCCGGCAAATAAGTGTTCGCCACGGCCGCGAGGCAAAAAAACAAGATGAACCACGGCCACTGGATGCGCGCCTTGGTTCGCTTCACTACGGCGGTGGCAACCGACAACGGCACGATCCACAACGCGCGCGCGAGTTTCACCGTGGTTCCCACCGCGAGCGCGAGCGGTCCGTATTTTGCTGCTGCGCCGACCACCGAGCTGGTGTCATGAATCGCCAGCGCCGACCAAAGCCCGAATTGAGTTTCGCTCAGATGCAACGCCCACCCGATCGTGGGGAAGATCAGCAGCGCGATGGAATTCAGGATGAAGATGGTGGCGAGCGAGACTGCCATTTCTTCGTCGGAAGCATTTGCGATCGGCCCGACAGCGGCAATCGCGCTTCCGCCGCAAATCGCCGTGCCCACCGAAATCAGCAGCGACGACGTGCTCCCTACTTTCAGAAGATGTCCGAGCAAGAGGCCGAGAATCATCGAAAATGTGATGCCCAGTGCCGTGTAGACAAATCCCGACCGGCCGGCATGAACGACTTCATGCAGATCCATTCCAAAACCAAGGCCGACCACCGAAGCCTGCAAGAGATATTTCGTCAGATTCCTTCCGCCGGGATTATCCGCATTTTCGAACGCAAAGCCGTAGACGAGGCCGATGGCCAGCGCCAGCGGAGGAGATACCAGTCCGCTGGCACACAATATCAATCCCGCAAAAAAAAGTATCTTTGTGGTCTGCATCTTTAGGTTTTTTCAGCGTCTTGACGACGTTGCAATATATCACGCGTTGACTTTGCATAGGCTCCGCGTTAACGTGCTCGCGATTTCATCCTCCATCGTGTGATGCGGATTACTTCTTGAAGTCCAAGACCCTCGCTGCGGCGTTCGCGGCCCTGTTTTTCGCTGCAGCTCTCGGCCTGGGTCAACGTCTCGGCTGGCTTTCTCTCTCTCCGGCGATCTTAGCGGTAATCCGATGGCTGGCCATCGCGCTGTTCGCCGCCTATGCCGCTCAACGGCGCTCGCTCACGTCGTGGATACTTCTCGGCATGGCTGCCGGAGTGGAATTTGGGCACGATTGGCCGGCGGCCGCTGTAAACCTGCAGATCCTCGGGACAATCTTCCTGCGGCTGATCAAAGTAATCATCGCGCCGCTGATCTTCAGCACGCTTGTAGTGGGCATTGCTGGGCACGCCGACTTGAAAAAAGTCGGCAGGATGGGAATCAAAGCGCTCGTTTATTTCGAAATCGTTTCGACGCTGGCGCTGATTATCGGATTCGTGGCGATCAACATCAGCCGCGCAGGCGAAGGAGTGCAGCTTCCCGCGGGAGTCGCAGCGCAACCGCTGAATGTCGCACCGCATTCAGCGAAAGATATCATCATCAATATTTTTCCCGAGAACATCGCCAAGTCCGTCGCCGAAGGCGAAGTGCTGCAAGTCGTGGTCTTCAGTATTCTGTTTGGTCTGGCGTTGGCCATGGTGCCCGAGCCAAAACGCCGCCCGCTGCTGAATTTCTCCGAAAGCCTCGCGGATACGATGTTCAAGTTCACGAATCTGGTGATGCTGCTCGCGCCCATCGGCGTTTTCGGCGCCATCGCTTACACCGTAGGGCACCTCGGACTCGGTGTGCTGATGCCATTGCTCAAGCTGCTGGCCACCATGTACGTCGCGCTGGCCGTGTTCATCTTCGGCGTCTTGCTTCCGATCGCGTTATTCGTGCGAGTGCCAATGCGGAGATTCCTGCGCGCCGTCGCCGAACCGGTAACGATTGCCTTCGCCACCGCCAGCTCGGAAGCCGCGTTGCCGCGCGCCATGGAAGAAATGGAAACTCTCGGAGTGCCGCGAGACACCGTAGCTTTCGTGCTGCCCACGGGCTACAGCTTCAATCTCGACGGCTCCAGCCTCTATCAATCTTTGGCTTTGATTTTCGTGGCCCAGGCGGCGGGGATTCATTTGAGCGCCGGGCAACAGATCGTGATGCTCTTTACGCTTTTGGTCAGCAGCAAAGGCGTTGCAGGAGTGGCGCGCGCGTCTCTCGTAATCGTGCTGGCCACGGCAACCACTTTTCATTTGCCGCTTGAGCCGGTGTTTCTTCTCTTCGGCATCGACCAGCTCATGGATATGGCGCGCACTGGCGTAAATGTCCTGGGGAATTGTCTCGCCACTTACGTGATCGCACGATGGGAAGGCGAAATAGGCCCGGCGCCATCCGCCACCATGCCGCGCAGTTAACTTCTGCCGCGAACTCCCGGCTAATTCTTCTTATCTTTCTTCTTTCCGAAGAGCCCGCCAATCGCGCGGCCCGGAACTGACGCCACGCCCTTGGCAGTTTGCCCGGCGATGCTGCGCGCGCCTGCGCCGGCGTCCGGCCGAATGACTGGATTTTCCAGCGTGCCCTCGATGGTGACGGGAACCGTCGCGTTGCCGTTGCCGACTGACGCCATCTTCGTCAAAGCTCCCGCAAAGCCGCCCGTCGGATGCGCAATCATCTTGAGATCGAGTGCGCCGGCCGGGCTGATCGTGCCCGCACCTGTGGCATCGCCGACGGCGGGCGCGTTCATCGTGATGTTCTCCACCTCTACGCCGGCGCGAGTTGCTCTCACTTTCAGCGCCATACTGCTCAGCACCATATCGGACGCCGACGCTGCCGCTCCTCCAATCCCGGCCATCGAAGTGAGATGCGCGGCCAGATTGAATCCGGCGACAGTGGTATTCGAGACCTGCAAAGTTCCCGCGATCACCGGTGAAGCGACCGTCCCGCTGATCGCCAGTTTTGCCGACACGCTGCCGCCCTGCAAGCGCGAGCCCGTGGGAACTTTCATGCCCAGCGATGGCAGCATCGCTTTGATCTCATCGACAGGCACATCAGATCCGCTCAACTGAAGATTCACACTGATCGCGTCACCTTTACTCTGCACCGTCCCGGTCGCGTGAAATTGCGCTTTGCCAATGCCGATATCTGCTTGTGTCACCTTCACGCTCTGTTGGCGTAGGTCCACTTCGATGTTGTGCTTGACGGCGATCGGTACCGGCGAAGGAGTTCCCTGCGGAGAAAGTTTCGCCCCTGCAATGTTCAACGTCCCCGTCGCTGCGGCGGTGTTTCCATCCGACATCACGGTTTCGTCCACGCTGGCCATCCCGGCGATTCCGTTGGCTGGATCGACCACTCCAGAAGCAGCAATATTGACGGCGCTAGCCTTAACGCTGGCGTTGAACGGAGTACTGAGAATATCGGCGAGACGGATCGGCCCCGCATTGCCGGAGATCGCCGCGTTCCCGCCGCCTGGCAGGTTCATTGTCAGCTTGAACGGAAATGACGAACTAAACGAAAAGGCGTCAGCTTCGAGATTGAAATTGTCATACACGCGGCTCGCGACGGAGGAATCCGTACGCCCGACCGTCAGTTTGCCGTCGGTCAACCGGAACGTATTCACTAGCACCGTCGGCGTGGTCGAAACCGGCGAGGCTCCGCTATTTTGCGCGCCCTTGCCGATACTCGAAAAGTTGAACGTCCCATCGGGCGATTGCAGCACGGTGAGCTGCGGCTGATCGACGACGACTGCGGTAACATTCAACTTCTTCGAGAAAATCAGCGGCATCAAGTCGACGCCGATTTCGACAGACTTGGCGGTCAGAAAAGCGGATTTGCTGAAGGCCGGATCGTCGCTAACTTCCACGTCGTCGGCGAGAAGCTTCCCCGAAAACACCGACAGTTTCAGAGTGCCGAGCTTGACCGTTCGCCCGACCACCTGGCTGGCCCTCGATTCGAGCATCGGGCGAAACGTATTCACATCGATCAAAAATGGCAAAGCGGCTGCTGCCAGCAGAACTGCGACCACCACCGCGCTCGCAATAAGTATCCAGCGCTTTCTTTTCGACGAGCTTCGAGCCTCCATCGTTTTTCTCCGTGGCTCCATCTTAGACTGTTTAGTTTGATTTTGCGGCTGCGGCAGAAGCAGGAGGCTGCTGCGACTTGGCCAGTAGCGCGGCGAAGCGCGGGTCGCTGTGCAGCGATTGCAGATCGGCGTTCTTCTCGATCTCCTGGCGGTATTCCGGCTTGAGCCGGTGGTCGACGGCAAATTGCAGGTTCGTAAACGCCTCGTCGCGCTTTCCTTCGATCGCCAGGACGCAGGCGAGGTAGTACGAAGTTTCGGCGGTGAGCGGATGATCGTCGCCGAGGGCGCGGCGGCGGCCGGCGAGCGCGTCGCGGTAAACTTTTTCGGCTTCCGGATAGCGCTTCTCGCTCTTCAAAATGGTGGCGAGGCTGTACAACGTCACCAGCGTGTCGGAATGATCCGGTCCGAGGGCGCGCCGCTCGATGTCCAGTGTCTGCTGCACAAGTTTCTCTGCCTCTGCGTTCTGCCCTTCGATTTGCAGCAACTCCGCGAGATTTCCCATGGTCACCAGCGTCGAGCGATGTTCGGGCCCGAGCGTTTTCGTCTTTACCGCCAGCGTATCGCGCAGCAATTTTTCCGCCTCGGGGTAACGCTTCTCGTTGGTCAGCACCTGCGCGAGATTTCCCATGGTCATCAACGTGAGCGGATGCTCCGGTCCCTGCACTCTCGTTTTGATTTCCAGCGAATCGCGATACACCTTTTCGGCTTCGGGCCAGCGTTCCTCTTGCGACAGGATCGCGCCGAGATTGTTCGCCGCGCCAAGCGTGGTGGGATTGTCGGCGCCCAGGCGCTGCTTGTCGTCCTCGTAGATTTCGCGAAACTCCTTTTCGGCTTCGGGAAATTTCGCTTCGTAGGCCAAGTCGATGGCCAGGTGCTGCCGCGCGATTTGCGCCGTCTCGTCTTGAGCGCCGTATTCGCGCGTCGCGGTTTCGAGCGTCGCGCGGCTCAATTTTTCGGCTTCGGGGAAGCGGCCTTCTTCGTTGTAAATCAGCGCGAGCTGCGCTTCCGAAAAAAGCGTGTCGCGGTCCTTGGGACCAAACGCGCTGCGGCGCAGCTCCAGCGTTTCGCTGGTCAGCTTCTCCGCCTCCGGGTAGTGGCTGTCCTCGTCGAGCACGTAGGCGAGCTGCGTCATCGATTCGAGTGTGTCGCGGTTCTTTGGGCCCAGCGTGGCGCGGCGAATTTCCCAGGCGCGGCGATACAGCGCTTCCGATTTCGAGTAGAGGCCCAGGCTGTCGTACACCTTGCCCATCACGTGCATCATCTGCGCTTGCAGCTCGGGATCTTTCGCCAGGCCCGTGTCGATATCTTTCGAGGCTTTATCGAGAATTTCGCGCGCGCGAACGTCGTTGCCGCGCGCTTCACTGGGATTCGAAACCTTGAACATGTTGGTCATGAATTGCGTGACGCGATCGGCGCGATCGCGTTCGCGCCGTATGCGCCGCAATTCGAGCGTTTGCGCGATGGCGCCGGAGACGAGGAGAATCACGGTACCTGCGGCTACGGCGACGGCCACGCGATGTCGGCGGACATATTTGCGCGCGCGATACCCAAAGCTCGCGGGACGCGCCACCACCGGCTCGTTCCGCAAATAGCGCCCGATATCGGCGGCCAATTCTGCCGGCGTGGAATAGCGCCGCGCGCGTTCCTTCTCCAGGCATTTGAGCGTGATCGCGTCGAGATCGCCGCGCACTTGCCGCACTAAAGTCGGCGGGTCGGCGCTGCGGTTTTGCGCCGTGACGCTCGATTGATCGCCCTTCGTGCGCAGCTTGGTGCTGGGCCGCTCGACATCCTCATCGCGCAGGCGGCTGCGGAATTGATCGGGAGGCGTCCGGGTGAAATCGAGCGGCAGCTCGCCGACAAGTAGCTGGTAGAGAATCACGCCTAGCGAATAGACATCCGTACGCGTGTCCACGTCCACGCCCGCGGAATTTGCTTGCTCGGGGCTCATGTACGCGGGCGTTCCCACAATCGTGCCGAGCTGCGTGTACAGCGTGTCGGGCGTGAGCCGCTGCGCCGTCGCTTTGGCCACGCCGAAATCGATGATCTGCGGCACCGGCTTGCCGTCCACTTCGCTCACTAGAATGTTCGAGGGCTTCAGGTCGCGATGCAGGATGGCTTTTTGGTGCGCGTGCTGCACGCCTTCGCAAACGCGGATGAATAGCTCCAGGCGCTCGCGGGTGGTGAGCTTGTGCGTGTCGCAATAAGTGGTGATGGGAACGCCGGTGACGTACTCCATCACGAAGTACGGACGGCCTTGCGGAGTCGAGCCGGCGTCGAAGACTTTGGCGATCGCCGGGTGATCCATGAGCGCCAGCGCTTGCCGCTCGGATTCGAATCGCGCGACCACTTCGCGCGTGTCCATCCCCGCCTTGATCAGCTTCAGCGCCACGCGGCGGCGCACCGGCTGCTTCTGCTCGGCAAGCCACACTTCGCCCATGCCGCCTTCGCCGACCATTTCGAGGAGGCGATACGGGCCGATGACCGCGCCGGTTACAGACTCGCCCAGCTCAATCGTGCGCGTAACGATCTGCGACTCGGGAACAATTGGTAACGTTGCGTCGTCGTCGCGGCCCAGATCGCGAGGATCACGAGGTTCGCCCGGCCCGGTTTCATCAGGAGGCACGCGGAATCACCTTCATAGGAGTGCCGGAAGTGTAGCGCAAAGGGAACGGCGAGCCTAGACGTGCGCCTGCGTGAGCACCGTTCGGACGATTCAATCGTGCAAAACGTAGTCTTGTAGCACAGGCACTCCTGCGTGTGTACGCTGTAACCGAAGACGTCCTCATGGCTATCCTTCGCGAAATGCTCAGACGGACACAGGCAGGAGTGCCTGTGCTACTGGGCTACTTGGATGTGGCGAACGGACGGCTTTTGGGGAATAATTCGCCGGAATCATATAGAGCGAGTGCGTGCGGGCGGTCTGAGCTTAAGGAGAGACTCTACATTTGACTTTTATTTCTGATTCGCGAGAGGGCGCGTTCGGTGAAAACAATAGGGAATCGTCGAGGCGACGTTTTCTGCAGATGAGTTCGGGCGGGGCGCTCGCCGGACTAGTTGCCGCTGCCGGCTGGGAGCTTGCTGCGCCGCGAGCGGTGTTGGCGCAGAGCAAACTTTCGCCGGATGCTGCTTTGCAAGAACTGATGGATGGCAATAAACGGTTTTCTTCTGGGCGCATGACTTCTTTCGAGCAGGATCTTGCGATGCTCAAGCAGAATACTGTTGAGAAGCAGGAGCCATTTGCTTCGGTGCTTTCTTGCGCGGACTCGCGTGTGCCGGTGGAGCTGATTTTCGATCAGACCATCGGGCATATATTCGTTAATCGCGTGGCCGGCAACATTCTTACGCCGGAGATTATCGGGAGTATCGAGTATGGAGCGGCGGTCCTGGGCACGAAAATAATTCTGGTGATGGGGCATGGGAGCTGTGGAGCGGTGAAGGCGACGATTTACGGGAAGGAGGTGCCCGGGCAAATCAGTTCGCTGTACCCGCATATTCAGCCGGCTGTGGATCAGGCTGGACACGACCTTGAGCCCGTTATCAAGGCTAACGCGAAGATACAGGCAGCGCTGCTGCGGGAATCTTCTCCTGTGATTTCCGGATTGCTGAAAGAGGGCAAGCTGAAGGTCGTTGCTGCGTATTACGACATTGCGAGTGGGAATGTGACGCTGCTGGAGTGATTGCGACAAATTTCAGGAATTATTTCAGAAAAATTGTAGGCCCCTTCGGCTAGCGAGAAAAACCCAAAGCTAGTGCGGGCCGCGGTAGTGAACCCCGGCCCCTACGAAGGCATCCTGAAGATACGTGGCTGGCGGCCACTTATCTTTAGCTGGAGGCTACGCGTTTTTTGCTTCGGTGTAGGCTTCGTCGCCGGCGTCGATCACATCCTGGATTTCGTCTTTGGCCATGCTGACGAGCTTGTCGGCGCGGCGCTTCGCGTGCATGGTGGCGCGGCGGACGGAGCCGCGAGCGTTCTCAACTCCATCGTTAATACGGTCGGCGATATCAGAGCGCAGTTCGTCGCCGGATTTCGGGGCCAGCAGCAGCGCCGCGGCCGCGCCCACTCCCAGGCCGACGATAAAAGTCAGGATCGTGCTGGAACTGTTGGATCCGCTCATGTGGGGCTCCTCGAATAGGAAGTATCGATGCCGCCGCGAGTTTAGCGGTTTGCGCTCGTGGGTTGATATCGAGAGAAGCCTGTACGAGGCTGGCGGAGTTACCCCAGGACGGTCGATTTCGTTTGGACTTGAGCGGCGGCTTTGGCTACGGATTGCCTGAAGAGGCCCGCCATAAAGCGCGGGCCCTACGAACGGCTCCTGCCCGCGGCGCGGGCCATACTGATCACGTGCCTGCGGCGGACTGGCTCGGTTTCTTGTGATCGGGCTTTTTCGGGATGGTATCGGCTTTGTCGGCTTCGATGGTGACTTCTACCTGCGCGCCGAGTTTTAGTTGCACGTCGTTGCCGGCGGCATCCTGGAAGGTGTTCTCCACGCGAATTTCGCGATAGAGATCCTCGGCTCCTTCGACGGCGATCTGCGCTTTTTCAGGGTCGTTCGAGGTAAGCGGAGGGATAATTTTTTCGACGGTGCCGGGAAGAGTGACCGCCGGCTTTTCGGAATTGGCCGTTTCGTCTTTCGGGGACTTGGGATCTTTCGAAGTATCGCTCATCGCGCGTGCTCCCGCCTGGGTTTAAATGTCCGTCTGGGAACGACTTGCCTACACGATAATTAATACTAGAAGGGGCGGAATTACACAACCCGGTCGTGCGGACGGCGGGAAATCTTGGTGGCGAGGTGCGAGATTTCTGCCGCGACGGGCGCAACTATTCGGAGGGGGGCTAGCCCCGCCGCTCTTTCGAGCGGCGGAGCCAGCATCAGGGGAGATTGGGCGGGATGCGTCCGGCCCGCGAGCCGGATGCGCCGTATTAGAGGAGATCGATGTAGCTCACCACGTAGAAATCATCCGGGTAGTAGACGACGATGAAGCCGTCCCAGAAGCCCACCACGCAGCCTTCCGGAATCGGCGGCAGCAAACCGACTACTTCTACCGGAACGGGCTGAATTAACGTCACGCTTTCTTGCGGGATGAATGCGCCCACGCGAATGTGCTCACGATGCGAGCGATCGACGGAGCGGATCTGCGTGTCGAAGTGCTGCTTCAGCGTGGTTTTATCCTGCGAGCGGAACGAATAGTGAACGTTCTGTTGCGCGTGAACGCTCTTCTTATTCTGGTCGTTGTGATTCTGGGTCATCTTGTTGTCTTGCTTGGGCTGCTTCACCGGCTTCGGCTTTTCCTCATTATTGGCCGGACGATTCGGGGGATTTTCCTCCTGCCGCGGTTTTTCTTCCGGCTTGGCCGGCGGTTTTGCGTCGGGTTCATGAGCCGGCGGATTCTCTGGCGGTTTCGCTGACGGCTCTTGCGGTTTGGCCGGCGGCTTCTCAGGCGGTTTTTCCTGATCTTGTGGAATCGTCAGAAAAGCAGCCGATGCCGGCCGGGCATGCGCGAACGAGGGACCTGCAGCAAATGCGGCTGCGAGAGAAACGGTAATAATTGGGACCAGTTTCTTCTTCATGATCGTGTGTCCTCCTTATTTGCCTGTTGCGTGGCCCTTTTCTCTGTGCTGTGCGAGTGCTGGTGCGTTTATGTTCCGCGAAGCTGCGAAACGGGACGTCGATCACAGCCGCAATTAACCCGCGCAGTGTAGAAGGCGCGGCGCAAATCGTCGATTCGGCCTTCGCTGTATACATTTAAGGGAGCGCCTGTAGTCCTATGTAGCAGCGCCCTTTACGGTTTGAGGGACGTTTCGTTTCTTTTTTCGTTTCGTCGCGCACTGCTACAAAAAATTTCCTGATCCGAAAGTCAAGGATGCCTACGCACGCTTTTACAGCCTTCGCGGGATGGTTGCATTTGCTTGCGCCGCGTAACCTGCGTTTCGTGGTGCAACGCATCCGTCGGCGCACCGCAAATCTGAGGGAGGCTCATGATGGAAGAAAATTCATTGCGGGAACTTTATATCGACGAGTTGAAGGACTTGTACAGCGCCGAGACGCAGTTGCTCAAGGCGATTCCGAAGATGGCCAAGGCGTCCGAGTCGGACGAACTGCGCAAAGGCTTCGAGGCGCATCTCGAGCAGACGCGCGGGCACGTCAGCCGGCTCGAGAAAATCTTCGGCAACTTGGGTGAGAGCCCGAAAGGCAAGAAGTGCAAGGGCATGGAGGGGCTCATCACCGAGGGCGGAGAAATGATCGAAGAGCACGACGAATCCGAAATGCGCGATGCCGGGCTGATTTCGGCGGCCCAACGCGTCGAGCACTACGAAATCGCCGGCTACGGCTGCGTGAGAACGTACGCCGTGCTGTTGGGTGATGAAGCGGCCGCCGATTTGTTGAACCAGACACTCGAGGAAGAGAAGGAGACGGATCAGAAACTGACTCAGCTCGCGGAGAAGATCAACGTGGAAGCCGCCGGCGAAGAGGAAGTGGAAGAAACGTCGCGAGTAGCAGGGCGCGGCAAAACCAAAGCGGCTCGCGCTTAACAAAAGATCAGGGTTCGAAATTTTGGAAGGGAAGCAAATTAAAAGACAAAAGGAGACACACCATGGCTGGAGAAGCAACCAAGAAGCAAGGCGAGTACGGCGATCCGAATAATCCGGGACGCGGTCAGGCACCGGAAGTTCAGCAGGAAGATCCCAGCAAGCAGGATCCCAACAAGCGCAACAAGCCCGATCAATATAACCAGGGCGGCGGCATGCCTCCAACCGAACAGGCTTCCGGCAAGCAGGGCGGCCAAGGCACGCAGACCGGTCACGAAGATCCGCGCAGCGGCTCTGGCCAGCACAGCGGGCAGAATCAACCGCAAGGCGACCAGCAACAGGGCAATCAAACCAGCCAAGGCGGCAACCAAGGCGGCCAGCAAGGCCAAAAGAGCAACCCACAACAGCAACAGCAAGGCGGCCAGCGTCAAGGCCAGAACGAAGGCACCAACCGCGATCGCGAAAATAAGTCCAACACCGAAACCGATGACCGCGGCGTGAAGCAAGGTCAGCAGAAACACTAGTCAACCGAAAAGCCCCGTGGCGCCAAAAGGCGCCACGGCGCTTTTCTTCGGCTCTTCGTAGGGGAGGGTTCTTCCTCCCGCATTTCGGCTCCCTTGTCTTGTAGAGAAGCCGATATCGAGCCACACAAGTTAGTTCGAGGCCATAGAGAACCTGAACTCTCAACCAACACAGGAGAAATCATGAAAAGCCTCAACCGAATTTCGCGATGGGCGCTCCCGCTAGGTTCGCTGCTTCTCGGAGCGGCGCTATCGGCAGCGCCAGCCGTTCGCTACCAGGATCAGCAACCCGCTCCCGACAACACTAAGTCCAACAAAGACCAAAATCCGCCAACCGCGGATCAACAAAAAATGAATCCTGCGGACCGCGCGATCACCCAAAAAATCCGCAAATCCATTCACGACGACACAACGCTTTCCACCTACGCGCACAACATCAAGGTAATCACTCAAGACGGCAAAGTCATTCTGCGCGGGCCGGTCCGCTCGGAAGACGAGAAGGCCGCGTTGCAGGCCAAGGCGGAAGCCGTTGCCGGGGCAGAAAACGTAACCAACAAGCTCACCATCGCGCCGTCGAAGTAGTGCCGATCAAATTCAAATTCTCAAATCGCACCCAATCGAAAAGGAGAAATGCCAATGTCGGAAAATAAAAAAGTCGCGGTCTTCGGGATTTACTCCACGCGTACGGGCGTCGAAAATGCCGCCAGCGCGCTGGCCAGCGGTGGTTTCCCGGTAGCGGATATTTCGGTGCTCTTGCCGGAAAGTCTGGGCGCCAAGGATATGGGAACGGAAAAGGCCACCAAGGCCCCTGAGGGCGCTGCAGCAGGCGTCACCACTGGAGGCATTATCGGTGGAGCACTGGGAGTTTTGGCCGGCGTTGGTCTTCTGGCGATCCCTGGCCTTGGACCATTCATCGCGGCGGGCCCGATCATGGCTGGTCTGGCTGGATTGGGTGTCGGCGGAGCAGTCGGCGGATTTACAGGCGCGTTGATTGGCATGGGCATCCCCGAATTCGAAGCCAAGCGCTACGAAGGCCGCTTGAAGAAGGGCGGCATTCTTCTCTCCGTCCATTGCGACACCTCGGACGAGATCAAGCGCGCCAAGCAACTCATCGAAGCCACGGGCGGAGAAGATGTTTCTTCGACGGGCGAGGCTTCCAGCGACGTAAAGGAAGCCGATGTCGCGCGCACGGCGAAGTTCGGCTCGAATTAAGTTTCCACGAGGCGAAAAGTTCATAATTTCATTCCGTACATCCAAACGAAGCCGGGCTCGAAGGTCGAGCCCGGCTCCTTAAACGCAATCGCGAAGAGCTCGGGGCACAAACACTTGCCGAAAAGTTCGCACACCACTCGGCGCTTTGAATGGAGGCATTTATGGCATCAGACGCAAAGAAATGCGCGCATCCGAACTGCACGTGCATGGTCACAGGCAAAAAGTATTGCAGCGCGCAATGCGAAGCGATGGAGGATACGCCGGATATTGATTGCACTTGCACGCATCCGGAATGCCGCGGCCGCGCGCACTGAACGCGCGATTTGATTTGCTTCGCTGTATTGATTGGGTTCGCCGTGGACGGATTCTTGCGAAAACCAGGGCGGTGCCGGGATTATCGGCGCTCTAGTGGTCTGCCCGGTCCGGCCGCGACTTTTGCCGTTGGGTACTTTCTCTTCGGAAGATGCCGGCAGGGACGCCGGCGCTACTTGGAATTACATCCATTTCCATCGTTCGCTACGGCCAACACCTGATTACTTTTTCTCGCGCTCCGCCTCATATTTCCCCCGCGACTTTTTAACGAAACGAAAGGGAGCCACATGAAAATCAACCAGCTCTTCCGCACCATTCTCACGCTACTCTTCGTCGCAACTCTCGCGGGCTGCTCAGGAACCTCCGCGAAATCTCCGGACGTCACCAAAGGCATTCGCGACTCACTCGATCAGGCCGGACTGCAAGCCGTAAAAGTCAGCCAGGATCGCGATTTGGGCGTCGTCACGCTGACCGGCCAAGTCCCTTCGGACGATCAGAAAGCTCAGGCGGAATCGATCGCGCGGAGTTTTGCCGCGCCGCAAGTGGTAGCCAATCAAATCAGCGTGGCGCCCCCAGGCGGCGAAAGTGACGCCAAGAAAATTGATTCCGATCTCGACAGCGGAATCGAAAAAGATCTCGACGCGGCGTTGATTCAGCATGGAATGAAGACCGTGAAGTATGACGTCAGCAAGGGCGTTGTGAAGCTGAGCGGCGACGTGAATTCCCAGGGGCGGCGAGCGGAAGCCCAGCGCGTGGCAGCCGGCGTGCCGAACGTGAAACAAGTGGTGAACGAGCTGCAGGTGAAAAAGCAAAAGGCGAGTGCGACGAACTAGCAAACGTTCGCGGTGAAGTTCCGCCGCCCCACGCGCAAATACAGCGCGTGGGGCACCCGGCGAGCGCGCCACCGGGTAGCACAGCGAGCACAGTCCGATAATCGGACAGCAAGAAACAGGTCGCAGGCTTAGCATCGCGGCAGGCCATTGCTCTCGCACCTTGGCTAGCTAGCGAATTTGTTGGGCAAACAAGCACTTTCGCTCGCAACGTGCACCAAATTGAATTGGTTGGCGCAGCAAACCCCACCCTCGCTGCCAGAGAAACACCTACAGCATCTACCGGATATCGCGAGTTGCCGTTGACCGGGACAATCTGCAAGCAGCGAGTACACAGCACCTCGACCGGCCCATCCGGTCCGTTCAACGAACAGGAGAGCCTAAATGAGCGCGAGTAAAGCCTCCCTTGTCGCCGGAACTCACGCGGCTACCCGCAAGGGCGGCTACGATCCTCGTTCCGCCCACATCGTGCAGTTCTATCGCGAAGATCGCGCCCTGATTTCCACCTTGGCAAATTATTTTGGCCCCGCGCTCAGCAACGGAGACGCAGCCATCGTAGTAGCCACGTACGAGCACCACGCCGCGCTGAAAGCCGAACTCAAATCGATGGGCCACGACGTCAACACACTCATCCGGGAAGGCCGCTACCAAGCTTTCGAAGCCCCTCAACTTCTCGCTCAGTTCATGGTTGATGGAATGCCCGACGCTACGCGTTTTTTAGCGTTGATCGGCCGCCTGGTCGAACGAGCCAAATCTTCAGTCAAGCACGACTCGCCATGCATCGTTATTTTTGGCGAGATGGTGGCAATTCTCTGGGCCGAGGGAAAGCACGAAGCCGCCATTAAGCTCGAAGGTCTCTGGAACGATCTGGCGAAGCAGCACTCGTTTACGCTGCGGTGCGCCTACCCCATGACCGGTTTTACCGATTGCGCGCACGCCGAGCCGTTCATGAGAATATGTACAGAGCATACGAGCGTGATTCCCGACGAGACATTCGCGCCGCAGGACAGCCAAGACATCCCTGACGAGCGCTCCCGCCGCGTCGCAGAATTGCAGCAAAAGCTCGAAGCCCTCGAAAAGCAAAAAGCTCTCCATCAAATCGATCAGCAATTGCGGCTGTTAGTGGAAGCCGTACACGATTACGCCATCTTCATGCTCGAGCCTGATGGACGAGTCAAAACGTGGAATCGCGGCGCGCAACGCATCAAAGGCTACAAAGCCACGGAAATTATCGGCAAGCACTTTTCCGTCTTTTATCCCCCAGAGGACGTCGCCGCCGGCAAGCCGCAGCGCGAACTGGAAATCGCCCTGCGCGACGGCCGCCTGGAGGATGAAGGCTGGCGCGTGCGCAAGGATGGCTCCAAGTTCTGGGCCAACGTAATCATCACGCCGGTTAAAGACGGCGAAGGCACGCTCATCGGATTCGGAAAGGTTACGCGGGACGCGACGGAGAAAATGTTGGCGCAGCGCGAGCTTGAGAAGTCCCAGCGAAAATTGCAGACTTCGGAAAAATCCCTGCGCCAGCTCTCGCTCCATTTGTTGCGCACGCAAGATGAAGAGCGCCGCCGCATTGGCCGCGACCTGCACGACAGTCTCGGCCAGAATCTAGCGGTGCTCAAGATGAAGCTCGATTCGCTAGTCAACCGCCCGAGCGGAAATCCCGCCACCGACGCCAATGACATCAAGCAATGCGCCCAAATGACGGACGAAGCCGTCAAAGAGGTCCGCACAATTTCCTATCTCCTCTATCCTCCGATGCTCGAAGAGATGGGATTGAAATCGGCGATCCCCTGGTACCTCGAAGGCTTCATGAAGCGCAGCGGCATCGCCACCACCTTTTCGATTTCCGCCGATTTCAAACGCCTGCCCAGCGAAATCGAGCTCGCCATCTTCCGTGTCTTGCAGGAAAGTCTCACCAACGTTCATCGTCACTCCGGCAGTGAAACAGCCGATGTTCGTCTTTCGATGAAGGAAGGCGCCGCGGTTTTGGAAGTCAGCGATCATGGCCAGGGCCTGAAGAATCACAATTTTGAAAAGTCCGGCCAGGATTGGGTCGGCGCTTTGGGAGTCGGTCTGCGCGGGATGAATGAGCGTATGCGCCAAGTGGGCGGCTCGCTCGAAATGTCATCCAGCCCCGAGGGAACCACGATCACAGCTACCGTGCCCATCCCCGACGACGAAGATGCTCCGGCGGAGTCTGTCTGAAGCGCGCGGCCTCAGCGCGTGACGTAAAGGCGAGTCTCGGCCCCGAGCCGCGGGGTATCGGCGGAAAATTCTCGATGAATCCGAGAATCTTGATTGTCGACGATCACGAAATTGTTCGAGAAGGAATTCGCACGCTCCTTGGCCGCTCCCGCTCCGAATGGGAAATTTGCGGCGAAGCGTCCAACGCGACAGAAGCCCTGAGCGCGGTAAAAACTTTGGCGCCGGATATCGTAATTCTCGATATCACCATGCCCGGCACCAGCGGCCTCGAAGTGGCGCAGCGCATCAAAAGCATGCAGCTTCCGTCGCGCATTTTAATTTTTACCATGCACGATTCGGAGCGGCTCGCCGCTGAGGTTCGCGATGTCGGCGCGCACGGCTACGTTCTGAAGTCGCAGGCCGCCCGCGATTTGGTTGTGGCGATTGAAAAAGTTCTGAGCGGCGATCTCTTTTTTGGGCTTCAGACTTGAAAGCAGATACGACTCCGGCGCGGTCCGGCGCCGAGAAAACGAAATCGCCAAAATCAAACCGCGCGGTCTATCAGGACGGATTGCCGGAACTGGCGCGAATCACCGCGATCAATTTCTCGGGACTTATAGGCTTTGCCAAAATTTCGAATTGATGTCCCTGCATCCGCGCCTTCTCAAGCAAGTCCACCGTAGCCGCCTGCCCGGAAAATAAAATAATCTTGCACTTGGGCACCAGCTCGCGAATCTTGATTCCCGTCTCAATGCCATTCAGCCCCGGCATAATCACATCGCTCAACACGACATCCGGCTCAAATGATTTGGCCAGCTCGACCGCCGAAGCGCCATCGGTCACCGCGGTCGCCTCAAAGCCTTCCTGCGCCAAAATTTCGACCACGGTCTCAGCGATCACCGCCTCGTCATCGACCACGATGATGCGATTCTTCCGCTCGACATCCAAATTCTCGCGCTCGTTCGGATTCCGTGCGCGGCCCTCCGCGGTACATTTCGGATCGCCGAAAAGAGGGAATGCGTCTCCACTAGTTGGGGCCTGCCAGCCAGTGATCATCAAAGCTCCATGTCGCGCCCGCAATTCGCGGAGGCGAGAGTTTAGTTCTTTAGAGGCTGTTCCGGCAAGAACACCGAAAAAGCTGTCCAGCTCTTCCCCGGTTCCACGCTGCTTCGCAGCCGCAGCGAGCCCGTATGTTTGGTAATCAATCCGAGCGTCAGCCAAAGTCCCAGTCCGGTCCCTACGTCTTTTTTCGTAGTATAGAAAGGCTCGAAAATTTTCTTTCGATTCGCTGCGGGGATGCCGGCTCCGTTGTCCAGGAACGTGACGCGCACTCCTGCACGGCCCGAAGCTCCGCCCGCGCTCACTTTTGACGCACGAATGGACAGGCATCCGTTTTCCGAAATAGCCTCAATGGCGTTGGCGATTAAATTGGCAAATATCTGCCGCAATTCGCCGGGAAATCCCACGATTTTGATGTCCTCGCCGTACTCCGCGCGCAGCGTAATCTTTTTGAACAACAATTTTCGCGCGTAAAGCCCCTGAACTTCCTCGAGCATCTGGGAAATATTTACTTCGCTGGGAGAAGCGCTATCGCGGTAAAAGCCCAGCGTGTTCTTCGTGATTTGGGCGATGCGATCAAGTTCTTCATCCGCCAGCTTCAAATATTTTTGAACGTTCAGCGGCTGCTTGCGCGCCAAGTAAACCAGATTGGTGACCGCTTCCAATGGATTGTTGATTTCGTGCGCGATGCTGGCCGCCAATCGTCCGGTAGCCGCCAACTTTTCAGTCTGCCGCAAGGCTTCTTGGGAGCGCTGCTGTTCGGTGATGTCCGTATTTGTGCCGAACCAGCGCACGATGCGATTCTGCGCATCGCGCACCGGCATGGCCAAAGTAAGAAACTGCCGGAACGCGCCATCCGCGCCGCGCAGCGGAAAAATCATTTCGAATGGTTCGCCGGTAGCCAGCGATGTGCGCCACTTGCTGACAACTTCCGGAAGCTTCTCGGGATCGTGCACCGATTGCCAACCCCATCCGGCCATCTGTTCTGGCGTCGTGCCCGTAAATTCGTACCAGCGGTGGTTGTACCAAAAGAGATCGCCGCTGGGCTCGGCCATCCAGGCAAGCTGTGGAATGGAATCCGCGAGCGTGCGGAACTGCCGCTCGCTCTCCAGCAAATCCGAATTGCGTTTCTGGAGCTCCGAGAGCATTTCGTTGAATGCTCCGGTAAGAACTGCGACTTCGTCGTGGTCTCCGTTGGCGGGCGCGCGCACTTCGAAATTCTTGTCGCGCGAGACCACCCCGGCAATTTCCGCCAGCCGTAGAATTGGTTGCGAAATAACGCGCTGCGACAGCCGCGACAACACCAGCGCCCCAATCAGCGAAACGGCGAGAATTCCGAACAAGATTAATGCGTAGCTTCTGAGGCGATCCTTGACGGCGTCGAGGTCCGAACGAATGTATACGATTCCCACCGGCTTGCCCTGAAACTCAATCGTCTCCGCCAGCGCAAACTCGCCGTTTTCATACCACGACACTTGTTTTTGCACCAGCGCCGACGGCGGCAACGCAAACGGCTTTCCAATTTGCGAGCGCCAATAGCCGGCGAAAAACTCCCCTTTTGTATTGTAAATCCCGGCGAAGGTGACGTGCTTCGACACGCGCAAAGCAGCCAGGGTATTCTCCGCCGATTTAGGATCATTGAAAATCAGCGGGCTAACCGAGTTTGCCGCGACAATCTGCGCTTCTGTGCCGCGTGCGAGAATCACATTCGTCCGGTAAGCCGTGAATTCGTAAGCGAAAAACGCGATCGACGCGAACAGCAGCGCCCCGCCGCTCACCAGCATGTTCATGGCGGTGAGCTTTCTCGAAAGCGAATTGCGCAGCTTCATCATTTCTTCACGTCGCCGCCGCCGGGATCTTTTTTGATCGCCGTGGCGACCTTCAACAATTGAGAACTCAAGGTCAATCCCGCTCTTTCGGTCGCGCTGAGATTCACCTCGAAGCGCACTTTATTTTCTTTCCGCACAAATTCAATCATGCCGCCGCTCGCGGTGAAGCCGGGCGCGTCGCTCACCGTTAGCGCCGGCGATTTTTCGAGCGCGGCCACAATTTCTTTCACACGGCTGGCTTCCGACGAGCTAATGAACAAAATTCTGCAATCAGCCGCCTCGCGGGCTCGGGCAATCCTCCGCGCGACAATCTTTTGCTGTTCGATGGAAGTGCCGGCAACGGTGGTATCAAGCGCCGCTCCAAACGGATCGCGTCCCAACACGCAAATTGGAAACGAATCGCCGGTTTTCGCGCTCGCAGGCCACTCGATGAAGCGCCCAAAGTTGTAGAGATAGACTGCTTTTACCTGGTATTCCTCGGCTTTCGGTTGCTGCGCGCGAGAAGAAGAAGCCAGGCACGCGCAGCCGGCGAGAACCAAAACGATCCGGGCCGTGAACGCGCGTCGCCGCGGGCGCAGCAAGCATCCTTGCCGCGGGAGATCAGCCAGAGAGCAGCGGGGAACGCCGGTCACGTTTTCAGTTTTCCTTGCTTCTAAAAACCAATTGTCCGTAGAAGCTTCTCTTGATCGCCACGTTCGGGCCGGGATCGCTGGCGAATTCCACATGCGAAGGCTGCAACAAATTTCTGCCCGCCGCCGAAATCTCCCAGTGGTGAGCGAAATTCCAGGAAATGCGCGCATCGGCCGTCGAATAATCCGAAACATGAATTCCCGGCAAGGCGCTCACGTAGCGATAGTCGAAATCGAAATTCACGCGCTTCGGCAAATCGAACGAAGTTTGCGCCATCACCTGGTGCTGCGGGCTGGTGCCTTCAATCGAAGGCGCCGTGCCCACATCCATCGACGTCGCGCTCCTCTTTAAACTCATCCGCAAAAAAGAATACGAGCCGCGCAAGCGCCAAAAACTGGTAGGCCGCCACTCCGGCCCGATTTCTCCGCCAGCCGTCGAGCCATAGAGCCCATTGCGGAACTGTGCCGGAAGCAGCAAATGCGTCGGAGGGGGATTATTTTCCACGAACGGGGCCCCGGTAATTTCTTCGCTGAAGAGATCGTGGTACTGATTGAAAAAGCCGGCGACATCGACGTACACGTTGCGTCCCAAAAGCCCGCGGTATCCCAGCTCATACCCCTCGAGTTTTTCGGACTGGAAATGGCGATTGGCATTGAAGCGCGCGAAGAAAGGCAAGCCGTTCGGCGCGATGCCCACAAATCCGGTGAGGAAAAAGTCGCGCTCGATGCTCGCCGGCGTACGTACCGCGCGCGTCAGCGCCAGCCACACCGTCTGCGTGTCCGTGGGCGTCCACAGCAGACGCGCACTCGGTTCCGGCTCAACGCCAGTGTAATTCGTCTTCAAGAGTTTCGTGCCGATTTCGAAGGTCAGGCGCTTTGGCACCAGCGAAATATCGTCTTGAATAAATCCGGTGTAGAGCTGATCGGTTCGTTCATCTGGATCGAAGAACAGTCCGCTGACAATCGTCGGTTCATCGCCGTGGCTGGCGCGCACGCCGAGGCCCCAGGAAAAGTGATTGCGCGTTCCAACATAAAAGCGCTGGAGGAAATCGATATCGAATGTATTGCGAATATCTTTGAAATTCGGTTCGGTGCGGTTGGTGCGGTCGTAATACGCCTGCACCTGAATGTCCGAACCTTCGCTGAAAGTTCGCGTCCAGCGTCCCAAAATATTTCCACCAGAGAGATCCTCTCCGCCGGTGACCACTTGCGAGAAGGGCGGGGCATAAGTGACGCTGGTGACGGTTTCGCCGGCACGCTCATTGTATAAATCGCCCTGCAGCGTGAAGGAATCGCGCTGGTTCTTGTTCCAGTCCACGCGAAATCCTTCCTGCGCCGCGCCCCAGCGATCGTAATTATTTCCGTCGGGATGAATTTCCGCCGCGCGGTTGTAGCCCTTCGCGTAAACGCGATACGAAAGCCCGTTCGCATTGCCTCCGCCGTAGCGCAGACTCAGAAATCCCTGCTCCTCGTCGCCGCCGCCGGTGCTGACCAAAAATCCCTGCGTATCCGAACTTTTCTTGGTGATGATATTGATCACGCCATCCACGGCGTTCGGACCCCACACCGTTCCGCCCGGCCCGCGAATCACTTCGATCCGATCGATGTCCTCCATCACCGTATCTTGCACTTCCCAATAGGTGCCCGCGAGCAGCGTGCTATAAACGCTGCGCCCATCGATCAGCACCAGCACCGATCGCGACAGCCGGCTCCCGAATCCGCGAATCCCGATGGACCACTTGTTCCCATCAATCCGCGCCACTTCCACTCCAGGCGCCAGGCGCAACGCTTCAGGAATCGACGTAGCGCCCGAGCGGCGAATATCATCTTGCGTGATCACGAAGACAGCAGCGGCGGTTTTCCATACCCGTTCGGGCGCTTTGGCTTTCGACGTAACTTCAACGTCCCCCAATTGCTCCAGACTGAGTTGTTTTAATTGTTCTTGCGAGGTTTGATTCGATTGGGCATGTACCGGAGTTCCAGAGGCGGCAAATAGCAGCGAAACGACTACGATTCGGTGCCACCAATTCAACGCGGAGCTAGGCCGCATGCTCGGTTCTCCAGTAAATCCCAAGATGTAACGTGAGCTTGCTACCCGCTCGCACTAATAATTGCTGTTGCGTCTCGAGCCCGACAAAAATGAGAACAGGAAAACCAACACCCAATCCCAACGCGGGAGGGTGGTGAGCCTCCTCCCCTACTCTCGCCGCTTCTCAATCAATGTACTGATGGAATTTAGTAGCTGCTCGGCGCGCGTGCTTCCTTTGATCATCCATTCATCGACAAGTCCGGCGGCTTCTCCCGGCAACTCCATCATTCCCGAGAGCACAATGATCGGAACACCGGGCTTGATTCGCTTCAACTCCGAAGCCACCTGCGTTCCCTTCATTCCCGACATCCAGTAGTCCAGAATCACCGCGTCCACTTTTTCGGACTGAAAGAGCCGAATGCCTTCGAGTCCGGAGCGCGCTTCAATCACGCGGTAGCCGGCCGATTCCAGCAAAAGCCGGCGCGGCATCAGCCCCGCAGTTTCGTCATCGATACAGAGAATCGTCGCGGGTTCAGTCCGCGGTTCCTCCTCGATGATTTCAGAGCCCCCGCCCTCGTCTACCAGCGCTACGTCGCCGCTCGCCTCCGTCCCCGCCTTCGCCGATTTATCTTTCGACGGGGCGAAGGGCAGCACCGCCAGCACCTGCGTCCCGTTCTCGTCCGAAGAAACGTCCAACCTTCCGCCGAATTGCCGAATTCGTTCGCGCATCCCGCGGAAGCCCACTCCAGAACTTTCTCCGCTGGCGATCCTGCCTCGCAAATCGGCCGGAATTCCACGGCCGTGATCGCTCACCGTCAAACTGATTTCATTCGCCGACCGTTCCACTGCGACGAACGCCGAAAGACTTCCGGAGTGCCGATGAATATTCGTCAAACATTCCTGCACGATGCGAAACAGCGACAACGCAAAATCCCGCGGCAATCCATCGCTAAAGCCGGGAGAAAGTTGCAGGTCGACAGAAATTTTGCTGCGCTCCGCAAACCCATCCACATACCAGCGCAGCGCCGAATCGAGGCCCACCTCATCCAGAAGCGGCGGATGCAGCAAATGCGACATCGTCCGGATTTCCTGCCCGGCATCCTCAATGAGCTTGAGGTTAGACTCCACCGCCTTCAGCGAAGCGGGACTCAGCTTCGATCGTTCGCTCTCCAGCAGCGAAATATTCATGCTCATAGCCGCAAGCAGTTGCCCCACGCCATCATGCAATTCGCGCGCGATACGCCGCCGCTCTTCATCTTGCGTTTGCAATAACTTTACCGAGAGCTCCCGGAGTTTCTCGCTGGCACGTTCAAGTTGCCGTGTGCGTTCCACAATCTGCGCTTCCAAAGTCTGCACCGAAAGGCGTCTTTTCGTGTCGTCGCGAAAACAAACCACGACCCCAGTTACAGCCCCGCCGCTCTTCATCGGAGAGGCGCTGATCACCACAGGAAAAAAGCTGCCGTCTTTGCGGATGAACACGTCCTCGTGATCGCGAAGCTCGATGCCTCGCTCCAACACCTGCAGTCCCGGACAATCCGCCGCCGGAAACGGGCTGCCATCCGGATGCTTGTAGTGCGTGATGTCATGCACTTTTTTCCCAAGCAATTCCGCGGCGCTCCATCCAAACATCTTTTCTGCCGAAGGATTCACATAAGTCGCCAGCCCCTCGCTGTCGACCATGTACAAGCCCTCAGCCATGTTGTTCATGGCCGAGCGAAAGCGCTCCTCGCTCTCACGCAGCGCCTTCTCAATCTCCCCGTTGCGCTTCAGGATCTCCTGCGGGTCCAACTCGGATTTTTGATCGCTATGCCCGTCGACCTTGACGAACGGTTCCTGGCGGGAAACCTTGCCAATGGCTTCCAGCAGATCGCGCGAAATGCTCGATTTCATCACGTACCCGCGCGCCCCCGCATTAAACGCCTGCCGCACCATCTCCGGCGCCGAATGCTGGCTAACGATCACGATCTCGGCGTCCGAATCCGAACTCTTGATCTCTCGCGTGGCCTCGATGCCGTTCATGTTCGGCATGCTGATGTCCATGATCACCACATCGGGGCGCAATTCCTTGGTCTTCTTCACTGCCTCGCGGCCGTCCATCGCCTCGCCGCACACCGTCAGCCGGGGATCACTCGCCAACAGCGAGCAGATCCCCTTCCTCACCAACTCATGATCATCCACCACAAGAATGCGCATCAATCCCTCCGCACGCATGGCAATCCGCGCGGAAATTCAAAATTCCGTTAGTCAATTCGGACCAGACGCCGGTTCAGTTCCCGGGAGTATTCTGTGAGCGCCTATCTATTAGACGCAATTATATTTGGCACTTCAGGTGCGACTATACAGTAATCACTGTAGTGCGTTCATCCTGCCATCGCAGGCCAGTTCGAAATTGTGTCGTATTTGGCACGAAAATAAAGCTGCCAAATGGTTAAACGCAGATTCGGAGAGCTCGAGAAGTAACGACCGGAAAGATAAAAACTGGCAGCGTTGATGTCTGGTGAAGTTTCTCCCGTTGGGGCGCTGCTCGCTGCGCCCGCCTGAGTAACAGCTGAGAGAATGTAAGCCATTGACCTCTGCGTAACGCGAACGGACAACGCGGAACCGCCGTTAGAAAATTCCGTCACGCGAGCTCAGCGGGAAGCGGTAGTCCCGCAGACAATCTCAACTAAAGCACTGCGTTCCCACCCTGCACCACATACTTCGACCCAGTCTGCCGGCTCAAGATGATGTACTGCCCCGGCGCACTAGCCGCCAACTCCCGAATCCGCGCCTTAGCTTCTTCGATCGTAGCCGCAGTTCCGCGCCAGAGCACGCTGCCATCCGCCTCGGATAGAAAGATGTCAAACGGCGGCATCGCCAGATGAACATGCTCAGTCATTCGCAACTCGGTTCTTACGTGTTGTTCTTGCACTTGGCCTCCCGGCGGACTTCTTCTTTTCGGGCTGTACCTTACTCCGCAGCTCCGCTTTCGCGATCTTCAGCACGACTTTTACGGGCACCTGCTGGAAATATGTCTGACCCTTCAGCATGTGAAGCTCCTCGATTCCAACCACTCCACCGTAGCAGGAATGAACTCATACGGGTCAATTCTTTAGGACGCCTAGCAGATTGTTAGGGAAGTAAAGAATGCCGGTTTAGCGGACGGGAAGCGTTGCGTCACCGGGCGGACAGTGGGCCACGCCGCGACCTTTTGCGGTTCGTTATTTTCTCTTGACCGCGGTGTTAAGGTCACGTATGATTCGTTTGCGTTACGTTAGTTTAACGTTTAGCTCAGGAGGCCAACGTGGGCCGCACAGAAAGCAAATCCGCTCCCATGCATTTCAAAACCATGATTCAAGCGGACGTTCCGCAGGGCCGCAACGGAAAGCACAAACTGATCGTCTCCACGATTCTCCGGGATCTCGATCAGCTCAAAGAGGGCGCCGCGCTCAAAGTGCCGCTAGCGGAATTAGCGGAGAGCAAGGAAAAAGTGCGCTCGGCTCTCAATCGCGCTACGCGCAAAAGCGGCCGCCACGTAGCCACCGCCACCGACGCCAATTTCCTCTACATCTGGAACGTGAGCCAAGAAGCCGAGTAGACCGCACCGCGCGCAACACGAAAGTGTTTTGTAGGGGAGGGTGCTTTAGCCCTCCCGTCTTTAGGCCCCGTTCGATCGCTCGAGCGGCCAAATTCCTAGATGCAGTTTCGATCGCCGCAGGCCAAATGAATCGCAAATTCCCGCGATTGCAACGAAAAAACATGGCCGAAAACCGGGAGGGCGAAAGCACCCTCCCGAACAAAATCCCAAGCGCGTTTAATTACAGGAAGCCCGGCATCGCCCTCAGGATTCCCACGTATGGCCGCCCCGCCAGCGATGCCGTAGAAAATGGTACCAATCGCAAACGCGAAGGAGACGACATGCTCCGAACAGCCCTGGCATTCCTACTAGCAACCCTAGCAACAGCCATCATCGGTTTCGGCGGCGTAGCCGCAGCCGGCACAGGAATAGCTCAAGTCTTGTGCTTCCTATTCCTGGTTCTATTCCTGATGACGCTGGTCGGCGGCGTGGTCGAACGAGCCTGAACGCCGTAAAGAATACGGTAACCACGCACGAGCGCGCGTCATCTAAACGAGTACCAGCTCCGGAAAGCACCCGCTAAGTGGTTGAGAATTGGAAAAAATACAGTAATCGCTGTATATGCTCGAAGCCCAAGCACTCGTATTCATTAGGCACCGAAGCAGTATTTCCAAGCCATTCTCGGAGGGACCCGATGCGCATTCTCGTAGTTGACGACCACGATGTAGTAAGGCGAGGACTTAGGTCCGTCCTGGAAGCCCACCAGGGCTGGGAAGTCTGCGCCGAGGCTGCCAATGGCCGCAACGCCGTAACCCAAGCCGAGCAACTCAAGCCCGACGTAGTGGTAATGGACATCAGCATGCCCGATATGAACGGCCTGGAAGCCGCCCGTCAGATCAAAAAGATCTGCCCGAAAGCCGAGATCGTGATCCTTTCGGTACACTTCTCCGACCAACTAGTTCGCGACATCGTAGACGCCGGCGCAAAAAGCTACATCCTCAAGTCCGACGCCGAGCGCGATCTAGTCATCGCCGTAGAAGCCGTAGCCAATCACCGCTCCTATTTCACCACGCAAGTTTCCGAAATGGTGATGGACGGCTTCCGCCGCCGCGACACCGCCCCAAGCCCGCAAGCCCTAAAACGCGAGCGCCTAACTTCCCGCGAGCGCGAAATCGTCCAACTACTAGCCGAAGGCCGCAGCAGCAAACAAGTAGCCACGACGCTAGGCATCAGCACCAAAACCGCCGAAACCCATAGAGCCAACATCATGAGGAAATTGGAGATCCATTCGGTAAGCGACCTAGTGCGTTACGCCGTAAGAAACCAAATCATAGAAGCCTAGGTAGCGCCGGCGTCCTCGCCGGCATCTGACGACCACACAAGTAATCCAACGCCGAGATTTAGGACGGCGCTCTAAGAAAAGCTACAAGAACCGAAGTATCGCCAAAAAGGAGCCCAAATGCCCTCGGGCGATTCTGCGGCCACCACAACAAACAGCCCAAGAAGACTCTTAGCCCTACTCTGGATAATCTACGGAATCATCCGCCTAGCAATGAGCGTCGTCCTATTCGTCTTCACTCCCACGGCCACAGTAATGTTCGGCGCCCTATTGACCCGAGTACCCGATCCCTTCACGCTAATGAGCGAATTCCACATCTGGTACACCTGCGCAATAATCCTCTCAGTCCTCTGCGGAATATTCGGTCTAATCGCAGGCCTGTCATTACTCGGAACCGGCCGCACAGCCCGCACCCTAGCCCTAATAGCAGCCTTCCTCTCCGTCTCAGAAATCCCGCTAGGCCTAACCCTTGGAATCTATACGTTGGTAGTACTGGTGCCGCAGCGCGAGTAGGTGCGGGGGTTCACCACCCGCCCGTTTTAGCTTTGGGTGATCGGTCGGTTCGCACCGTAGCATTTAATTTTTTCCCGTAGGGGCGTCCGCCTAGGTGGACTGCGCCCGCCCGTGTAACGCCTGCGAAAAATGTGGCCAACTCACTCCGCGTAACAAGATTCGAAGTTCTCCATCGTCAAATGCGTACAATGTCAAAACCCATCCAACAACCTACCCCCGATCTCGTCCCATAGCCTTCATCGCCGGCGCATCCTCCCCCAAGGCCGTAGCCAACGCAATCAAATGATCCTGCTCATTCACCAAAATCCCCCGAATCAATTCAGCCATAGAATACTCGCCCAAATCTTCGCACTGCCGCACCCGTTCGCGATAATTCCGAATCGTCTCCTGCTCATTATTCAAATCAAATCGCAACATATCCCGAGCCTTCTCCGAAGTCCGCACGTCCTTCGGCACCACCACCGGCATCCCACCCAAATAATCAACCTGCTTCGCGATGATCAAAGCATGCGTCAATTCCTCCGCCGCATGTTTCTCGAGCTCGGCGGCAATATTCATATATTCCGCCCCCTTCAAAACCTGCGAATACACCACGTACGCAATAATGGCCTGATATTCGCGGCTCAAATCCTGATTCAAATGATCAATCAACGCCTGCCGAGAAATCGGCCGAGCCTCAGCCCCGTCATTCGCCGTTTTAGCCGCCGTCGTCGCTTCACGTTTCGATTTTTTCGTTGCCATTCTTTTCCTCCGTCAGATGAGTACCCGTTTATTTTGGTCCCGCCTTCGTGTTCCGGTGCAATTTATTGAAATCAGGAACATGTGCACACAGCCCGCCCTTCATCGTGATCTTCGCGTAACCGGCCGCAAGCTGTTGCACGTAATGATCGAGCGAAAAGTCGAAAGGATCAGCCGGCTGGGAATCCACAATCTCGAGATCCGCATCATTCATAGTCAGTTTTCCGAATCGCAGCGTGCCGCCTTTGATCGCCACAAAATTCCGTCCCCCGCAGCTGGTCGCGATGTCGGGTTGGTCGGGGCCCTTGCGTCCCGCATCGAATTTCAAATCAATTGCCCCATTTTTCAGCTCAATAGACACCAGCGTTCCGCGGATCTGCGGCGGCGGGAGGATCAACTCCGGATCCAAAATTAAATCGTCCTTATCCACCGACACGCCTTCCACTTTTTTAGTGCTCAACAGGTTGCTGGTATCGATTCCCAAGAGGTCCATCAGGCCCTTCACCGGAATTCCCACGGCCTTCACTTTCGCGGTATGAACGCGAACCTGCCCGTCCGGAGTCACGCTGACCGTTCCCGCGCTTTCAAAAGGCACGCCGCCTTTGCTAACCAGCAGCCCTTTCACTATCAACTGATCGCCCTTGATGCTAGCCGAGAGATCTTTCAAAGGCGCGCCAGGCTTCGCGAAAACGTAGTCATTCAGATCATTGGACAACGCCGCAGTGCTCAACGTGATGTTCGCCGTATCTACTTTGAACACGAACGACTGCTTGTCATCAAACACCGGGATTTGGCCCTGCTTCGAGGGAACCATAGTTCCCGAGAGCGTATCGATATGCACCACAATCCGATCGGTAAGATGAAAATCGACATTTTTAATCGCGGCGCGCGTCACGGCATTCGCGGCAGTATTCTCGGATTGATTCTTCCCCGGCGCGCTCGTGGATTGTCCCGCCCCCGCAGATTGAGCAGCCCAGGAAAAACCGGCAATGGGAACCAACAAGAAGCCAAACGCAAAGACCCCAGCAGAAAAACCGGGCCAACGCCCGCTCATCGATTCACAACAGCAATTCTGTCGTTTGTCATATTCTCCTAAGGTAACAGCCCGTGACGAACCAGCCCGGCCATACTTCACCTCCGATTCAATCAGCGACACCGAAACCGTTTGTCAGAGCTTCTTTCCGATCGAGCTGTTCAACGAGTCGCTAAGGCTGCTTCGGTCCGCGCTACGTTCCTCGCTGCCGCGCTCACTCGGCCGCTCGCCACTAGGCTCCACGGTCCGACGCGGCTCCGCTTGCGATCCAATTTGCGAGCCAAGTTGACTCTTATCCGTCTGCCGCCCCAGTTCGCGCTCAGCCTCGATCCAATCATCAAGGTCGTGGCCGTCCTCGCCCCCGCGTTCCAAATAAAGCTCATAAGCCCGCCGCTCAATCTCCTGCGTAGGCGCCCCCTGCATTTTTCGTTCACCCATAAACACGATCTCCCCCGCCGGCGAATTCCGCCGGCAAAATTCCTAGCCGCAATAAATCTAGCGTCGCCAGTACAGCTGCACCATGCAGCAATCCTTGTATTTGTAGGGGCGGGGGTTCACCACCCGCCCGTTTTGGCCGTGGGTGTTAAGTCGGAATCCACGTCGCGTTTTCGAAAACCAAGCCTACCAACACATAAATCCGCCCCTAGGGAATTCCGGGTATAGCTCCGCTCCGAAAAAAAGCGCAATCTCCTCGCGTACTCACGGAACCCGCAGCCCGCGAAATCTCAACCAGCGTGTCAAAAGATTTACGAGGGGGGAGTCAAAATGAACTGCAAGCTAGCAATCGGAGCGATAGCCCTAGCGGCGATCAGCGTCACAGCAACGCCCATCGTCACTCACGCCCAGGATAACGCCGATAATTCCACACAGATGGTCACGGGCTGCCTGAAAAAAGGTTCCGGCAACTCATTCACGCTAACCGACGAGCAAGGCAAAATGTGGGTCCTGCACAGCAAAACCGTGCAGCTAGCCCCGCACGTAGGCCACACAGTAAGCATCACCGGCACCATCCCGCAAAAAACCAAGAGCGAAAACAATCAGGAAGGCAACACCGCGCCGCAGAACTATCTACGCGTAACGAATTTAAAGATGGTAAGTGAAACTTGCGAAAGCGCTAAGTAGGGAAGCAATTTGTCACCCCGCGGCGAATTCATCATGCCGCGGCCAATGCCGGCTCGTGTAGGCCCAAACTTCAAGATTCTCCGGCGCCAGCGCCCAAAAAACGCGACGAAGGAGTGGAGCAAGGCCCTACACGAGCCAGGCGCCAATCTCCCTCAATCTTTCTTCCAAGTAAAAAATCCGTACACCACCAGTCCCAACCCACTAAGAAAAAGCATCGGCGACAAATAAACCGTAATCACCGGATTAATCGGATAAGGCAAATTCATCGCGCTATACCCGCCAGAAAAATAATGCACCACCCCAGCCAAAAGCATAGCCAACAACCCGCGCCGAATCTCGCTAGGCCGTTCCGCCGCCGCCGCACGCCCCGCAACCCGCACCTCCGGCAGCGCCTCGCGGCAATTAGGACACTGCACCCGATCCACAGGCACCAGCCGCCCGCAATGTAAACACTGCCGCAACGAAGCTCGATCAACCACCGAAAAAGCCTCCCAAGCGAACATGGAAATGCGAAATTCGAGCCTAACGTCCGAGCCGAGCAGGGTCAATACGAGGAGAGACAGAGAGTTAACACGGAAGGAATGAAATTCATGCCATAAATGCAGCGAGCTTTGTCAGGGCACGACTTCAGTCGCGCCGGAATCGATGTTTTTTCGGTGGGAGCCTCCGCATTTATGCGGGGAGGGGCGCTTCAGCGCTCCGGAAACAGTCCCCTATTATCGATGCGCTTTAGCGCCGGCCACCAGGGGCGGCGGTTCTGCCGCGACGGATACCGATGTTACTACTCAAGCCGGCAAATAAAACCCCACCCGCCGAAAAACTCGGTAACCGCCAACACCAATTCGTTATCGCCTTTCTTGAGCGGCAGGTAGACGGCATCGTTATTCACGTCCGCAAGCCCGAGAGCCCCAGGCTCGCGGAATCCAATCAAATTATTTCCAGCATAAAGCGGCTTAGAATTCAAATAGACGACGATCTCATCGCTGTAACCAAAATCCATCTTCCGGATTCCATCCCGATCCGCATGAATGGTAGTCCGAGCAAAAACAACTTTCGACCCGGCCACGCGCGCCTGCTTCTTCTCAGGATCCGCAGGAGGAATAACATTAGGGTCGCGCCGGTAACGCTGAATCGCCACCATGCCGGGATTTTCCGCCGCAACTTTTTCCCACTTCAATTTCCCGACATCGGGATACACCGCCGCGTCCGTCTCACCAGCATCAAACGAATCCGAAATCTCCCAATCGGTCAGCGCCCCTGCCAAAAACTTCCTCTCCACCGTCGGCGAATAAACCGCACGATCCGGCGTATAACTCACATTCGAAATGTATCCCCCGCCTTCCTGCCCCCAAAATCCAAAACTCCCGCGCGCATATCCCAATTTCAAATCCGAAACCACCAGCGCCGGCTCAGCAGCATGATCCAGATACAGCTTCGCCGACAATCCAGCCACCACCACGCGCACATGAAACCAACGATCATCAGGAATCGCAGCCCGCGCCACATACTTAGGAAAATTGTAAAGCTGCCAAGCATTCGCCCCCAAAAGCCCCGGCGTGTACTGCACTGCCTGCAACGATCCCGAAGCCCCCGGCCGAAAGAAAAACAATTCGTACTCATCCTCCGATTTCACCCGAAACGCCATGCCCAAAAAATTGCCGTTCGGATCCATGGCCAGGTCCGCGTCAATCGTCCCATTTTGCATATCGAGATCGCGCACGTAGGCGAAACCCTTGGCGACGCACAAACTCTCCCGGCCCAGAAAGTTCACGTTCTTTCCATTGTTCGCCAGCGATTTCGCGGGGTTGATACGTTCATTCTTGTCGCTGATCACCCATCGATCGGCCGTCACGGGAATCGACACCGACTGCCCTTGGCACGGACCTGCAAGCCCAGCGAACACGCCCAGAGCAAGCGACACGGCGCACGCGGCCCGAATCAAAGCCGGCCGCACAAACCAAATTCCGCCGCATTGCTTCTTCGCCGCGATACCCATCACGCATTCTCTCCTCAAAATATTTCCCATGCGCCGTCGCGCCGGCCTTTCAATTATTTCACCGTCAAATTCGAAAAATAGCCCTCCGTCGTTGCGTGCGCCCAAAAGCCGATCTGTCCGTGTGTCTCTCCGTTCTTCAAGTCATTTACGATCAGACAAGGCTGCTCGGCATCGTTCACGTACAAGCGAGCGTGCGTCCCGGAAACCACGATTTCCATTTTCGTCCACGCGCCAGCTTCCAAATCAGCATACGACTCATACACTCCAGGATTCTCTTTTCTCAATCGGTACCAGGGAAAATTCGGCGCCGATTCATACTGCACCGCATGATTGCGACGAAGCTGGTCATCGCTGCGCCCATTCGTAGGCCGCAGATAAAAATCCTCATCCCGCGATCCGTGCCCCTGCACGCGGAACAAAATGCCGATGAAGCCGCGATTGTCCGGCGCAGCCCCGGCGCGGGGAGCCCCTGCAACTTCAGCTTCGATCGTCCCGTCGGCGAAATCCGTATCCGTCAGAATCGCCATCATCGTCTCGTCGCTACTCTCGCGTCCCCGCAGCGGCACCAGATGCACCGCCGAACGCCCGCGATAATTCGAAACTTCCGCCTTGGCATTCACCAATTCCACTCCGTCCACCGAATCCAGCCGAAACGTCCGCGCAGCCGAATTCTCTTTCTGTCCGCCCGCGCGACCGCCAATAACCGCCATTGCCATCGAAACCAAAACTCCGCAAACCGCCCTATTCATAGCGCAAACTCGTTTCTGATCGCGATGCACTCTCGCCGAACCCGGGTTAGACGAGCGCGGAAGCAATTTGTCTCAACTCTGCTAGAGACCAGCGGCTAAATCGGAGGCAACTTTTTCGCAAAGAAATGCATAATTCATGCCAAGATACGCGGGGCCACGAGGAGCACTAGTGAACCTCTCCATCTGGCAAGATCTCCGTTACGCCGCAAGAAATTTGCGCAAGAGCCCCGGCTTCGCCGCAATCGCAGTCCTCACGCTAGCCCTCGGCATCGGCGCCTCCACCGCAATTTTCAGCGTAATCGAAAATGTCCTAATCGAGCCGTTCCCCTACACCGACTCCCCGCGCCTGATGGCCATAGAAATCCACAACACCGACGAGCCCGGCCCCGGCTACCGCGGCGGCTTCTTCGGCGCCGAGTGGACAACCTTCGCCGCACAAAATCACGTCTTCGATCGCCAGACCGGCAATCTAGGCGTCGATGTCCTCTACACCACCGCCGAAGGCACCGAGCGCTTCAACGGAAATCTAATCACCCCAGGCACCTTCGAATTCTTCGGCATGCCCCCGCTTCTCGGCCGCGCCGCACAACCAGCCGACTACGAGCCAGGCGCCCCACCCGTCTTCGTACTACGCTACAAAACCTGGGTCACCCGCTTCGCCGCCGATCCCACCATCCTAAATAAATCTTTCACTCTCAACGGCACGCCCCGCACGCTGATCGGCATCATGCCCCCGCGCTTCGCCTGGGGCGACGCCGACATCTGGATTCCGGAAAAGCCAAACGCCGCCGACACGCCTGCCGCATTCAACGAAGGCAAATATTGGTATTTCCTCGGCCATCTGAAACCAGGCGTCACCATCGCGCAAGCACAAGCCGACTTCACCGTCCTAGCGCATCAAGTAGCCGCCGAATATCCGAAGGCGTATCCCCAGCATTACCGCATCGAAATCGTATCTCTAGCCGATCAAGTAGTAGGCGAATTTCGCGCCACTCTATTCATAGTTCTAGCCGCCGTAGGATTTCTGCTACTAATCGCCTGCGGCAACGTAGCCAGCCTGCTGCTCGCACGCGCCACCGCCCGCGAAAAAGAATTCGCCGTGCGCGCCGCCCTAGGCGCAGGCCGCTCGAGAATCGTCCGCCAACTCCTGGTAGAAAGTTTGGTGCTGGCAATCGGCGGCGCCGTTCTCGGCGCAATTTTCGCCTGGGCCGGACTGAAATCGCTAGTCGCCGCGATTCCTCCAGACATCATCCCCGCCGAAGCCGTAATCCGCCTGAACGCCACAGTCCTACTCTTCACTCTCGCCATCGCCGCAGCAACGGCCCTGCTCTTCGGCCTCGCTCCCGCAATCCAAGCCACTCGCCGCGATCTCCACGATCAATTGCGCGACACCGGCAAAGGCGTAGGCGGCGGTTCGCGCCACAGCCGCATGCGCGATGCCGTAGTAGTTCTCGAAGTCGCTCTTTCGCTCACGCTACTCGTAGCCGCCGGCCTGCTCATGCGCAGCTTCGTCGCCCTCCGCCAAGTGCATCTAGGTTTCCAGTCCGATCACCTTTTCTTCGCCCGCATTCCTCTTCCCGTCGAGCGTTACAAGACCACCACCCAACTCAACTCTTTCTTCCGCCCGTTGCTGCAACGTCTAAAAAATTCCCCCGGCGTCCTCGCGGCGGCCGACACCACCGAGTTACCCGCCTACGGCGGCGACAACACCGATATCGATATCTCCGGAAAATCGCACACCGACCAATGGAAAGGGAATTACACGTTTTGCAGCGAGGACTATTTTTCAGCTCTGAAAGTTCCGCTGTTGAGTGGCCGCACGTTCACGGAAGCGGAAGTAAATTCCGCCAGAAAATTGATCGTAATAAATGAAACTTTCGCCCGTAAATTTTTCCCGAACGACAATCCCATCGGCCAGCACGTTCACGTCCTGCAAATGGAATCACTACCCGACCCGGTCCACGACGCCTGGTTCGAAATCATCGGCGTAATCGGCGACATAAAAAATGAAGGACCGCAACGCCCAATCGATTCCGAGCTGTGGGCGCCATCCACGTTAGGCGGCAACCCGTTTCGCGGAATTCTGGTGCGCACCGCCAAGGACCCCGCAGCCATGACGACGGTAGCCCAGCGCGAAATCTGGAACACCGACCGCGGCGTAGCCATCACGCTAACCGGCTCACTAGAAAGCTTCCTCAACCAATTCAGCTACGCCGGCCCGCGCTTCGGCTTCCTACTAATGATGATCTTCGCGGTAATCGGCCTGATCCTGGTAACCATCGGCGTCTACAGCGTCCTAGCCTACACCGCTGCCCGCCGCACTCACGAAATTGGCATCCGCATGGCCCTAGGCGCAAGCACGTCAGACGTACTGAAACTAGTCCTAAGAATGGGCCTGCGATTGGTACTGATTGGAATCGCGGCAGGCGTAGCCGTAACGTTGGCAGTAGGCCGCTTCATCTCCAGCCAACTCTGGGGCGTAACCGCCCACGATCCAGTAACACTAATCGCGGTAGCGATCCTGCTGCTGGTAACCGGAGTAGTAGCCTGCTGGATCCCAGCCCATCGCGCCGCAAAAGTAGATCCGCTAGTAGCGCTACGTTACGAGTAGCAGTCCCGCAAAGTAGCGCCGGCGTCCCTGCCGGCATCTTACGACGATAATTTCAACCAAAGCCGACACTCAAGGCCGGCCCACCGCGCAAAATAAAAGCCCGAAGTCGTTTTGCCAGCTCCGGCGCCGAGTGTTGCCCGTACCTCGATTTGAAGTCGCAAGATGCCGGCAGAGACGCCAGCGCTATCTAAGCCGATTCAGCCGTCGCCGCGCCGTCGACTGCACATCCCGAAGAACTCCCCGAGGCCGGCGCAGCCATCCAAGTCTGCAAATTCGCCATATCCTGCCCGACCGACCGCGCCGCCGCAAACAACACCAGCGCCACACCCAACACGCAGAATGGGACGATGTACATCGCGCTGTGCAACCCGATGGCCCGCGACGCCGCGGCCGTCGCGCCACCGGCTAACGCCGCGCTCGCAAAGTGATCGCTCAACCTGCCCGTGATCACCGGCCCAAAACTCCCCCCCAGCAAATACATAGCGCAGAAAAAAATCGCCATAGCCGTAGCTCGCAAACTAGGCTGCACCACGTCCTGAATCGCCGCATACACAGTCGTATAGTAGAAGTAAGCCAGAAAAACCCCGGTCCCCATCAAAATCGTAAAGTTCAAAATTTTCCCGCGAGCAACATCGTTCGCCAGCCACATGCAAGGCGCCGCGCACAAAAGCGCCACCCCGCCCGTCAGGAGCCGGCCATTCGGCCTGCGCTTGCCCGCCCGGTCCGCCGCCGAGCCGCCGATCAGCAATCCGGGAATGCCCACCAACCCAAACACAATCGAATTCACGCTGTTAGCGTCCTTGAGATTCAAGCCGTGGTAGCGCGCCAGCAACCCAGGCACGAATACCGCGATGGTGTACATCATAAAATTGTGCAGCGCGCCGGAAATGATCAGCCAGCGCACGGTCGGAATTTTCAACACGCACCAGTAGGCCGAGCCCTCATGCGCCCGGCTCGCATGATGCGAAATTTCCGCCGCGCCCCGCGGCGGATCCTTCACCAACAGCACGAAAGCAGCCAAAAGCAATCCCGGCACACAAGCAATAAAACAAGCTTTGCGCCAACCGTAAGCCGCAGCCCAATGCCCGCCAAAATACGACGAAAGAAAATTCCCAATCGGCAACCCCAACATAAAAATCCCCAGCGCCCAAGCCCGCCGCTTCGCCGGATAGTAGTCCCCAATCATCGAGTTAGCCGCCGGCGCGCAACTAGCCTCGCCAATCCCCACGCCCAGGCGCACCACAAAAAGCGAAGCGTAATTCCAAGCCAAGCCCGAAGCCGCGGTCAACAAACTCCACACCGCCACTCCAATGGCCAAAATCGGCGGCCGCGCACGACGGTCCGAAAGCCGCCCCAGCGGAACTCCCACCACCGCATAAAGCACAGTAAACGCGAGCGCCAAAAAGCCAATGCGCGTATCCGAAAGCGACCATTCCCGCTTGATCGGCTCAGCCAATGCCCCAAACAAATTCCGGTCAAAAAAATTCAAAAGATTAATCGCAAACAAAATCGCCAACGCAAACCCAGCCCGCCCGTCTCCGCGCTCGCGATCCGTCACCAAATCCTCCAACAAGCCGCCGCCAAGTCTACCCGACGTTGCCTTTTCTTCGTAGGGGCCGTCGCTTGCTGCTCCCGTCCCTGTAACGCTCGCGAGCACGTCGCCCACATTCCTCGACGTAACAGGATACGGCATTCGACTGGTGCGCAAATGCCGCCCGCAGCCTGCAAAAACCGCCCCTCGCCACCCCCAAATTCCCCAAAATCCCCCCATTGAATTCCCCCAACTTCGTGCTAGCGTTAAAGAGGCGAAATGAGCGCAGGCAACACAACTCGAGCCAATGCCGACCGTAGCGCGCCGACAAAAACCACGCCCTCCTATAACGGAAAAGCGAGCCGCGAAACAGCCAAATTCGAACCCGCGACCCCCTCAAAAGTGTTTCGGGTAGAAAACATGCCGATCCTTTATTTTCAACAACTTACAAAGATTTCTACCTATACCCATGTTTCGGGTAGACCGACCTCAATTTCGCCTAAAGTCCAGCACCAAAAAAGCAGCCAGCCGCCACCCCGGTTGGCGAATAAAAATCCAGGCCCAGCCACGGAGGACGTACACAATTCATGCGACTCGTAACCTTTGAACCCACCCCGCACCGCCCGCGCATCGGCGCCTACGGTTCCGGCCTGCGCATCATCGACCTGAATCTAGCCTACGCACTTTATCTGCGCGACGTTGAAAAAGAAGCCAACTTCTACGCCCTCGCCGACGGACGCGTCCCCGCCGACATGCGCGCCCTCTTCGAAGGCGGCGACAAAAGCCTCGACGCCGCCCGCGCCGCCCTAAAATACGTCACCGAACAAGGCCCGGAAACAAAGGGTCCCTCCGGCGAAAAAATAATCTACGAGCCATCGGACATAAAAGTGAAAGCCCCGATCGCCCCGAAAAAATTCTTTCATACCGCCGGAAATTTCCGCGAGCATCACGAAGAAGCCGTGAAATCCGGCTTCTCGCATCCGGTAATGCCGTGGATCGTTTTCTTCCAGAATGTGGACGCCATCATCGGACACGAAGAGCCGATTATTTATCCCGAGCAGCTCACGCAGGAACTTGATTACGAACTCGAGCTGGCCGTGGTGATGAAAAAGGCGGGAAAATATTTCTCCACCGAAGACGCGGCAAATTACATCGGCGGATATGTAATCTTCAACGACGTAACGGCCCGCGACATCCAACGCAACGAAATGAAATCGGGCGTCTTCAGTTTCTGCAAAGCCATCGATTCCTTCTGCCCGTTAGGCCCGTGGATCGTAACCGCCGACGAAATCCCCGATCCCCACAACCTAGCCATGGAGCTGCGCGTAAACGGAAAAATTCGCCAGCAATCGCACTCCAAAAAAATGTCGGTGAAAATTCCAGAAATTATTTCGCACTATTCCGCGATGGGCTACAGCGCGGGCGACGTCCTCTCGACGGGAACTGTCTCAGGAGTAGCCGCCTTCAGCGACGATCCCAAATCGCTCTACCTAAAACCCGGCGACATAGTCGAGTGCGAAATCGAAAAAATCGGCATCCTGAGAAATCCAGTAATGTCCTGGGAGCAGTTCTACGGCAAAAAAGCCGCGCAAGCGAGCGAAGCGAAATGACCGCAGAAAATGGAAATCAATACTGGGTAAGCAAACTAAACGCGGTTTCGAAAATCGGTCCACACGCAGCCCGCAAAGGCCCCGTACGTTTCTATGACACGACGCTACGCGACGGCGAACAAACCGTCGGCGTCGCGCTCGATCCGCAGCAGAAATTGGAAATCGCGCGACTGCTCGATTCGCTTGGCATCAGCCGCATCGAAGCCGGCTTCCCGCGAGTCTCCGCCGACGACGCCGAAGCTTTCGGCCTGGTCTGCAAAGCCGGGCTCCGCGCCGAAATCTGGGGCTTCGCCCGCGCCGTAAAAGAAGATTTGGACGCGGTGATCAACTTAGGCGCACACGCCACAGTGATCGAAATTCCCTCCAGCGAAATCAAACTCCGCGCCTACGGCATCACCGCCGAAGAATCAATCCGCCGCGCGACAGACGCAGTAAAGCACGCAAAAACACACGGCCTAAAAGTAGCGTTTTTTCCGGTGGACGGCACAAGGGCAGAACTGCCGCACCTCGAAAAACTCTATCGCGCCGCAATCGAAGCCGGCGCTGACGAAGCAGTAGTAGTCGACACTATAGGCGCATGCGGCCCCGAAGCCGTCGAATTCCTAGTCGGCAAAGTGCGCGAGTGGCTAGGTGATTCGATCCCGGTTCACTTTCACGGACACAATGATTTCGGCCTGGCCACAGCCTGCGCGATCGCAGCAGTACGAGCGGGAGCCAGCTGGATTCAAGGAACGATCAACGGAATGGGCGAGCGCGCCGGCAACGCCGACATCGGCGAAGTAGCGATCGCGCTCGAAGGCGTCTACGGCGTGCCGACGGAACTGAAATTCGACAAAATCCGTGAAGTTTCGCGACACGTCCGCCGCGCCAGCGGCTACGAGCTGGAACCTTGGAAGCCGGTAGTCGGCGAAAATCTCTTCATGCGCGAAAGCGGCGCAGTCGCCAGCCAATTCCACATCCCTGAAGCCATCGAACCCTTCAGCGCAGAAATAGTGAAAGCCCGCCGCGAAATTGTCCTAGGGAAAAAAAGCGGCCTAGATAGCATCGCGATAAAAAGCCGCGACCTAGGCCTAGATGTAGCCGAGTCAAAACGCGCAGCGGTCCTGGCCGCAGTAAAAAAGAAAGGAATCGAAAAGCGCGGCCTGCTAACAGACGAAGAATTTCGCGCCATCGTGACGCAACTCAAGTAGCGCCCGCTAGTCGATCACCGAGTTCGCGGCGCTACTTGTGAAAATGCGGAATGACGGCGTCGCCGAAAAGTTTGGCTTGCTCGAGACGATCGTCGCCCCAAACTTCGAGCAGAATGTGCGTGCAACCGGCGTCGCGATATTGCTGGATGCGCTCGATGCACTCATCCGGCGTCCCGGCAATCGGACAAACTTTTTCAAGCACTGAATCCGTCACCGCTTTCGCCGCAGCCCTGCGTCCACCCGCTTCCATCGCATCCGCGATCGGCTTGATTTCGTCGAAGCTCAGCCCCGCTTTTTGCAGCAGCACATCGGCCGACCCGCGAATGTTCTGCACCTTGTTCGCAAGGTACATCGCCGCCATCTCGCGAGCACCTTCTTTCGCAGTCTTCGGATCTTTGTCGATGCTGCCAACGACCACTCCACCAAGATCGTTGTTAGCCGGATCCTTCCCAACTTTGCGGCAACCCTCTTCCATCATCGCCCGCGAATACCGAATGAAATCGGGAGTGGTAATGCTAGCGGTGAGCAAACCGTCAGCCACGCTTCCGCCCATGCGCTGCAAGACCGGTCCAGTGGCGCCGATGTAGATCGGCGGAATACCACGCGGCGAATGCGCGTCAGCTTTGAGCGGCGGAACGTGCGCATCGAAAACCTGCCCCTCGTAATCGAATTGCTGGCCGCCGAGAACGCCGCGGACGATGTCGATCGATTCCTTCATCACCGTTGCCGGCCCAGCACTCTTCTCGCCCTTCTCGCCTTCGCCGACTTCCTTCATGAAAATTTTGGAAGCTCCAAGGCCGAGAAAGAATCGTCCGGGTCCAGCAACATCCTGCAGCACGCGTGCTTCCATGGCAATTTGCACCGGATTGCGCGTGTAGGGCGAGATGATGCCCCAGCCGATGGGAATTTTCTTCGTCTCGCGCGCAACGATCGCAGTGATCGCGGTGGAAGACCGAGCTTCATAAGAATGTTTGCGCCACCAGGGATACGCTTCCGCGAGCCAGAACGCGTCGAAGCCCGCGCGCTCGCAGGCTTGCGCCATCGCCACGGTCTCAGCGACAGGCTCCATGCTCAATTGCAAAACGCCAATGCGAAAGGGAACGGCCATTTGTGTCCTCGGATGATGGATTTGAATTTCAAATTTCCCCGCCGTGAAAACTGCGGGGCCGAAATGCGGGCGGGACTAAAGACCCGCCCCTACGACTGCTACGGATTGGTCCGGGAATGTTCGAGACCTTTGATCAACGCCCACATTGTTTTATTGAGCGGCGTGGGGACGCCTACTTGCTCGCCCCATTTCACGATTGCGCCGTTCATGAAATCGACTTCGGTGATGCGCTTGGCTAAAACGTCTTGCAGCATGCTGGCGTTGTGTTTGCCCGGTGCGTTCGCGCCTTTTTGCACCATGGCGCGCGGATCGCCGTGCAACGTAATGCCCATGGCTTTCGCGACGGCTTCGCCTTCGGCGATTAAATCGTTGAAGAGCTGACCGGTGGCTGGAAGCCGCGTCGCTGCGCCGTGATGCAGCAGCGTCAACGCGCCGACGGGATTCGTCGAGGCATTGAAGATTAGTTTGGTCCATTGAGCGCCGCGGGCATCCTCCAGCGGAATTACGTTCATGCCGGATTTATTCAGCGCTTCGGCGAGTTCATTTACGCCCGACATCGGCGTTTTCGTCGGTTCGAACGGGCCGATCCACGTATCGCCTTTGATGTCGAAGCCGACGTGGCCGGGCTCGATGATGTGGCCGGCTGGAAACGTGGTGCCGCGGATCACGAACTTTACGTGCTCTGCGATGATTTCTTCATTGCCCACGCCATTTTGCACCGAGCAGACGGCGCCATCGTTCGCGAAAACGTGGGCGATTTGCGCCATGGCTGGACGCGTGTGCGTGCTTTTTGTGGCGATGATTCCGTAATCGCACGGCGGAATTTCTTTCGCGTTGGTGGTGGCGTGAAGGCGGGCGGTGAAATCCGCGGCGCCGGAAATGCGCAGGCCATTCTTATTGATGGCGTCCACATGCGGTTGCGAAACGTCGTAAGCGTGGACTTCGACGCCTTCTACGCGGGCTAGATGCGCTCCGAAAATGCTGCCGATTGCGCCGGTGCCGATGATGCAGATCTTCATCGCGTCCTCATCCGCGCTTTTCCGCGCCGGAATAAAATTTCCAGTCGACGTTGGCCAAGTTTTCGCCTTCTTTTTTGCCGACGCGATAGGTGTCCTGCGTGTACAGGCAGACCTTTCCGTCCTGATCTACGACTTGCGGATGGAAAGAAAAAATCATGTTTTCGCGCAGCAGCGTTTCCGAATTCGCGCCGATGGCGGGGTGTTCGATCATGGTCATGCCGATGGAATGGCCGGAGAGATGGCCGAGCGCGAAGCCTTGCTTGGCGAAAATGTCGGCGGAGGCTTTGTGAACATTCTTAATCGGCTCGCCTTCGCGCATTAGAAAGCGCGAGGCTTCGAGGGCCTCGGGATAAACGTCGGCCATCTTTTTTGTTGTGGCGCTGATTTTGCCCTGAATCAGCGGACGCGAGAATTCCACCCAGTAGCCTTCGGGGCCGGCGATTTCTAGCGAGTAGAGAAGCAGATCGTCCGCATTGACTTTGCGGTCGCGCGGAACTTTGAACATGGCTTCGGCTGAGCCATTGGTGCCCGAGAGCACGATGTTCATCATTTGAAGGCCTGCGCCGCCGGCGAAAAACTTATCAACTGCTGGCGCCATCACTTCTGCTTCGGTTTTTCCGGGCTGGTATTTGGCGAGCATGGCCCAGAAGCCGTCTTCGATGATTTTCATGCTGTGGCGGATGCCGGCGAGTTCTTCTTCGCTCTTGATGGCGCGGGCCATATCGAAAGCGCGATCGAAATTAATGATTTCGAAGGCGCCTTTGGCGAGCTCGCGGTAGTCGCGGACGGCCATCACCGCGTCCAGGCCATAGACGCCGATGCGCCTCCAATTTTTCTTCGTGGCGTGTTCGGTGATCCATTTGCCGGGGATGTCGGCCCAGATATGCTCGCGAATCCATGGAGTGCTTTTGTCGCCGATCCAGCGGGCTTCGGCGGGGAAGACGAGCGTTGCGTCGCCCGCGAGCGGGATCACCGCGTACACGTAGCGGTGCACGATTTCGAAGCCGGAGACGTAGCGGATGGCGCCTTCGAAGCCGGTGTATTCGTTGCCGCAGACGACGAGCGCGTCGAGATTTTCTTTGGCCATGGCTTCGCGCGTGTTTTTGTAGCGGCGGTCGATTTCGGATTTGGTGACCAATGTTGCTCCTTGGCTTTGGTGCTTGGTTCGCTTTTGCTTCTTCGGCGCTTAGATCCTTAGGCCATAGGAGACGGGCCTCAGGATGACAGCATTATTCTAAGAGCGGACGCCGCAGATTTCTGCTATTGCTAGCGCGTAGATTTTTGTGATGTTTACGAATGTTTCTACGGCTACTTTTTCGCCTTCGGCGTCTCGCGGGCCGCTGGACGGGCCGTAATTCACAGTCTCGATTCCGAAGCGCGTCATTACTGACGCGTCGGAGCACCACAGAACCGTGTCCCGCTTGGGAGTCGAACCCATTATTTTTGTGTGTGCTGCGTCGATCGTTTTGACCAACTCGTGATTGGCGTCAATTTGCGCGCCGGGAACGGAAATATAGGTTTCGAAATCGAGCCCGTAGCTCGGAAACTTCTTTTGCAGATCAAGATAGAGCTGCTTCGCGGCCCGCCGAGCCGTGGCCAGCGGCATATTGGGCGGCACGCGCAGATCAAGGAATACATCGGTGCGATCCGGAGTGCGGCTGGCGCGCCATGGGTAGCCGCCGCGAATGCAGCCTACATTTACGATCCCGGTTTTGCCTTCGTAAGCGGCCTGCGCTTCGAAGCCGGGAATCCATTCGTAGATCGCGCCAAGCACATCATGCATTCGGCGAATGGAGCTTTCCTTTTGCTTGCCGACGGCGAAGGCGGTGTGCACATAATTTCCGCGCACGCCGAAGCGCACCCAGATCGAGCCATAGTGCGCGAGGATGATCTGCATGTCGGTGGGTTCGCCGAGAATGCACATGTCGGGCAGCACGCCGTGATTCACCATGTAGTGCGTGCCGGCGCCGTAGCCGCGATATTCTTTGCCGACAAATTCGTCACTCCATTGCGTTTTTTCAATTTCGCCTACGACGGCGGCGATTAGAACGTCGCCATCCAGCTTTATTCCTGCGCGCTGAATCGCTTTTACTGCTTGCGTGTAACAGACGAGCGCGCCTTTCATGTTGTAAATGCCGAGGCCGTAGATCATTCCATTTTTCAGAACGGCTTTCGGTTTGTAGCCAAGTCCGGTCAAATAAGTTTCGCGCCCAGTGTTGGACGTGTCCATGTGCGCGTTGAACATTAGATTCTTGCCGGTGCCGGCGCCTTCAAGGCGGCCGATTACGTTCGCGCGTCCTTCTTCCACTTCCTGCCAGGTGACTTGCAGCCCCGCTTCGGTGAGAGCGCCGCGCATATATTGGCCCATCGCCAGTTCTTCGCCGGTAGGGCTGGAGATATTCACGACGTCGCAGCACATTGCGACGAGTTCGTCTTCGCGAACTTGCGAAGTAATTTTATCGGCTAGCGATGCGTCAATCGGCAAAGTGCCTCCGCTGGATGTCGGTGTTTCGTGTCTCTGCTAAGCGCTAAATTCTGAAATCGTCCGGATCGGTGCAAAGTTTCTCGCTGCCGTCCCCGGTCACCAGAAAATTATCTTCGAGCCGCAAGCCACCGCCGCCTTCCCAATAAATTCCGGGCTCGATGGCCAGCACCATATTTTGTTTCATCACGCCCGGCGCGGCTCTGTGCGAATAGGGCGGTTCGTGCGCGCGGGCGCCAACGCCATGCGCGACCGGATGCGAGGGCTGGCCTTTATAACCGGCTTCGTCGATGCGCGTGCGAATGATGCGATCGATATCGCCCAGCGGCGCGCCATCACGAACGATCCCCACAGCTTCGCCGAAAATTTTCAGCAGTAAATCCAGCAGACGATTGTATTCGGGAGTCAGCGTGCTCGGGCAAATATTCTTAGTGAGGTCGGTCCAGTAGCCGTAGGCGCAGACCCAAATTTCGACCAGCGTTGGCTCGTGCTCCTGCACCGGGCGATCGCTCGTGGCGGTGAAAGTGGCGATGCCTTTGCCGGACCAGACGAGAGTGAAAGCGCGCGCCATGGCCACTTTGCCTTGATACCCAACGCCGACTTCGTGAATGTGGCCTTCGATCATCGCGGCTACTTCGCTTTCCTTCATGCCGGGGCGGATATTCTTGCGGGCGTAGGCCATGCCGATCGCCGCTAAATCATTGGCGATGCGCATGCGCTCGATTTCCTGCGGAGTCTTGATCATGCGCAGTTCGGCGAGCAGCGGCGCAGCGTCAGTCACTTCCGTCGCGGCTTTGCGGAAAGCGTCAAAGTAGCCCTGCGTGAAAACCGTTGGCTCGCCCACCATTCGGTCGCAAATTTGCGAGCCTTGGTTTAGCTCTACCGCGATGCGTCCGGTAAGCTTTTTTTCGCGCAGCACTTCGAGCGCCGTGTCGAGCGAGCGCGCCGTTGGCGGACGCGGATCGGAGGGATGATAGAAATTGAAGGAGCGGACGTCTTTGTTCCAGGCGGTGTGCTGGGCTTCGCGGAATTGCGGCTCGAGGACGCAAAGGGTTGGTTCGCCTTCGCGCGGGAAGACTACGATTTCGTAGCCTTTCATCGTCCAGTAGTTGGTGAGGTAGAGAATATTGTCGGGCGCGCGCACGATTACGGCGTCGAGGTCCTTCTCGGCCATCGCGCTGCGGAGGCGCGTCCATTTTTCGCGATCGAGTGGGTAGGACATTTTCTTGCGGCGCTACGCCGTTGCGTGCCCTTTCGATTCGAACGTCCAGGATTCTTCTTTGCCGCGAATCAGCCGGTAGAGAGCAGTGTGCAGTGGTGCCGGATGATTGATGCGCGCGGCTTCGCGGGCGATGGCGCCGCCCAGGAAATCGATTTCGGTGCGCAGGTGATGGCGAATATCGTAGAGCATCGATGGCGGATGATCGGTGCGCGCGCCGATTTTATTCATCTCCCAGGGATCTTCGTGCAGCGTGATGCCCAGAGCTTTGGCCACGTCTTTGCCTTCGTTGATCAGCGAGTGCAGCAAGTGGCCGAGGTCGGCGAATGTTTCTTCTTGAGCGTAATGCGCGGAGTGCGGCAATTCTGTGAGCGCCGCGACGGAATTTACGGACGCATTGAAAATCAATTTGGACCATTGCGCGGGGCGGGCATCTTCGAGGGCTACCGCTTTCAAACCTGACGCGATGATCCAGTCGGCGGCTGTCTTTACCACCGAGAATGGTGTGTGAGTGGGCTCGAATGGGCCCATCCATGTTTCCGTGTCGAGTTCATATTGCACGTGATTGTCGCTGTGGCGCGTGCCGCTCATGAAAGTGGTGCCGCGAATGACTTTGGTCTTGGTCATATCGGCGATGATTTCTTCGCAGCCAAGTCCATTTTGCGCCGAAAGAACTGCTCCATTCTTGAATTTATGCGCTACCGGCCCCAGCGCTGCTTCTGTCTGCGTGGCTTTGCAGCTCACGATGCCCAGATCGCAATCCGGAAATTCGGCGGCGTTGGCCGTCGCGTGAATTTTGCCTTCCAGTTTGTGCAAGCCGGTGACTCGTATCGGATATTCGTTGAGCGTGCGCGCGTGTTCAGGCCGCCGAACGAACGCATGCACCTCGGCGACGCTCGCCAAATGCGCGGCGTAGAGACTTCCGATGGAGCCGCATCCGATGATTCCAATTCGAGGAGGCACGATTCGTTAATCCGGGACTCACTGCATGCGCTAAAAAACTGGCGGCAGGAGCAGCTTACTGATTCGCCGGGGCAGGGAAACCGCCATCATCTTTTGGCCGCCCGGCTCTCGACTTCTACAGGCGTGACGGGTCCATTGCCTCGAAGCGCCTGGAAAATGGTTTCCGCATTGTTGTGCGAATCCGAAATTATGATGCCTTTGTGCGCGAGCGCGTCCTGCAGCGCGGCGCTTACCGTATGCACCGGAGCCGCTCCGCCTTCTCCCATCCCTTTTGCGCCGTTGTAGCTGAAGGGTGAGGGCGATTCGATATGGCCGTAGAGCAGGTCGGGCATGTTCATCACGGAAATCGGCGTGTAGTCGCTGTACGTGCTCGTGAGCATCGTACCCTCGGCGTCGTAAACGCAATTTTCCATAAGTGCGGCGCCGATGCCGTGAGCGGTGGCGCCATGAACTTGGCCTTCGACGATCAGCGGATTGATGGTGCGTC
>JABDFR010000014.1:0-83 GCA_013286465.1 Acidobacteriota bacterium | reverse complement strand
GTGCAACTGCGCCGCATAGGTCAGGCAGAGATTGCCGTATTTGCGTTTTACATCCGGAACTTTGAACGGTGCGCGATAAACGT
>JABDFR010000013.1 GCA_013286465.1 Acidobacteriota bacterium | reverse complement strand
GCGGTCGAACAACGCTTGCAGCTGATCGAAAGTATCGAGATAAAAAAGCGCGCCGCCGGTGGAATCGGTGATGGTGATCAGCGCGTGTTCGCCGGCCGTGTTGCGCCCGCTTTCATTGGGGATCGGGCGGACGACGATGGAATAGAGCATGGCGCCGGAAGCTATGGCGGCGCGACGGGCTTCGTCGAATTTGGAGGAGCTGGTGGTTTCGCCTGCATCGGTGACGAGGACGATTACGCGGCGACGATCTCGCGTGAGCCGGTCGAGCGCGTGGGAGCCGAGGACCAGCGAATCGTAGAGAACGGTGCCTGATCCGGCGGTCATGCGGCGCGCGGCGGACTGCAGGTAATTTATGTCGGAGGAAAAAGTGGAGAGCTGGGTGACTTCGTCGGAGAATTCGAAAACCGCGAGACGATCGGTGGGGCGCACCACTTGATGAATGAAATGCGCGGCGGTTTCGGTTTCGAATTTTAGTTCCTTGGTGGTGCTGAGGCTGGTATCCATCATCAGAGCCAGATCGAGCGGTTGGCTTGTTTCGGCTTCGAAGCGCGTGACTTCCTGTGGGACGCCCTCTTCGAGAATTTGGAAGCTTTCTTTGGGTAGATCGAGGACCGGATGGCCGTCGGCATCCTGGACCGTCGTGAGCACATTCACGAGATTCGTTTGGACGCGGATCGCGCCGGAATTTTTCTGTGGGTTGGAAGTGGATTGCGCGGCGGCTGGTGCGCGGAACGCTAGAGTTGCAATGCTCAACAGGGCTATGCAGGGTACGGCCTTCGCGAGCGACTTCGCGGCTGGGTTCTGTTTTAGATTCATCTAAGAGATAGATTCACCCTGGGCGGAATTGGCTGTCGGGGGAGGAACTTCGCCATCGGCCCAAATGGCGCCATCGGCGAAGAATTCCTTTTTCCAGATGGGTACGGTGCGTTTCAGAGTGTCGATGGCGTAGCGGCAGGCGTCGAAGGCGGCGGCGCGGTGCGGCGAGCTTACTGCGATGAGGATCGAAGTCTCGCCGATTTCCACGCGCCCTAGCCGGTGGACGATGGCTATGCGATGGATTGCGAATTTCTCGCGGAGCTGCGCGCCGATCTCGCGGATTTTCGTTAGCGCCATTTTTTCGTAGGCTTCGTACTCGAGATATAGAGTCTGGCGGCCGCGAAAATTATTGCGGGCGAATCCGTCGAAGACTACCAGTGCGCCATCTTCGGGGGCGCGCAAGCTGCGCGAAATTTCATCGATGGGAATCGGCTCACGAGTAATCGCGAAAAGATCTGCCGTGCGCGCCGCCGGTTGTTGCCCTCCGCTCACGGGCGGCAGAAAGGCAACCTCATCATCGGTGGCGAGGTGCGCGCGAAAATTCGAATATTCCTGATTGATCGAAGCGGCGACGCTGGCGCGGAATTCGAGGAGGCGGGGAAAGCGGCGTCCGTAACGCTCGTAAAGATCTTCGATGCGGGCGCCGTCGGAGAGCTCGGCGTAATCTTCTGCGAAGCCGGTGATTTCGCGGAGTTGGCCGAAGAAGAGGACGCGGACGCGCACGGTTTCATTGTAGCCTGAAACTGGGCTTGCGCCGATTTTGGGTGGTGCCAGGGCCAGGCTGTGACCGTTGGGCTGGAGGCTCCGAAATGGAATTCTTGGGCACTTTCTGGAGTTGCTGACCGTGATTTGCAAAGTGCCGTTTTTGTAGCGATTAGAAAATGGCCTCGAGGCTTTGTTTTCAATGGGTTACAGCGATTTCTAATCGTTTTGGTGTCGCGATTAGACGGAAAATTATCTCATTGATACGAAAGGAGTTATAAAAATCGACTGGCGACCTTGATGGATTAGTTTTGAGGTCGGCACTGGAAGATTGGTGACGGTTATGTGGGACGACGGCGGTGGTTTTACCGATGTGGCGAGCGGTCTGTTTGCGCGATGGCTTCATCAGCGTTTCCTGTGGGAGTCTAGCGCGAGTGAGAGACTTGTCAAATGGTACCGAACGCGGAAATGCTGGGCCGCGCTTCGTCGCGATTATTTTTTCGTGCGCTTGGCCGGACTTCACGGCTCTGCTTCCTCCGATACGCATCTTAGCTTCGGTGAACTCGAAGGCATCGAGCGGCGTCTTGCGGATTGGGACGGCTATGGATGCGTTTGCGGGAAGCGTGGCAGGATCGTTTGTGAGCCGGGACGCGGGGCTGGCTCGGGAGTTTGAGGAGCGGCTGGCGGATTGTCCGGCGTTGGCGTTTCGCGTGGCGCTTGGGGTTTTGCGGAATCGTGCTGAGGCGGAAGATGTGGCGCAGGATGCGCTGGTGCGGGCTTACCGAAATTTTCACCGGTTGCGCGAGCGGGAGAGATTTCGAGCTTGGTTGGTGCGGACGGCGTGGAGGCTGGCGCTGGATCGCATTCGGGCGCGGGGACGACGGGAGCGTTATGAGGATGCTGCGGCGGCGTTTGCGATCGAGGCAGACGCGGCAGCGGCTACGGCCGAAGATATCGCCGCGTCGCGCGAATTCGAGTGCCGGGTGAATGCGGCGCTGGACGCGTTGCCGGAAAAATTGCGACTGGTGATGATCCTTGCGGCGATTGAAGGGCATGAGGCGCGCGAAGTGGCTGTGCTGCTCGAGATTCCTGAGGGTACGGTGAAGTCGCGTCTTTTTTTGGCCCGCAAGCAGATGGCGGAGAAACTGCAATGGACTGCCGGCAATACCAAGAAGCGTTGAGCGCGGCTGCGCTCGGCCTACAATCTGGCGCGGAGGTGCAGGCTTTTCGTCTGCATCTGGAAATCTGCGAAGGCTGCCGACTTGAGCTCGCGCGGCGCCGCGAGTTTCTGGGTGCGCTCGAACGGCATTTGCAAACGCAATTCGAAGCGGGCCCTTCGGCCGATTTCAATGCTCGCGTGCGCCGAGGTATTGCTGACGAGCCGCGCCCGCTCCTCCGGCCGAGTAGACGATGGTTGCCGGCTCTCGCCGGCGTTGCGGCGCTCGCTGTGGTGCTGGCGCTGCTCCACTATCAGCGTGCCGGCACGCTGCATCCGCGCGATTCGAATCCGGTCTCGTATGCGCCGCCGGCGGAAGAACGCTCTCCGCAACCGCGGTCAGCCGCAAGTTCGCCGGTGCCGGCGCGAGAGAGCACGGCTGCGGCGTTGAGTTCAGCGGAGCGGCCCGCGCTCCATGCAGTCATCGCGAGCCGGCCATGGGCTGCACGCGAAATTCGTATCGATCGCCGCGAACTGTACGCCGTAGTTCGGCTCACGCGGTCCATCGCGGCGGGCCGCGTGAATACGGCCGCGCTTCTTGATTCTCAGCGAGAACCGGACGAACCCATCGCCGCGAAGCCGCTCGAAATTCCGCCGCTTGAAATAAAACCAATCGCGAATCCCGAGATGGACGGCGACGCGACGGAGCGCTGAACCCAAATGGCCACAGTGGAGTCTCTAACGTGCGCGGTTAAATCGGAAATTAGTGACGACGGGAGAACGCGATGAAATTGTGGAACAAAATTGTAGTGATGGCCGGAGCATTGCTCTTGCTCTCAGCGGCGGTCCGGAGCCAGGAGAGCCCCGAGCCTGAGACAGAAGAATTAACATCGCTAAAAATCACGCTCATCCTTCACGAGTTCGATGGAAATCATGAAGTCGCCAGCCTGCCTTACGAAGTTTCCGTCGCCACGATGATAGGCTCCGGACATCACACGTCGAGAGGAAGCGCTCGCGTCGGGACGCGCATCCCGGTGCTGACCGAGAAAGGAAGCTTTACCTACGTTGATATCGGAACGAGCTACGACTGTCAGGTCTCTGCATGGAGTGGAGGTCGTTTTCGAATCGAGACATCGCTGGATCGGTCCTCGGTCTCGACGACGAACGCGGAGAACATTAAAGCAAAAGGCATTCCGGCGGAAAGCCCGGAAAATCCGCGAATCAATTCGCTTCGGCTTTCTTTCGACGTGCTTCTGCGCGATGGGGAAACTCAGGAGGCGAGTACGGCCACCGATCCGCTTACGGGGCATATTTGGAAGGTTGAGATTCGGCTTAAAGTTTTGAAATGAAGTCTTCTCGCGGATGGTTCGGCCAGCAGAGTAGAGTACCTGCCAGGATTAAGTGGAACCGGAAGCAGCGAGTTGCATAGGGGCGGGTCGTGATTCGTGGCTTACCGGTGCCCAGCGCTAAAGCGCATCAGTAAGAGCGGTCTTTTTCGGAGCGCTGAAGCGCTCCTCCCCCGCATAAATGCGGGGGCTGCCTCCGGAAGAATTTCCTCGCCGAATCTATCGTATGGGTGGGGTTTGTCGGCATCGTGCGCGATTGCGAGACCGACGGAGCGCGGAGAATGCCGAATCGTGTTATGCCGACGCAGATAGGCCACGTTTTTGGCGGGCGTTACTCGGGCGGGCGAGGCAAGCCGTCGCCCTACGAAGAGAAAGGCAACGGCGAGAGCTAGGGCAACGGCTACGGAAATTTCAAATTTCAGATTTGAGATTTGAGATTGCGGAAACGGCAAATGCAGAAGCGGATGCACCGGTCGTTGGGACGCGGAGAATGTCGGATCGCGTTACGCCGAGGCAAGTAGGCCACGTTTTCGCGGGCGTTTACACGGGCGGGCGAGGCAAGCAAGCCGTCGCCCCTACGGGAAAATTCAAATGCTGCGGAGCATGTCGGCAGAGTTGAGCTCATACCGCTCGGAGTGCGCTACTGGAGGGCGCGGCGCAGGGCGGATTCTAGGTCGGCGTACTGATATTTGAAGTGCTGCTGGGTTAGTTTTTCGGGGATTACGCGCTGGCTGGAGAGGAGTAGGGCGTCGGCCATTTCTCCTAGGGCTAGGCGCAGGGCGAAGGCTGGGGCGGGAAGAATTGCTGGGCGATGCAGTACCTTCGCTAACGCGCGAGTGAAATCGGCGTTGCGGGCTGGATTGGGAGCTACGATATTTATTGGGCCGCGTAGGTTTGCGTCCGTTATTGCGGTGCGGATTGCGGTTATGGCGTCGTCGAGGGATATCCAGGACATCCATTGTTTGCCGGAGCCGAGTTTGCCGCCTGCGCCGAGTTTGAAGGGGGTGAGCATTTGCGGCAGGGCGCCGCCAGTTTTTGAGAGGATGATTCCGAAGCGTGCGAGCACTGTGCGCGCGCCGAATTGTTCGACTTTTATTGCGGCGGCTTCCCAGTCGCGCGTAATTTTTGACAGGAAATCTTTGCCGCTGCTGCTGGCTTCGGTGAGAGATTCTTCTCCGCGATCGCCGTAAAATCCGATGGCTGACGCGGAAATGAAAATCTTTGGCGGGGATTTTAGGCGCGCGAGTGCTGTCACTAGATGCTCGGTCAGGTCTACGCGGCTTGAACGCAGCAGGGCTTTGCGGTTGGCTGTCCAGCGGCCTCCGCCGATTGATGCGCCTGCGAGATTTATCACTGCATCGGCGCCTTCTGCGGCGGGCAAATTCATTTCGCCTGATTGCGGATCCCAGGTGACATCGCCGGAGTTGCTGTGTGTGGAATCTGTGCCTGGGCGGACGAATCGATTTACTGTGTCGCCTGCGGCGCGCAATTCTGCGGTTAGCGTTGTGCCTACTAGTCCTGACGCGCCGGTCATTAATATGTGCATTTTGATTTCCTGGCTTCTGGCGTGGCGATTCGGGGCGTGGATGGCATGAGTTAACGCTACGGCTGGCGTTTGATTGCGTCAAGCGGCGGGCTGCGTTGTCTGAACTTTTGGTGATTTCAGCGGGGATAATTTCGTTGAATTGTCGAAAGGCGGCGAGGTTGATGGGCGAAATTCCCGGCGCTAAAGCGCATCGTTGAAAACGAGCCTTTTTCGGAGCGCTGAAGCGCTCCTCCCCCACATTAATGTGGAGGCTCCCACCTGTGTAGAGCCCGCGGCGCGCAAGATCATAAGAAATTTCAAATTTCAGATTTGAGATTTCAGATTGAAGAAACGGCGAATGCAGATTCCTGACGGAAGAGTAGGGGTCGGGATTACGGAGCGGGGAGTTTGGGGCGAACGCATCTGTAAGAGCGCAGGCTCACGGCAGGCCTCAGGCACGAAAATTCGAGCTTAGCGGAAATCCAATTGGAACCCGGCATACGCTCGACGCCATGCATCGTCAGCGCAACGGAACTGCGCTAGAATGACGGGCTTTGATGCCCAGTCTCCAATCAGGCCCCGAATGACATTCCGCTGGCGTAGGCTTCCGCTATTTTTCATTTGCATTGCGGCTGGGGTGATTTTTCTTGGTGTGCCTGCGGCGCTTATCGAGGCGCAATCTGGGTTGCGCGGATTTTCGGCGGCGCATGTTGACGCCGAACGGCAACTGGAACAGTCGCTGCGGAAAATTCCTGACGCGCAGCATGCTGAAGAAAATCTGAAGAGGATTACCCTTGAGCCGCACATGGCTGGGACGGAAGCTAGCCATCGGCTGGCGGAATGGTTGCGGCTGCAATATGAGAGTTTTGGATTTGACGCGAAACTGGTTTCTTACAGCGTTTGGTTGCCGCAGCCTACGGAAATCAAACTTGAGTTGATTGCGCCGCAGCGGAAATCGTTGGGCACGCAGGAAGAGGCTTACGAGTGGGACAAGAGTACTTTTGATGCGCGGGCGTCTGTGGGATTCAATACTTATTCGCCTTCGGGCGACGTTACTGCGCCGATCGTTTATGCGAATTACGGCACCGCGGACGATTACCGGCAGCTTGAATCGCTGGGGGCGAATGTGGCCGGGAAGATTGTGCTGGTGCGCTATGGCAGTTCTTACCGCGGGATCAAAGCCAAGCTGGCCGAAGAACACAAAGCTGCTGCGCTGCTGATTTATTCTGATCCTGCGGATGATGGATATGATGCGGGGGATATTTATCCTACGGGGCCGTGGCGGCCGATGAGTGGCATTCAACGTGGGTCGATTCTGTATACGGAAATTTATCCTGGGGATCCGCTGACGCCGGGAATTGCCGCGACTATCGACGCGCCGCGAATTGCGCCTAGCGAGGCGCGCAGTTTGCCGCGGATTCCGGTGATGCCGATTAATGCGCAGGATGCTGCCGTCATTCTGTCGCATCTGACCGGGGCGAAAGTGCCGCGGGCTTGGCAGGGCGGATTGCCGATCACGTATCATGCCGGGCCGGGGGAGTCTTCCGTTCATTTCAAGATCGCTATGGATTACCAGCAGCGGAAAATTTATGACGTGATCGCGCGGCTTCCGGGTGCGGATGATTCGGAATGGGTGGTGCTGGGGAATCATCATGATGCTTGGGTGTTTGGGGCGGTCGATCCGGGAAGCGGGACGGCGGTGATGCTGGAAACGGCGCGGGCGCTTGGTGAATTGGTGCGCGGAGGGTGGAAGCCGCGGCGCTCGATTGTGATGTGCGAGTGGGATGGGGAAGAGCCTGGGTTAATCGGCTCGACGGAATGGGTGGAAGAGAATGTGAAGGAGCTGCAGGCTAAGGCCGTCGCTTACATTAATACTGATGTGGGCGTGGCGGGGCCGAATTTTGCGGCTTCGGCTACGCCTTCGCTGCAGGAGATTGTGCGGGAAGTTACGCGCGAGGTTACTGATCCGAAGACTGGTCATAGCGTTTACGATTCTTGGAAAGAGCATAACGAGCACTCGGTGGTGGAGGCGAACGGAACGCCGCGCGACCAATCGTTGCGGGCTAATAATGATGTGCCGCTTGGGACGCTGGGGGCTGGGTCGGATTTTTGCCCGTTTTTTGATTTTGCGGGGATTCCTTCGCTGGATATTGGATTTAGCGGGGATTATGGCGTCTATCATTCACTCTATGATGATTTCTTTTGGATGAAGCGGTTCGGGGATCCGGATTTTACTTATCACGCGGCGCTGGCGAAGATTCTTGGGACTCTGGTTTTGCGGATGGATCAGGCGGACGTGCTGCCTTTTGATTATTTTCAGTATGCGGAGACGATTCAGCATGAGGGCGTGGTGCTGGCGGCTTCTGCGAAACGGGCTGGACTGAGCGATGGCGACGTTGCGCCTTTGACGGATTCTGCGGCGCAATTTCGCGAGGCTGCGGAACGTGCCGCGCCGGCGCTGCGGGCGCTGGAATCTTCGCCGGCTAACGCCTTGCAAGAGCGGCAGGTGAATTTGCTTTTGGCGTCCGTTGAGCAAGCTTTTCTTTCTGCGCAGGGGTTGCCGGGGCGTCCTTGGTACAAGCATACGCTGTGGGCGCCCGGCAGTTATGCGGGCTATACCGCGGTGATGATGCCTAGCCTTTCCGAGGCTATCGAGCACAAAGATGCCGCGGCTATGCGCCGCGAAATCGGCGAGGTCGCTTCCGCTCTCGCTCGCGCCACGGCCCGGCTCAATGAAGTTTCGCGTTTGGCGCAGCCGGTTGCTTCGGCGCAAAGTTCCAAATAACATTCGCCGCGTGAAGCCGGGTTGCATCGACCCAGCTTCATGCATGCTCGGTCCGCCGGACTATTTCGGTTCGAGAATTAGCGGCAAGCCGTTTTTCGTATTGCCAATCAAGACCACTTTCGCGTTGGTGCTGTTGGCCAGGCGTTCGGTGGCTTCGATTCCCTTCCATTCTAGTAATTGCTCGCTGATGCCTTGCGCTACCGTTTGCTGGAAATCGTGGATGCCTTGGGCTTCGATGCGTTTGCGATCGGCTTCCTGCTTTTCTTTTTGCAGGACGAAAGCCATGCGCAGGGAATCTTGCTCGGCTTGTTGCTTGGCTTCGATGGAGGTTTTCAGCATTTGCGGGAGTTGAACGTCGCGGAGGAGGATGCTTTGGACTTCGACGCCGCGGCCGCCTAACTGGGTGCTCAGCTCGTCATAGATTTTCTGGGCTACTTCTTCGCGGCCGCCGGTGTAGAGGGCGTTAGCGCTGTGCATGGCGGTTACGGCGCGGATGGCGGAGCGGAGCGTGGGCTCTACTACTACTTCGATATAATTTGGGCCGATTTTTTGGAATACGTCGGCGGCGCGCGTTGGGTTCAGGCGGAAGAGAAGTGACGTGTCGAGTGTCATGACCAGGCCTTCATCCGACGGGACGCTGGCAGTTTCCTTTAGTTCCTGGGTGCGTACGGAGAGGGTGTTATTCACTTTGAAGGGATTTACGAAGTGCGTGCCTTCGGGTAGGACGTCGCCGGTGACGCGGCCGAATAACGTGAGCACGCCTACGTGGCCTGCGGGGACGTAGGCGATTGAGGCGTAGACCAGGATCGCGAGAACCACTCCGATCAGTACTATTTTTAGGCGCGAGCCGATGGCGGCGCGCATTTGGGCTTGGTATTTGCGAAATGCTTCGTTGGCGTCGGGATCTTGTTGGAATGCGGTCATTGTCTTCTCCTCGAAGTCGTCGTGAGTTGTCTGAATCCAGCAGCGCCATTCTACATGCGTTCGGGAGGCGGGACTCGTAGGGCACATTCCGGCGGCTCGAGAGGTTGCGGGAAAGTCGAGCGGAAGGTAAATCCAGTCAGAAATGCAAAGACATCGGAAATTTCAAATTTCAGATTTCAGATTTTGAAATGGCTCTGTTGACGTCGTGCATATGTACGAGGCCGATGAGACGCGCGGAATGCCGGATCGCGTTACGCCGACGCAAATAGGCCACATTTTTGGCGGGCGTTACTCGGGCGGGCCAGGCAAGCCGTCGCCCCTACGCAGAAAAATTCAACTGGCATGACACGAGTCGTGCGCCGACGAGGCTTCCGAGTTACCAGACTGAATCTATAGATCTAGGCGGGCTAGGAGAGTTTCGATGTTGGAGCCGTCTACTACCAGCTCCGGCTTTTTGGCTACGAGATCCTCTTCTTCATCGAAGGCTTGGAAGAGACGCATTTTTGCTAGGGCGTATTCCTCGGTGCCGGTAAAGGTGCGGCCTAGGCGGCGGGCGCAGTCTTCTCGGGTGCTGCGGCCTACGAAGATTTTCAGCGGGAACATGGTTTTGCGGTCGGCGGAGACGTAATAGATGTATTCGTTGCCGGGTTCGCCGGTGCGTTCGGCGGGGATGGCATCGTGAAATTGGTATTGGTACACGAAGCCGCTTTCGGAGGAGTAGCTTTTTATGCGGCGGACTACTTCGGGTTTCGCCATGTGCGCATTATTCGGCGAGAGGGGTGAGGTGTCAACCGCGCGGGGGATACTCCTCACGATTTAACACGGATTGCTCGTCTCATGAATCGTTTGGATGGCGGGTGGGAATGTCTTCAGGGGCTAAAGAGTCTGGGTGAGAACTCCGGGGCTCAGCGTCAAAAGCGGAAAAACAAAACCTCAGCGGCTGAAGCCGTGGTGATTTGCGGCGCTTACGGCACGGTTGAAACCGTGCCCTGACAAGGCGTCCGAGTGCTCACAGAGGATCTAAAGCCCGAGATTCTAGTGGCGATTTTATGTCGGAGCTAAAGCAACAACCCCCTAAGGGGCATTGATGAGATCCATTCCAAATCAGGATGGAAACTTTCCTAAGTGGAACGAGGTTAATCGAGTTGATGTGATCAGCTCGACTTTTTGAGTTTGAATCCGCTCAGAGTCAATCCGTTCTAGCGAATCGAAACCACGCAAACGATTGAACGCCCGCCGTTTAGCGGATCGGCTTGGTGTATTCGGCCCGAGCGGATTAGCGCGGCAAAGACGCGCCAGAGTGGCACACCGCATGCGATGTCCTTGTTTCGATGATCCCAAAAAATATTTCTTGGGAATTGGGAGATTGCCGGAAGCAGCGTCCGCTGACGCGATGCTCGATTTTCGCCAGAGATATTGCGGGCGCGCGGATGTGTTTGGCGCTGCTGCTCGTGTTGCTGGTGTGGACGGGGGGATGCGGAGGAACGGTCAGCAGCGGGAACAGTGGCGGAAATGGCGGAGGCGGGGCGCCGCCGCCGGACGTGGTTGTGAAAGTCACGCCGGCGAGCGCTACTGCGGTGCTTGGCGCGGCGGTGAATTTTCAGGCGAGCGTGACGGGGGCTACGAATACTTCGGTCAGTTGGAGCGTGAACGGAGTTGCAGGGGGCAGCGGGCAATCGGGAACGATATCGGCGACTGGACAATATATCGCGCCGGCCACGATGCCGGCGGCCGCGAATGTGACGGTGACGGCTACGAGCGCGGCGGATGCGAGCGCCAGCGATTCGGCGAGCGTCACGATTACCAGCGACATCGTGGTGGGAGTCTCGCCGCTTGCGGCGGGCCTTCCGTTGGGTGGGACGCAGGGATTCACGGCCAGCGTGAGCAGTTCGGGAAAACCTTCGACGGCCGTGAATTGGAGCGTGAATGGCGTTAACGGCGGGGATGCGACGAACGGGACGATTGTGTCGAATGGCGCCGATTCGGCGATGTATACGGCGCCTACGGCTTTGCCATCGCCGCCGACTGTAAGCGTTACCGCGACGAGCGTCGCCGATCCCTCGAAATCCGCTTCGGCGAGTGTAGGAATCGGATGCACGGGCGCGAACGGCGTATCTCCGGCGACCGCCAACGTGCCGCTCGGGCAGACGCAGAATTTTGCGGCTTCGCTTTGCGCTGCGCCGGGGACCGCGGTGGTTTGGGATGTGAATGGCGTGGTGGGCGGGAGCGCTGCGCTGGGAACTGTGACAAATACTGGCGCGGCTACGACGACTTATACGGCGCCTGCGGATATTCCTTCACCGAGTGTGGTCACGATTGATGCGGTGGCGGCGGGAATTTCGGCTACGGCGGCGGTGACGATTGTTAGCAATGTGACGATCAGCGTTACGCCCGGGAGCGGGAACATTGTGGTGCTGCAGCGCGCGAGCTTTACGGCGCTGGTGAGCAATGCGAGTGATACGTCCGTGGTGTGGACGGTGAATGGCGTGGTGAACGGGAATACGGTGCTGGGGCAGGTTTGCGTGACGAATTCGAATCCGTGCGTGCCGCCCGCGGGAGCTGCTACCCCGACGATCGATTTCTTGGCGCCGGCTACGGTGCCGTCTTCGAATCCTGTGGCGCTTACGGCGACCAGCAACGCCGATCCGTCCAAGAGTGCGAATGCGCAGGTCAAGATCGTGGGAACGGGCGGGGGATCATCGAACGTTTCTATTTCGCCCGCCAACGCTTTTATTCCGCCGTCCGGATCGTCAGCGCCTAGCCAGTTGCAATTCACTGCCGCTGTTACGGGAACAAGTAACACCAATGTGATTTGGTCCGTCGCCGGGGGCGTGTCGGGGACAGGTTGCAGCGGGACCGCGTGTGGGTCGATTGACGCGAACGGGGTGTATACGGCGCCCAACGCCGCGCCTTCGCCGAATGCAATTTCGGTGATCGCGACGAGCTTGGCGGATTTGTCGCAGTTCGGGACGGCTAGCGTGGCGATTACTTCGGGACCGGCGATCGAGCAGATTTTGCCATCGAGCGTGATGGCTGGAGTGGCCGCGGATTTTACTTTGGCGGTGAACGGCGAAGGATTTGTGGCGGGCCACGGTGGGGGAGCATCGGTGATTTTGGTGAATGGCGCGGCGCTGGGGACTGTTTGCAATTCGGCTTCGCATTGTACGGCTACGCTTCCGGCGCAGGACGCCGGCAATCCCGGATCGCTGACGATTCAGGTCGAGACGCCCGGGAATCCGGTGATTTTATCGAATCCGGTTTTCTTTGTGATCGTGCCGTTCACGCTTTCGCAGTCGGTGATCTCGTTGAATGCTTCGCAGCCGGAAATGGATGGCAACGATATCGTGGTGTTTGAGCCGACTACGGCGGGATTGGGGCCTTCGCAAATCAATGTGGATTTTGCAGGGCCGATTACGGCGGGACCTACGTGCAATTTCGATTCTTCGCCGATTACTTTGGTGCGGGCGCCGAGTGGAAGCGCGACGTTTAGCATCTGCATTCACGGGAATACGCTTGATTCTGGGTACTTCTATCAATTCACTGGTCCGCCGGCGCCGGATATTTCGATTGTTTCATCGGAACTTGACGGACTTTTTCCGAACACAATTGAATTGGATCTGACTATTTCGAGCACCACGCTGCCGGGAGTGCGATCGCTTTTTATTACTACGCCGAATAACGATCAGGCGGTGGCGACAGGTCTTGTGGAGGTGCAGTGATGCAGCCATGGAAATTCAGGGGCGAACACGACACGCGTGGCACGGAAGGCCGCCGCGGCGCGGCGCGAAAAGCTTCGCGGCGGTACGAATTCGCGGCGCGGATTGCAATTGCGCTTTCGATTGTGTTGGCAGGTGGGCCGCACGCGGCGCCGACTACATTCGCCCGGGTGCCGCTCGAACAACTTTCCGCGGCGGCGCCGCTGATTGTGCGGGCGCGTTGCCAGGGGAGCATGGTTAGCGCAGTGAATGGCGAGATTTGGACGATTACTTCATTTGAGGTTCGCGAAGTTTGGAAAGGGAGCGCGCCGGCGGTGGTGCGCGTGAGGATGTTGGGGGGACGCACGGCGGAGTTGACTTCGCATGTGGAGGGCGTGCCGCGGTTTCGTGCTGGCGAGGATGTGGTGTTGTTTCTTGGGCCCTTGCGGCGTGGGGATTATTCCGTTGTTGGGTGGGCGCAGGGGACGTTTCGGATTCAGCGCGTCGGGGTGGGGACTTCGCTGGTGGTGACGCAGGATACGGCTTCATTTTCGCCGGCGGCTTTTGTTGACGGAAGCGCGGCGCGTGGGGCGCAGAGTGACGCGGTGCGCGGTTTGCCGCTTGAGGAATTCCGGCGGCGCGTGGCGGAGTCGCTTGCGAAGCATCCGTAACCGGTTTGGAATGCGGAGCCATCGTGTGCACCGGGTAGTGATTTTGCGTACCGGCTTCTCTGACCGCTGTTTCCGGAGGGACGTGGGCAATGACTGTAGCCTCGGACAGAGTGAAGCACTACATCCTTGGTGCATTTTAGCTGAGCGGTCCGCCGGTGAGTGTTGCCTTTGTTGGGATTTGTCTTCGTCGGAGCCGGCAGGGACGCCAGCGGTACGAAACCGGTGTGTGCCCGTGGTTGCAGGATTGGTTTAGTAGCACAAAAACGCCGGCGGGACGCCTGCGCTACGAAAGCTGGAGGCACGGCGGGCGGTTCACGAGTTTAAGTATTGGGGGAAGGAATGGCGATGAGGGTGAGGATGAGTTGGTGCATCGGAGTTTGGGCGATGGCTTTACTCTGTGCTTGGATTCCGGCGGGGGGTTACGTGGTGGAGACTACTGTGCCGCTGGCGCAGGCTTGTCCGGCGCCGGATGCTTGGAACCTTTCGAGCGCGTCGCCAACGCAGTTGCAGTGGAGCACTTCGCTGGCGTACCTGCAACAGGTGCTGACTGTGGCGCCGCTTGGTTCTGCGGCGCAACTGACTGAAATTCAATCGGTGATTCAGACGGCGCTCAATGCCTGGACTGGCGTGGATAGCACTTCGGCGAATCCGAATTTCGTGCCGGGAGTGGTGGGTGCGATTGGAACGACTACTACCGTCGATGCTTGTACCGCCGATGATGGTTCGGGGGCGGACGGCGTGAATACGATTTGCTTCAATCAATCGAGTGAGGATTTCACGATTGGGGTGCTGGCATTTACGCGCACGATTACGGCGAATGCGCCGGGAGTTTCGGTGGGGGCTAGCGGGCCCGCGGCTTTTGTTGGACAACTGCTTGATTCCGATACGCTCTTCAATAATACCGGGCAGGTGAATTTTGCTACGCCGGGAGTGATTTCTACGCCGCAGGGAGTGGGTTCCTACGATTTGGCTTCGTTGCTGACGCACGAGCTGGGGCATTATTTCGGGCTCGATCATTCGGCGGTGCGGCGGGCGATTATGTTTCCGTTTGCGCCGCCGCCGGGGACGATGATTGGGACGCTGCCTTCGCCTGGTGCGCCTGATAGCCAGCTTGCGGACGACGATCGCACGGGGATGCGCGTGCTGTATCCGAATCCGGCGGAGACGGTTTATCTGGGGACGATTACCGGGCATGTGGTGCCGGCGAATCCGTTTGCGCTGGCGATATTTCCGCCGACTGCGGCGGGGCAGACGGTGACGGGAATTTTTGGGACGCAGGTGGTGGCTGTGGATGCGGATACTGGGGCGGTTGTGGCGGCTACGCTTGGCGGGTGGAGCTGCAATGCCTCGAATCCGGCGGTGCTTTTTGACGGGTCTTATCGCATCGATCGGTTGCCGCTGGGGCGGAATTTCATTGTTTATGCCGAGCCGCTGGATGGGTTGGCCACCGGGTCGAGTTTCTATGAGACGGCGAATGGGTTGTGCGGGGAGTCGCAGCAGAATCCTTGTTCGCCGCCGGCGGTGAATACGAATTTTACGGCGCGGATTAAGCCCTAGGGGGCGCGGTTTTTTGGCGGCGATCGAGGTTGGCTCGATGTTTTTTTGATTCGGCGCTCTGGGGATTTGCGACGGGATCGGCGGACGCAGGAATGAGAAATGCCCAGCGCTAATTCGCGTCATGGTAGGCGATGATTCATCTACGAACGCCAGATTTGCGCTGCTTTTCGGTTTGCTTGAAATGGAAGCGGCTCCCGGAGTTCCGGGAGCCGCTGTGATCTGGGTGTTGTTTTGGCCGGCCGCGTTTGGATTGCGGCCGGGGTTCGATGCAAGTTTGCTGCTATTGCGTTGGGCTTACGTCCTGGGTGAAGCCGATGTCGTTTACGTCGCGCAGCATGGGGGTTCGCGGCGGGAGCAACGACGGCGTCAGGAATTCGGAGTCGAAGCTATAGCCGCGAGTGGGCGGGCCGTAGACCGTCGTGCAGCATTTGAACACGCCGATGCCCTGCTGGCTATAGAAGAGGTTGACGAGCGAACCCTTGTAATAGAGGGTGCCGCCCCAGGATTCGAGATAGCGCAAATAGTTGTGCACGCCGCCGTCGGTGCCGTAGTCCTGCGAGGTGCCGGCGATTTGCACGAACTCGATGCCCTTGCCGGACGCGATGGCGGTACGGTAGGTGGTGGTAGTGCCGGGGCGGCCGCCGCTTGGATTGTAAGGATAGGCGAAGGAGTTGACGTCATTCCAGGTGTTCGAAAGCAGGGTGACGGAATCGCCGACTACCGATGCTGCTGCGTTGCCGGTGGTGACATAGGAGCCGGTGCCGCAGCTTGAGGGCATGCAGTTGTAATCGTTCTGGATGTAGACGGGATTTTCGGCAGCGATGGTCAGGCCGCAGGGCACGGAATCGCAGGTGCCGAGCGAAATGGTGCCGCCGTTGACCAGCTTCAGAGCGTGGCGGAAAAAGAGCGGCGGATTTTCGCGGGCTTCGACGGCCTGGTTATAAATCGCGCCGGGCCAGTTGGTGCTGAGGGCGGTGCAGGTGGCATCGACCGTGTTGGCCACAACAGCGCCAACCGGAAACAACTTGGCATTAGAGGTATTCAAGCTGATGCCCGTGCCGGCAGTGTTGACCAGTGCGCTGGGAACGTTGGCGTAATTCACGACCTTGTGGGTGGTGACGCCAGTACCGTCATAGTCTTCGCCGGTATCGAGCGTGCCGTTGGGGCAGCCGTTGGTAGCGTCGCTGGGGTTGACGTTGTCGTTGTAGCCGTAAGCACCCGACTTGCGACCGAGAGTTGGATCGCTGACTTCGCCGCGGCGATCGGAGAAGTAGACCGCGTAGCCTGTAACGTTTTCGACGTTCTTGCCGGTGGCGCCGATTGAACCCTTAAACCATTTGGTCAAGTTGTTGACGTCGAGTTCAATGTAGTTCATCACGCCGGCCGGGGAGATCGCGCCATTGGGGTTGAGGGTAGTGCCGCTTGGGTTGGGCGGAGGCGTATCGCGGATCACGCCTTCGCGCGTGTCGTACAGCACGTTCGGCCAGTAATCGGAGGCCTGATAGTTTGCGGAGCCGTAAGTAATGGCTGTGCCGCATCCGCCGACAATGCTGGGCTTGTAGACGCTCGTCGGATTATCACGCAAGCGCGCCAGACGAATGATTGCGTTCAGGCTCGGGTCATTGCAGCCCGACGTCGCGGGCCCGGAGGGCGCGAGTCCGACCGGGCCGCCGGTGCTGGAAGCCAAGGGAAGTCCTGTCAGGGTGGAGACCGTGTTTTGCTGAATGGTCCCGGACTTGGTTCCCAGGCTGGCCTTTGGGATGGGGTTCAAATTTCGGCCGATATAGCCAAGATTCAGAAACTCCTGCGTCACGTCGACGCAGCCGCCCATGTTGGTGGTGTGCTCGTTGACGAGAATGAAGCCGGTGATGATCGGGTTGTGGGCTTTAATCCAGTAGCCGTCAGCCGCGGTGTAGGTGGTGTTCTGCGCTCCGGAAGCCGGCAGCGGCAGCTTTCCTTCAGGGCCGCCGGTAAACCAGGCTGGAAATGACGTCGTCGGGGCGCCGGATGTTCCGCTCGCTTCGACAGCGAGAGTGGTCAAATCGACCGGCGTGCCGCAGGTGCCGGGAGTCGCGGTGAGCAGCGCGGCCGTATCGTCGAGCAAGATATTGACGCTCGAGAGCGTGAAGTAACGTTCTTCGGTCAGAGCGGCAGTTTCTCCGGTTACCGGACGGCGAATCAGTTCGACTGGAGTGCCGCCGACGGCGGGAGTGGCGATGGCCAGCGAGAGTGCCGGAACGGCGGTGGTGCCGCCGCGGATGTTGCCGGCGTACTGCATGGGATTGCTAGTCTTGGTGCCCATGGAGAGCGAAGCCCAGTTCGGGTCCGACGCTGCAGATCCGATCGTCGCTACAGAAACGCTTCCGGTCACCGACCCTTCCACCAGTTGCAGGCAAGTGGCTTCGGGGACCACGGCCACCATGATGGCGCCGGGATAGGGGTTGCTGGAGGGGTTAGACGGAAGCGAACTGCTCCAACTCGACTGGCAGGTATCGGTCTGCGGAGTTTGCGTGCTGTTCAGCCAGAAAGTCGGGTAGCCGTTAGCCAGATTGTTGACTACGATTTGGCCGGCGGAGGTAACTTTGTCCGCGAGAGTCAACGTGTTGCCGGAGGCCAGCCAGAGGTTTCCGTTGGTGTGGACACGGCCGCCGAAATTGAAAACCGGGCCGGGGAAGTAACTCAGGTCCACTCCTGAATAAATTCCGAACTGAAAGACGGGGATGCCGACAGTTTGCACGGTGCGCACGAGCTTGGCTTCGGAGCCATCGGAAAGATCGGCGCGCACGGTCAGCGTGAACGGAGTGAGCAAGCCCTGCAGGCCGGCGTAGGGGCCGGAGAGAATCGTGTGGTTGGTGGCCAGCGGATTTCCGCCATTGGCCGGATCAGGAGTGTAACCGACGTTGTAGCTCGTCGGGGTGCTGTTGTAGGAGACTCCGGGAATCACGGGAGCTTTGCTCATCACCGTGGTGATGTCCGCACTACTAAGCGCGTTGGTGGCGCCGTACTGCGTGCCGATATCGGCGGTCATTTTTTCCATGCCCGCTTCGGCGGCGTAGAAAGCCGCCTGGCGGTTGGCGTTGTTGCCGCCGAGCCGCTGGTTGGTCATTACCATCCACGAAAGACCGATGATGATGGAAGACACCAGCAAGAGCACGAGGAGTGCTGTCACCAGAGCCATACCTTTTTCCCGAGTGGTATTCACGAACGTCCTCCTTGCAGGACACCTGCGGAAGTGCACAAAAAAATGGAGCTATTGATAAATATTGACGAAAGAAAGGCTGCGCACGCCGACCTTGGTAACCATGTTGTCGCGGAAGAATTGGCCGGTGACGCTGTAGGCAGCGTTGGAGCGCGCGCCGACGAAGAGATTGACGTTGCGAATTTGCGACGGCGAATCGGTGCCGAGCGGCTGTTTGGCATTGCCCACACCGGCGGCGCCGTAGAGCGCGGCATTGTTCGACTGAGTGATGCCGAAACTAATTTGGAGATCTTCGATTCCGTCCGCCACAGCGGTCGGCGCATTGAAATTCACCTGCCGGATTAATTGCGGAATCGCAGGGTTAGTCACATTGTCGATGTAATAGGTAACCATCTTGACGCGCGCGGCGGTGGTTGGCGGATACGGGCCGCCGGCGCTGGCTACGCCGTTCTGCAGTTGTAACAGGGTGCCTGCGGTCGCCTTGGCGAGCATGCCGTTGAAATTAAAGGAATCATTCGCCGCGAAACTAACCACCTGGCCCAGAACCGACGTGACCGTTTGAATGGCGTAGTTCTGCCCATTGAAGAACATGATCAGATCGCCGGGCTGGACGGAGTTGGTGCCGCTGATGGTGATGCAATTGGCGTCGAAGGTTACCGAGCTTCCGTCGGATTTGATCAATCCATTGCACGCCTGTGGATTTTGCGCGTTGGCCACCTGGTAGACGGGATACAGATTCATCTGGTGGCCATTAACGTCCACCAAGGAGTTATCTACGTACATCACGGTGATGAAATCGGTGGGCGTTCCGTTGACCGTTAGGCCCGGCGTGGTAGTGCCCTGCACACCCGGAGTGATGTCCGCCAGCGTCGAGGATACTGCCGTGCCCGGAAAGGTGTAGGCCTTGCCCGTCGGTGACGGCCGGTTGATGGTCTTGGCCGTGCCGCCTTGCGGATACGAGATTCCCGTGGGCGGAAGACCTTCGGCGGCTTGAATGAAGTCGCGCTGCATATTGATCATGGAGGCGCGCAGATTCTGCTGCATGTCGGCCATGTCGGTGACGCCCTCGTACATGTGCTGCGCGTCGATGAGCATGGAGAGTGAGACGCCCACGACGGTCACGAGAATGGAGACGGAGACCATCAACTCCAGCAGCGAGAATCCGGCGTGGCGCTTCACAGTGTTTTTTTGCTTCGGCAGCATCGTTATGGCTCCTGGTGCGTCGCTCATGCGCATGGGTCGGGGCTTCCGTTCTACGAGTATTGCGAGATAAAGCTGGTCAAGGTGTAGGTGCGATTGAAGGTGCCGGTGGTGTAGGTGACGGTTACGACGATCTGGCGTACGCCAACTTCTCCGGCGATATTGGTGATGGTGATGGTGCGCTTCATGTTGTAGTACACCGAGAGTTGAATTTGGATATCGTCGGCGGTGCCCAGTATTCCGTCCGGACCGGGCTTAATGATGGTGTCCGGCGCGGCAGCATTGTCGTCGGCGGTGTCCACCACGCCATCCGGACCAGGATCAACGAGGTTCGCCGGTCCATCGAGGAAAATTCCGCCGGAGCTTACATTTTGAATCTGCGCGTAGGTAACAGCCTGGGTATCGCGCGCGGTGAAAATACTCTCGACGGCTTCGGAGGCTTTCTGCTGCGCGATGAAATCGGCCTGTGAGGAGTTCATGTAGGCCATGCTGCCTGCGAGCATAGCCGCGAGCGCGATCAGGCCGATGCCCAGCACCACCAGCGCGACCATGGTCTCGAGAAGAGTGAATCCCTTCTGTGCCGCGCGCTCTTTTGCATTCCGCATGCCCAGCTCCTGTATTCGCATTTTCATTAGCGCGTCTCGAACCAGCCGGTGCCTGCGCCGTTGATGTTGTAAGCGCGGATGCGGCCGGTGGTGCCCAGCACGGTTACTGCGCGGGCTGTGGATGCAGTCTTGTTTTGGCCGAGGAAGACGCTGCCGTTGATGAAATTGCCCCCCAGATTCACGAAGGTGCCGTCCGCCTGAAAGAACATTCCGGTGGTCGGGCCGCCATCGGTGCCGGCGAAGTTTACGGGGGTGGCGTTTCCGAAGGCGTCGGGACTATCGGGCAGACCGTTTATCACCTGGAAGTTAACGGTGCCGGAAAGCCAGACGGTGGTGAGAAGGACATCTGGTTGATTGTAGGGCGGCGTCAACGAATTCTTTACGGTGATGGCGATCTGATTGTTCGCGGTGGTGCCGTTCGCGGTGTAATTCGGAAAAGTGATCTGTACGTAACGGCGGTAAGTGATGGCGTACTCGCGGGCCTGGCGGAAGACGTCGGTTACTTGCGAGGCCGCGGAGTTGGAGCGGAAAGTCTGCAGCGTGGGAGTCAGGTGCACGACGATCATGCCGGCAATGGTCATGGCGATGGCCACCACGATCATCATCTCAACGAGCGAAATGCCTCGATGTCCGCGCTGATTGATCGGTCGCTTCGTGGCAGCCGTGCGTTCGTTTTCTATCAAGGCATCCTCGGACACCGCCCCCGGGCACAGGGCTAGACTGCGAAATTGTGAGACTTGGTGACGAAGTAAGTGCATTCGGGCGGCCAAGCGGCTGTGGGGCTAAACTGCTGATAAGAGGACGCTTAGACGTATCAAAATGGGACGGGGTTCAGGCGGTGGCGTCCGGCGGGGTAGAAACGTTACATAACGCGAAGTGTGGGGTAGGGGGAGTTGATAGGGCTTTTGACCGGAGCCACGCGGAAAACGCGTGGCGGGAGGGCTGAAGCACCCTCCCTACAACGGCCACGGCAAGAATTCTACTGCTGCTCGTTCAAACAGAGTTGAGCGATTTTAGCGGCGGCCGCGTAGCTTGACCAGCAATCTGAGGATTTCGAGATAGAGCCAGATGAGCGTGACCATCAAGCCGAAGCCGGCGTACCACTCCATATACTTCGGGACGCCCATGTGCGTGGCGCTTTCGATGAAATCGAAATCGAGGACCAGATTCAGCGCGGCGATTACCACTACGAAGGCGCTGAAGGCGATGCCGATTGCGCCGTTGCCGAAGATGGAGAACGTGTGTACGCCGAAGAAGCCCAGGATGAACGTTCCGATGTATAGGAGTGCAATGGCGCCGGTTGCGGCGATGACTCCGATGCGGAATTTTTGCGTTACGGAAATGATTCGCGAGGCGTACAGCACGAGAAGAACGAAGAGCGTGCCGAAAGTGAGGCTTACGGCTTGGATTGCGACTCCGGGGGCCGAGGCATTGAACATGGCGGAAATTCCGCCGAGCACCAGGCCTTCGAGCAAGGCGTACGCCGGAGCTGTGAACGGCGACCACTCCTTCTTGAAGATGGTCACCAGCGCCATGATTAGCCCGCCGATTGCGCCGACGATCAGCAGCGGCAACGCGGCTTGCGGGCCGTCGGTGACGAATCGGTCCCAGGTCCACGCGGCGGTGGCTACGGTGCAGATCAGCAGGATGCCGGTTTTGTTTACCGTGCCCTGCAGGGTCATGGCTTCGCCGGCGGCTACCTGGCCTTGGAAGGCTTTGGCGTTGAGCGCGGGATTTGAGGTTCTTAGCCAATTCGGCATGGTGAAGCTCCTGAGCGGAGGCCCCTGGGTGGCGCGACCGCCTGTTGATAAAACCGTGGATACGGATAAGGCCACTCAAATTCTAGCAGGTGGGAGCCGCAATTTCATATTTTGGTTGGAATGCCCGATGGAGGGCTGTGCTATACAAGCGTCGTTTGAGATACGGAAGCGGCAAATAGCCAGGCAGAATTGCTGCAGGGACTTGATGAAACTGCGGATCGTCCATAAATCAGTTTTCGCCGTGCCGGTGTTGAGCGTGCTGGTGGTGTTGGTGCTGGCAGCTCTGGTTCGTGGGGGCTTTTTCGATTTGGCGGAATTGCAGGGTTACGACTTGCTGGTTTATGTGGGGGGCGCGGCGCCTGCGAATGAAAAAATTGTCATCGTGGATTTTGACAACGCGTCGGTGGAGGCGATTGGGAAATATCCGATTCCGCGGAAGACGCTGGCGCGAGTGCTCGGCCGCATCGCGGAAGGGCAGCCTGCGGTAATTGGACTCGACAAGCTGCTTAGTGACACGAGCGACAAGAAATCCGATGTGGCATTGGCCCTGGAACTGGCCGAGGCACGGATCGTGGTGTTGCCTGAAGTGTTTGCGACGGACCAGATGCCTGCGGATCAGCCGGCGAGTTTTTTCCGTAGGGACGACCGGCCGATGGGTTTCGTCAATTTGATAGAGGATGCCGATGGATTTATCCGGCGGATGTTCGTGTTCATAAAAACGCCGTCGGTCTCGGGGTTGTCGTTTCCTGTGGAAATTGCCAGCCAATTTCTGGGCCAGCCACTTACGCGAGCGGAGGCGGGTGTCTATCGGCTCGGGGATTTGACGATTCATCTGGATGGCACGGGCCGCGAGACGGCGTTGCTGGGGGCTTGGAACCGGCAGCCGGCGAAATCGGTGGTGTCTGCGGCGCGATTGCTTTCGAACGATTTCGACGCGAGCGTGTTTCGCGGCAAGATTGTGCTGGTGGGCGAGAGCAGCACGGCGGGAAAGGATCTCTACGCCACGCCGGTCTTCCGTTTTCGAAGGCCGGACCCGGGGCGGGTGCAGCTTTCGGGTGTGGAAATTCACGCGGTGGCGCTGAATTCGATTTTGTCTGGGCGGATCATTCGGGTGATGGGGGCGACGGCGCAATGGTCGCTGAGCTTTCTTTTTATTGTGCTGGCGTCCGGGCTGGTGATTTTACTGCGGCAGAAATTTGGGATTCCCGCGACGCTGCTGGTGTTTGGCGGAGTCTTCTTAATGGCAGATTTGCTCTTTAGCCGCGCGAATCTTTGGATGCAGTTTGTTTCGATTGAGGCGGGAGTGGCGCTGGCGCTTACGGCTGGATTGGGTTACCGCTTCTGGCGCGAGGGAGTTTTGAAATCGCAGGCGGAGGACGCGGAACGGGTTGAAGCCGGTGAGCGCAAGAAACTCGAGGACGAAATTTCCAGTGCGCGGGTAATTCAAGAGAGTTTGCTGCCGGCTACGTTGCCAAAATTCGACGGCTTGGATATTGCCGCGCGTTATCAGGCGTGCCTCGCTGTCGGCGGCGATTACTACGATTTTCTGCAGCTTGGACCGGCGAAATTGCTATTCGTGATTGCTGATGTGCAGGGGCACGGCGTGTCGTCGGCGCTGGTGATGTCCAACCTGCAAGGCACGCTGCGCAACTTAATGCATGGGCCGCATGCGAACGCGCCGGCGGCGATTGTGGCGGCGTTGAATGACGCATTGCTGGAAGCCACGCGGGGCGAGCGGTTGGTTACTTTATTTTTGAGCATCCTTGATATCACCACGCGAGAGATGGTTTACGTGAATGCCGGGCATGTGCGGCCGTTGCTTTTCCGGCGCGGCGAGAGCGACGTGAAGGAATTGGCGGAAGGCGGATTTTTGCTGGGCGTGTTTGAGGGCAGCGAATACGAGCAGGCTTCGATCGTTTTGAAGAGCGGCGATGTGTTGCTGGCGATGACCGATGGAATTACCGAAGCGATGAATGCGGCCAACGAGGAATTTTCTGTGGCGCGGGTGGAGGATGTCGTTCGCGCGAATCTGGGACGCAGCGCTGAGGAAATTATCGAGGATGTGTATCGCGGCGTGGCGGAGTTCGAGCGGGGCGGACATCACGAGGATGATAAAGTCGTGGTGGTGATGAAAGTCGCGTGAAGAACGCGCGCGAGGACGCGGGGACAAGTTCCCATATGTATTTTTGGCAACAAATACGGCGGTGTTTCGGGCTTGACGGAATGCTGGTGGCCGCGCTGATTTTGTTTTTCCCGGGCGCTCTGCGCGCGCAACAGCCGGCAACGTCTGGTTCTGCGCCGCCCTCGAAGCCGGCTGCTTCCGGCGACTCCGCTGCCGCGGCGAAAACGAATCGCACCCGCGTGGTTACCAATCTTACGGGTTTCGATCTCACCGACACCAAGAAACTTGCCGGCCAGCCGATGGTGGTGGGCGCGACGCGCGGGGAGCATCCGCTGGTGGCGCTGGCTCCGCACCTGGGCAAGCTGTATGGTGCGCATCCTACGTTTGCTTGGAGCTATGACGACAAGGACGCAAAATTTACGTTTGTGATTGCCGACGAATCGAATACCGATATTTTTCGCAGCGAGGTCAGCGGCGCACAGTTCCGTTATCCCGCGAACGCGCCCGCGCTGCGGGACGGAAAGATTTATTTCTGGAGCGTATCGACGGCAACGAGTCTGGTGAGCTCTGCCGCGTCTTATCCAGCGGGGTTTCTGGTGGTGACTGCGGAGGAGCGGCGGGAAATCGACAAGAAGCTGGAGAATATTTCCGGCGACAGTTACGAGGCCGGAGTGGGCCGCGCGCAAGTCTTCACCGACGCGCGGCTGTGGTATGACGCCATCGACGCGTACAACGCGCTGATCGAGCGCTTCCCGGATCGCGCAGAACTCTACGAAAAGCGTGGGACGATCTACGCGCAGCTCAAGTCCACGCAGTCGCTTGCGGAGGAAGATTTAGCGCGCGCTGACAAAGTCGAAGATGATTCGAAGTAGTAGATTTCGTTTCAGATTTGCGTGAGGCCCGCCGGCGCTTCTAGCGCTACTCCAGATTCATCCGCTCTCGATGGCCGCGCTCCGTCTGGAGATTATTCGCGGATTCCGGCATTGTGGAACTGGCGGCGATATTTGAGCGGCGTCGTGCCCACCGAGCGCTGGAACGCGCGGCGCATCGAACCGGCCCTGGCGAAACTGCAGGCGGCGGTGATTTGTTTTGGGCCTTGGTCGGTTTCTTCGAGGCGTTCAACGGCGTGGCTGGCGGCGAGCAGGCGGGGCTGGGTGCCCCACGCGCGAGGACGGCGCGTGGGGCACCCGGCTGGTTGGATTGTTATGGGCGTTACCTTCTCTCGCTCATTTCTCCGCCGGTGGTCGTTTTGTAGACTGACGAGTTCGTCGAGACGTACAAGGTGTCGGGTGAGTCTGTGTCTAGTGCTATGCCGAAGACGCCGAGGTCGTCTAGGCCGGTGTTGATGGGTGTCCAGGAGTCACCGCCATCTACGCTTTTGAAGACGCCGGCGCCTTCGAGTGCTACATATAGAATGTTGTGCTGGCGCGGATTGATTTGAACGGAGCCGGTGCGGGCGGTCTGAAATTCGTCGGGTAGGCCGGCGCTTTGGGAGACAAAAGTCATGCCCGAATCGACGCTCTTCAACACTCCGGTGAAAGTTCCTGCGTAGACGATATTGGGCTCGACGGGGTCGACCGTTATGCTCAGGGACGGGGTTTCATCTACGTTGATCCAGCTTGCGCCGGCATCGCTGGATCGCCAGATTCCGCTGTTGCCGGCGAAGAACACAGTGTGATGGTGTTCGGGATCAACCGTGATTCCTCTGCCACTGAGGCCCAGAAAGTCGTCCGGTGCGCTGGCGGGAGCACGGTCGACGCGTGTGAAAGTCTCGCCAAAATCGGCGCTTTTCCAGATGCCGTCGCCGCTGCGAAATGTGGATACATAAATGGAGTGATCGACTGGATCTACGGCTACACCGGCGACGTAGATGGTGCTGGAGCCGAAGAGGCGGCGTTCCCAATGGCGGCCGTGGTCGGAAGAGCGATAGAGACCGCCGCCGGTGAACGAGCCTGCGTAGACGAGTTTTGGCTCTTGTGGATCGAAGGCGATGCTGCGTGGGGCTCGCGATGTCAGTCCTTGCGCGCCGCCATCGTCCCAATTGCGGCCGCCATCTTGAGTGACGAACAATCCGCCGTCATTCGTGGAGAAGAACACGTGTCCGTGGTTGGCCGGATCGATTCCTAGCGCGTGCCCGTTCTGGCAGCGGCAGTCACTGAGTTGCCTCCAGGCCACTCTTCGCCAATTCGAGGCGCGGCGATCGTCGTCGTCGGAGTTTTTTGCTGCCGCGGGGCGCTCGAAGACTCCGTCGAAGTTGGTGCCCGCGAAGACTGATCCATCGAGTCCAACGCTGAGAACGAGACCCAGGCCGTCGGATATTCTTGTATTGGTCCAAGTTGCGCCGTCGTCTTTGCTGACGGAAATTCCCTGAGTGGCAGTCCCTGCGTACAGGCGGTCTCCATTTTTCGCCAGCGACAGGACTACGCCGACGGCTGGTGAACCGGTGCGGATGAAGGAAGCTCCCGCGTTGGTACTTTTGTAGACGCCGTTGCCATTGGAACCGGCATAGATGACGTTGCTATTGGTGGGATCCACGTATAGTGACCAAACGGTTGTGTCGATGTTGAGTGGATGCCACGTCGCGGCACCGTCGACACTTTTGAAGGCGCCGGTGCCGGCGGTTCCTGCGTAGACGACGCTCGTATTATTCGGATCGATGGCCAGGGAGAAAACTAGCGGGTTGTCGATGCCATTTGCTGAAGAGACCCAGGTGTCGCCACCATCGACCGTCTTTTGCAGGTCACCGTTGAAGCCCGCGTACAGAATATTTGCATTCGTGGGATCGATAATCAGCGACAGCGGTAAATCGCCGGATCCGGTGGCGCTCCAGGTGGCTCCGCCATTTGTAGTCTTGTAGATGCCGGCGCCGGTGCCCGCATAAACGAGATTGGGATTATCGTGAGCCATCGCGAGCGATGCTACGACTAGTGAATCGAGGCCTTGATTGGCCGCGGCGAAGGTTTGGCCGCCGTCCTCGCTCTTGAGAATTCCGCCGCCCAGGCTGGCGATGTAGACGGTGCGCGTTGCATCGTCAATCGCGATGGAGGCTTCGATCGCCGGCGGTGCTGGACCGACCGATCGCCAAGCTCCCGCTGTGTGGGAATTTCCACCAGGGAGTGACTTTGATTGAGCATGAGAATTTGCAGGCATGCTCAAGAACAATGCAAAAAGTAGCGCAAGGTAGATACTGACGGCCGCCTTACTTGCTGATTGATGTCGCCCTGATTCGTTCATGAGTTGTTCTCCTTAGCTAACGTAGTTTTTCTGAGTCTTGAATGTCCGTTGAAGCTCGCGACTACATGCGGTAGCTCGCGTGGCCCGGACTATGGGACCGGGCGGAAGAGGCGGTCAATGCACGGGGAGACATCCCTGAGTAGGCCTTGGGTAACTGCGTAAGTCGTTGATAATGCTATGAATGAGGGCTCTATCAATTGACAGCAACGAAGTGCGGTGCTACGCTCCCGCGCAAGTATCACCATGAGAGACAACCCGACAACTTCAAGCGGATATACGTTTGGGCCTTACCACGCGGATACGGTCGGATTGGAATTGCGGAAGGGTGGAATTCGAATCCGGCTGCAGCCAAAGCCGTTTCAGGTGCTAGCGGTACTCTTGGGGCGGGCAGGACAGACGGTTAGCCGCGAAGAGCTTAAAAAGCTGCTGTGGGGTCCGGATATATTCGTCGATTTCGACCACGGACTGAATACTGCTGTGAATAAAATCCGCGAGGCCTTGAGTGATTCCGCGGAAGAACCGCGATACATCGAAACGCTGCCTAATGGCTACAGATTTATCGGCGAGATCAGCGAACGGTTTGAACAGCCCTCCGTCGCAACGGCGTCCCTTGCACCGTCGCTTCTCGCTCATGCGGATCGAAAGCGCGAGAGTGCGTGGAAAAGACGCTATCTCGCAGTGGGTGTCGGACTAACCTGTCTGATTGCTGCGGTTTTGTGGCTGTTTCACATCCCCCGGAAGGTGTTTGGGACCTCGTCGCCAGCGATCCAATCGGTCGCTGTGCTGCCTTTGAAAAACCTTTCGGGCGACCCCGCTCAGGAATATTTTAGCGATAGCATGACCGACGAATTAATCACGCAGCTCGCGAAAATTTCGAGCCTTCAGGTATCGTCCGCAGCATCAGTCGTTCGTTATAAAAATACGTCGGCCTCCGCTTCCGAGATCAGCCGGGATTTGAAAGTGGATGCGTTTGTTGAAGGTGGAGTGGTGCGTACCGGCGACAAGATTCGCGTCACCGCCCAATTGATCGACGCGCGAACGGACCGGCACATTTGGGCGGAGGATTACCAGGGAGACCTGCGGGATATCCTCGTTCTGCAAAACGACATCGCGACAGCGATCGCACATAGCGTGCAGGCAAAGATCGCTGCTCCGAATTCCTCAACGGCGTCGCAGCCTCGCCAGGTGGATCCACGTGCCTACGAAGCATATATCCGAGGGCGGGGGTATTGGTTTCGAAGCAATACCGAAAATTTTCCTCTGGGTGATATGGAGAAAAGCGGGGAATTGTTCAAGCAGGCGATCCACTACGATCCTGCTTATGCACCTGGTTATAGCGGGCTTGCCAATTATTACGGTCTAATGGCGGGCAATGGCATGATTCCAGCCAAAGAGGGCTGGCGCCAGTCGGAGGAGGCATCCCGGAAGGCGCTGGCTCTCGATCCCGGTCTGGCGGAGGCGCACTTCGCGCTCGCATCAAAAATGCTTTTCTACGATTGGGACTGGGCGGGCGCTGAGCGAGAGATACAGCGCGGTTTGGAGCTCGATACTCATGATGCCCAGCTCCATAACTTATATTCTCATTTGCTTGCCTACACTGGCCGCTTTGATCAAAGCATCGCCGAAGCTCGTCGAGCCGCGGACCTTGACCCTCTGGGCGAGCGGTTTGCGGTGCAGCGAGCCCTTCGTTTTAGCCGTCGTTACGATCTTTTTCTAACGGAAGTGGCTGTAGTCTTCGTGCAGGATCCTGCGCGGATTCACGAAGAAAGAGCGTGGGTGTACAGAGCCAAAAAGCAACACGCCGAAGAAGTCAGCGAAACAGACCAGCAGCTTCGTATCGAAGGATGCACCGCCTGCGCCGATCGCTTGTCGCACGCGTACTCGCAAGCGGGTTACCCCGGCTGGCTCCGCGAAAAGCTCAAACAACTGAACCAAGACTCGCACGGAAATGCTTTGACGTTCGAACATGCGGAACTCTATGCGGCCATGGGAAACACCGATATGGCCATGCAGTATCTAAATCAGGGCTATCGGGAACATACAGAGCAACTACTCCGGCTGCAGCTGAATCCCGCTTATGACGACATGCGAACCGATCCAAGATTCCAGGAGCTGATTCGTCGTATAGGATTGCCTCAATAGCTCCCTCCGATCGGATTGTCGCGCTTACCTAAAGATATTCTCAGCCCGCAACTTCTTTTTGTGTTATTAGTGGCAACAATATCGGCAGTCCCGACGTCCTGAGGCTGGTCGCAGTGTCTAGAAGACTTCAGCGCCTTACGTTGCCTACCGCGCTAATCGTACTGCTTTGCGCCCTTCACGTTCCGTGCGCCCTTGCGCAAGTCAGCAAAGGCTCGATATCAGGGACACTGCTCGATCCTCAGAGCGAGGTAGTCGCCGGAGCTGACGTCACTGTCACAGATACGGACACGAACGAACAATTCCACGCCACTACAGATTCGGAGGGCTTTTTTCAGGCGAATTTGCTGCCGGTAGGAATTTACCGCGTGGAGATTTCCAAAACCGGGTTCAAGAAATTGGTCGTCGAGCAGGTTCGCGTCAACGCCGGGTCAGATCACGGGGTCGGTACGTTTCAGTTGGCAGTCGGCGAGGTTACCACGACCCTCGAAGTGGCGGCCACCTCGCGGCTTATTGAAAGCACCCAAGCACAGGTTTCCAGTTCCTTTGGGCGAGAAACTCTCGCCACGTTTTCAGGGATCCTCGAGAATAATGGCCTCGACCATCTAGCCCTCACCGTTCCGGGGGTGGTAAACAACGGCGACCTGGCGTTCTCCAATGTCAATGGCGCAGGCTTCGCGGTGAACGGCCTCCGGGGAAGGAGCAACGACCAGCAAATCGACGGGCAAAATAATAACGACAATTTGGCGGAGGGTCCCAGCCTGGCACTCTCGGATCCGGAGTTCGTCGAGGAATATCAGATCACCACGAGTAATTTTGACCCGGCGTATGGCCGGAATTCCGGATCGGTGGTCAACATCCTTACCAAGTCAGGAACGAACAGTCTCCACGGTTCGTTGTACGCCACGGAAGGAAATTGGAGATTCAACGCTCTTTCGCCAAATCAAAAAGGATTCGAAGGATTGACGCAGGTTCCCGCTTTCAATGACGCGTTCTTGGGCGCAACCATTGGCGGCGCGGCCATCAAAGACAAGCTTTTCTTTTTCGGCGGCGTGAACGCGGAACTAACCAACCAGGCCGGCGTATTTAGCACCGGAGAGTTGACCCCCACGCCGACGGGTGTTGCGACACTGGCGCATTGTTTTCCGAATAGCAATTCGGTGAAGTCGCTCGAAGCCTACGGCCCCTATTCCGTTAAAGCCGGAAACCCAACGCCGCAGGGGCCAGTGGTGCCGATGGACATTGCGAATTGTGCGGGCGTCGATATGGCGGGAATCCAGAGAATTCTGCCTGCAGATTTCCGCCAACATGATTTCGTCGTCAAACTCGATTACAAAACCACTCAAAATTACTTTTACGGCCGCTATATATTCGGAAGAAATAATCTGTACAACGACGGCGGCAATGCGGCGGCCGGATATCCTTCCGACACTCTGCTGTTCTCGCAGGACTATGCCTTCAGTTGGACTCGTTTCATCAGTCCGCAAACGGCAAACGAATTTCGCGCCTCCTACGGCAGGTTGAACGATCAGGACGGCGGCAATTCAATTGGAAACACGGTTCCGCGGGCCGCTCAACTCGGCGACGCTCTCACGACTATCTTTTTCAACGATCCCAACCTACTGAGTCTGGGAGTCGCGCTCGGTTCGCCGTCTGGCCGCGTCGTCAATACCTATCAAATTCAAGACAACTGGACGCATCTTGCGGGCCGGCACTCACTGAAGGCTGGTTTGAATTTCACTCATCTGCGATCGCCGAACATCGGTCTCACCGATTATAACGGATTCTTCCGATTCGACGACTTTGGCGCATTTGTGGCCAACTCGCCCAACCGCGTGCAGCTCGCTTCGGGGAATCCGTACTTGGATTTTCGAGAGAGCGACACGTTCTTATATCTTGGCGACGATTTCAAGTTGTCGCCAAACTTTGTCCTGAATCTGGGATTGACCTGGTCCTATTACGGACAGCCCGCAAATCTTCTTCACAAGCTGACCACCCAGTCGCAGACCAGCAGCAATCCTCTCTGGGATCCCAGTCTTCCCTTGAGCGCAACAACTTTCCCGGCCTTTCCAGCACCGAAGAATAGCTGGGGCCCTGGAGTAGGTTTCGCATGGTCGCCCGGGAAAGGCCTGTTCCATTCGACAGGCGGAAAAACCGTGATTCGCGGAGGCTACCGCCTCTCTTACGATCCGCCCTTCTACAGCCTTTATAGACAAATGGCCGGCGGCGCTCCCGCCGTAGTCCTCACCACTCTCACCGGCACGGATGCCTTGGCGAATCCGTTGCCCGCCGTTCCCACCGGGAAGAACGTGCGAACGCTGCTCGCCCCGCACCTGCAGACCGGAATTTTTGATCCGCGCACATTGGGAGAAACAACCATCTCGCCGCATTTCAGCCCCGACCGCGTCCATCAATGGTCGGTTGGCGTCCAGCAGCAGATTACGCAAAATGCCGCATTCGAAGTGCGCTACGTTGGCAACCACGCCCAAAACTTGTTTCAGACCATCAACGGCAATCCATACATTCTGGGCCTCGCAAATCTGTACCCCCAACTGGTTCCTGCCGGACTAACACCCTGTCCCGCATCGCAGGCCGCCATTCCGGAATTGAGAGGGCGAGTAAATTGCAGCGGGGCAGCTCTCATCCGTGAGCGCGCGAATACCGGCTACTCCGATTACCACGGACTGCAGACCGAATTTAGAAGCAGCTATTTGTGGAACCAGTTGACCCTGAAATCCGCGTACACTTTCAGCAAAACCACCGACAATGCCAGCGAGATTGGAGCGACACTAGCCGCGGGCGGAACTTTCGCAATTTCTCAGAGCCCGGTCAACTTTAGGAATCAGGAACACAGTCTCTCCGGAATCGATTTTCCGCAAAACTGGGTTTTGACGGCGCTGGAAGATTTGCCGTTTTACCGCCACCAGTTGGGTTTCCTGGGTCACGCCCTCGGAGGCTGGAAAGTCTCTGCCGTATATTCGCTACACTCGGGCCAACCGTTCACAGCAGCTCAATCGGGACTCAACTGCGCCAGCGGCGGCGGCGCGTGCGGCGGAATTGCCGATGCCGAAAATCCATATGATCCTGCCTTTTTCGCTGCATTCGGCGGCCCCGATGGCTCGCTGCGTCCCTTTCTCGGAAGTTCCACCGCGCCGGTGCAGTCCGTCGGCATCTTCGCCAACGACATTTGCGCCGTCGATGTTGCCGGCAATCTTTGCGGAAGTTCCACCATCACTCCGACAACGCTAATCAGCCTCAACAAATTCAATAACGGATTCAAGGGCACGATGACCGACGCAGCCGGAAACATCGTGCCCGATCCAGCCCACGCGCCGACCGTCGTCCTCCAGAATCAGGTCCGCTTCATCGCCAATACGCGAACCGCCGACCAGATTTTCGGCAGCCCATTTGGCAATGTGGGGCGCAATACTTTGCGGACCTCAAAAACGAATCTCCTCAATCTTTCGATTTTCAAAGTCACAAATATTTCAGAAAAGTTCAGACTTCAATTTCATGCCGACTTCCTGAATGCTCTCAATCATCCAAACTTCGCGTCCATCGATCCTTTCATCGACGATGCCGGGCTGACATCCGAAGCGACAGGATTTGCGAATGCTCGCGTGTTCGGCACCTCGAACCGCAGCATTTCCTTGGGCGCGAAACTGTTTTTTTGAGCTGCGCGGCGCAAGCAGCTGGATGTTATGAAAAGGACGTTGTGGCTGCTCGCGACCTCAGTGAGGCGGCTCCCAAGTCCGATGCCTGGAAGCCGCCATCACTTCAGTTTTCGTCGCCCTGTCCTTGGGGCAACGGTGCCGGTCGACGGACTTCGATCGTCGTCAGCACTTGGCCGGATATTGGGTTCGCAAAGTGAACGATGCGCCCAGCGTCCCCCGGTGCAGCTCCCAGATCGCTAACGTAAATATCGTCGTGTACGTCTAGAGCCATGCCCGTAGGCACGTTGAGCCCGCTCACGATTTCCTCGGCGGTGCCGTTTGCGATGCGGATGATGCGGCCTTGACCGACGTTTGGAAAACCCGCCGCACTGGAGAACTCCATAACGTACAGCCTTCCCTGGCTATCGGTCTGCACGTCAATCATGGTCGTAAATCCTCCCCAGTAATCGATCACGAAGCCGTTGTCCGTTACCTGATACAGCTTCGAAGATCCCACTTCGACCGGGAACAATCCGAGATTGCCAACAAAGAAACGGCCATCGAGATTCGCGACAGACGTCGGTACGATGTGGCCGAGCGGTGCCGATAGATCGGAGAGTTGTTCAATCCTCGCCGCTTGCGCTCCGCCCAGATGGATTCGCAGCAGTCTCCCGTGGTTCGGCTCGATCACGATCAGGTCGCCATGAAACGCTTTCAGACTATATGGCACTCCGTCCGGTTCGAAGTCACCGGCATTCGGATGCGCCACTGGATGCTGCCGGAAAAAGCGGCTCAAGTTCGCAACCATCTCGAAGCTGTGGTGCTGAATGTTGATACGAAGAACAGCATTGGGAAAATTCGGATTCCCGTGGCTGCATCCGCCTCCGGCCGTAAGCGCGTAAAGCTGGCCGTTGACGAACGCGATATCCGAGGCACCATTCGTATCTCCCGTGGGCAGACTACTCATCGCCGAAGGAAGTCCGTCGACCACGGTCGTACGCGTTCCGTTCGACTCGATCCGCGAAATCCTGGCCGTCGGTCCTCCATGATACGGGCCGACCGGCGCCGGCACATTCTGACATCCTTGGGGCACCGCCTGCGTCCCGCCTAGCCCCGCTTCCGCGAAATAGAGCAAACCGTCCGGCCCGAAGGTCAGTCCACGCGGCCCTTCTAGTCCGGCGGCAACTACTGTGCCGCCGGGAGGTACCGGGGGGCCCTGCGCGAACACAAAGGGAGCGGACGTTAGCCAGCAAATTGCCAAGCACCAGACGCCAATTCCTACCCTCAAGCCACTGCTATTATTTATCGGATTCATTTCGTTCTCCTTTTGCAAATCTCGAAGCCGACCATGGGTTACGAATGGGACGGCGTGCGATCAGGATCGTTGTAGGACGGCGGCAAAACGCAGGCAATGCACTGAGGGTAAATTCCGGCTCCACTTCCTGCTCATCGAATAACCGATTCAAAGAATGAGGGTTAGGCGGTCTTAGCGGCTGGGCCTTATTGGTTGGGCCTGATGACCTACGGCTATCGGCGGCGGCGGGTCGCGCGATTTACGTGAATTCGCCGTTGTTGCCGACGACTTGGATACGAAACAGAGCAAAAAGAAGGTTTGGTAGCGCCAACGGGAATCGAACCCGTATTACCGCCTTGAAAGGGCGATGTGCTAACCGTTGCACCATGGCGCCACTGGGGGAGCGGGCGGAGATTTTGATTGGCCCGCGGGTGCTGGAAATATTATCGAGGATGCTGGGGGAATTCACAAGCGCGGAACGGAATTTACAGAGCGGCTTCGAGGTGACGGAGCGCTGCGGATCGTACACATTGGCAGACGGGAACAAAACCAAAAGAGCCGGCGGGGACGCCAGCGCTACGGGGGCGGCGCGGATTTTTGTGCTACCAGCTTTTATTTTTTCGTAGCGAGGTGATGTGGGCTACGTGATGTTTGCCGTGCCAGGCGTAGAGGGCTAGGGTTCGGTCTAGCGTCATGGGGCCCATTTCTGGATGACGGAATTTGCGCGACCAGTCGCTGGGCTTTAGGGAATTTAGTAGCGTCACCCAGCGCGTGTGTAGAGCGTCGAGTAATGTTAGCGAGGTTTCTACTGGGGTCTCGGCTGTGTCGGCTAGTTCTGCCCAGCGGGCTTCTTCGTATGGCTTTATTGTTGGTTCTTCTTCTGTGAGCGCTAGTTTGAAGCGGATGTAGGCGTTCATGTGGCTGTCGGGGACGTGGTGGGCTAGTTGGCGGATGGTCCAGCCGCCTTCGCGGTAGGGGGTTTCTAGTTGGTCTTCGGAAAGGCCTGCTACGGCTGCGCGTAGATTCGCTGGAGTTGCGGCGATTTCTTCTACGAGCGTGGCTCGATCGCTTTGCGTTAGACTGGCCGGCGGGGTGAATTTTCCGATTGGGTAGCGCGGATCGTTTTCCATTTGGGTTTTCCTCTCAACCGTGACGTGCCGCGAAAAAAACCGGGCCGAAAAGCGGGCGGGGCTGAAGGCCCGCCCCTACGAAAGCCCATACGAACGCGCGTGCGAATGCGCGTACGAATGGCCAGGCAATTTTAGTGCGTGCGGTCTTGGTATTCTTCGTGCCAGGCCATTTGGATGGCTTCTAGCTTGCCTTCGCTGCTGGCTTTTGGATCGCCTTCGAAACCTTTTAGCTCGGTTATCATTTTGTGCAGGTCCGTGAAGCGGACTGTTAGTGGATCGGTTTTGGGATGTGCTTCGGAAAGCTGGATGGCGATTTCTTCGGCGTTGTCCCATCCGAATGTTGGTGGCATGTATTGCTCCCTTTGGGTTATGGGGCCGGGCTTGGCCGTTTTTTAGTGATCGGCTTCCTTGGCGTAATTCTTATTCCACTCGGGAATTTCTACAACGATATCTTTTGTGCCGTCGGGGATGCATTGGCAGCCTAGGCGGGATTTTGGCGTGACGCCTGGGGCTTCGTCTAGTTGATCGAGTTCGGCGTCCGTCGCTTCGTTGCAACTTTCTAGGCCTTCGTGGACGATCACGTGGCAGGTGGAGCAGGCGCAGACGCCGCCGCAGGCGTGATCGAGGCCCATGTGATAGCCCTGGGAGATGTCGAGAATGCTGCCGGGAATGCCGTCGTGGCCGTAGGGAATTTTATCCGGATCGACTTCTACGGTCTTGCCTTCCTTGACGAAAGTTACTTTGAACTTTTTCGTCGCGGGCGTGTATTTAGTTTCTTCGATGTAGGGGTTGATGCCGCCCATTGATTTTTACTCCTCTTAGACTTCGTCGAGACGCTTGCCTTGCAGCGCGGTTTGCAGCGCGCCGTTCATTACCAGTTCTGCGAGATGGGTGGTGGCTTCGTTGAGCTTGTCGATTTGGGCGCGGACTTCTTTGTAGTCCGTGCCGGCTACGGCGGCGCGTAGATTGGCTACGCTCTCGTCGATGTTGCTGCGTTCTTCGCGCGAGAGTTGCGAGAGATCTTCTCGTTGTAGCGTTCGCTCGGTGGCTTTCAGGATCGTGTCGGCTTCATTGCGGGCTTCGATTAGCTGGCGCTCGCTGAAATCTTGTTCGGCGAATTCGATGGATTCTTCGAGCATGCGCTCGACTTCGGCGTCGTTGAGACCGTAGCTTGGTTGCACTTCGATGGAATGTTCCTGGCCAGTGCGTAGATCGCGGGCGGCTACTTGCAGGATGCCGTTCGCGTCGATCAGGAATTTTACTTCGACGCGGGCGAGGCCTGCGGGGCCTGGCGGAACTTTGAGCTGGAAGCGGGCGAGGGAGCGGCAATCTTTGGCCAGTTCCCTTTCGCCTTGCAGGACGTGGAGGTCGATCGCCGTTTGATTTTCTACGCCGGTGGTGAACATTTCCTGTGCGCTTGCGGGAATCGTCGAATTTCGCGGAATGATTTTGGCTACTACGCCGCCCATGGTTTCGATGCCGAGTGAGAGAGGCGTTACGTCGAGTAGGAGCATCGTCTTGACGCCGGAATCGAGGATGTCGGCTTGTACCGCTGCGCCGAGAGCCACCACTTCATCTGGATTCAGCTCGCAATGCGGCGGGCGTCCGAAATAATCGCCGACTGTTTTGCGGACAAGCGGGATGCGCGTTGAGCCGCCGACTAGGACGACTTCGTCCATGTCTTTTGCGGCGAGCTTGGCGTCGGCCAGAGCCTTGCGCACTGGCTCCATCGTGCGAGCTACGATTGGCCTGATGAGTTCGTCGAACTCGCGAAGTGAGATTTCGCGCGAGTAGATGAGGCCGGCTGGGAGCGCTACTTGGATCGAGGCCTTAGTGGCGCTTGAGAGATCGTGCTTGGCGCGGATTAGGGCTTTGCGCAATTCCTGGACCGTCTCTGGATGCGCGCTTAGATCGAGTGAGAATTGCTTTTGGATTTCGGCACGGGCGAGGACGAGGAGCGCGTTGTCGATGTCGTCGCCGCCTAGATGCGTGTCGCCGTTTGTTGAGAGGACTTGGTAGATGTCACCTTCGTCGGTTGAGATTAGTTTCAGGATGGAGATGTCGAATGTGCCGCCGCCGAAATCGTAGACGGCGACTTTGCCGCGCTTTTGCTTGTGCAGACCGTAGGCTAGAGCTGCGGCGGTTGGCTCGTTTACGAGGCGCAATACTTCCAGGCCGGCGATGCGACCTGCGTCTTTTGTGGCTTGGCGTTGGGCGTCATTGAAATACGCCGGGACGGTGATTACGGCGCGATCGACTGGTTCGCCGAAGAAATTTTCGGCCCAGGATTTTAGTTCGCGCAGGATGAATGCGGAAATTTCGGATGGAGTGAAAACCTTTTCGCCGAGGCGCACGCGAATTACGTTTGTGCTGGTTGGTTCGATGCGGAAAGGGAAAATCTTTAGTTCGTCTTTGATGTCCTCGGGGGCGCGGCCCATTAGGCGCTTTACGGAATAAATTGTGCGCTCGGATTGGGTGAGTAGGCGCCGCCGGGCGGCTTCGCCGGTTACGATCGTTCCATCGGCGTCTACGCTGACGATCGACGGGCAGAGTGCGGAGCCGTACGGGCCTACGATACACTTCGGCTCGTTTGTGGTTGCGTCCATGTACGCGACCAGGCTGTACGTCGTCCCAAGATCGATTCCGACGATTTTTCCCATTACTTGACTCGTCCTTGATTTGCGCACGCAGGCGCGCGTTCCCGGTGATTCACGCTTAGATCCTTAGGCCAAAAAGCGGCCTCAGGATGACAGCGTTTCGGACGGCGCTGCGGCGCTGCCGCGCTGCGACGCTGCGACGCTGCGGCGCGCGGTCACGCATCTGCAAGTTCCTTGGCTACGCTGACTACTAGATTGCGGATGTACGATCTGCGATTCAGAATTTCATTCATGCGGGCCATTACTTTGCTGAGATCCGATTCGGTGGCGTTGGCTTCGATTGCTGCGTCCCATTCGGTGCGGACTTGATCTAGCTCTGCATCTACCCCTGCTAGCTTTTCCTGGAAATCTTGCTCGGCTGATTCTAGGCTTGCTCGCAGGGCGGCCAGGTCTTCGCCTGCGGCTCGGGCTTCGCGCAGTTCATCCAGCGATTCGTTTAGCTCGAAGACTTCTTCCAGCAGCTCGGGCGGGGCTTGCTGCTTTGCTGCGCCTTCTTTGCGCATGCCTTTGTGGGCTAGAAGATATTCGACTCTTGTTAGCGGATCGCGCAGAGCGCGATAGGCGTCGTTTAGCTCTGAGGAACGCTCTAGCGACAGATTTCTTTCGAATTCGTCGGCGCGCATGAAATTGTCTGGGTGCAGCTTCCAGCTTAGCTTGTGGAATTGCTGCTCCAGGGCTTCGGGATCGATTTGCAGTTTTTCCGGCAATGCGAAAAACGCGAAATAGCTTGTGCCGCGCGGCAGCGGTTGGATTTTGCCGCAGGCGGCGCAGAAGTGGCCGTCGGCGATTTTGCCGCAGCTCCAGCACTTCGTGCCGGGTGCTGTCGCGCTGCTTGTTTGCGTCATGCTCATTTCGATCCTATTCGTTTTTGTTGCAGTGCGGCGCGCGGGGATGATGATTGGCGCGGCTTAAGCCGTGAACGAGCTGCCGCAGCCGCAGCTTCTTGTTGCTTGCGGATTCTGGAAAACGAAGCCTCTGCGCATTAGGTCTTCGTGATAATCGAGGGTGGTGTTATCGAGGTAGAGAAAACTTTTCGGGTCTACGAAGATGCGGGCGCCGTTTTCTTCGATTACTTTATCGCGGCTGCGGGCTTCGGTTTCCAGGCGCATGGCGTAGCTTAGGCCGGAGCAGCCGCCCCCTTGCACACCTACCCTTAGACCGCCGTTTTCGGCGGGGACTCCTTCTTTGGCGAGCAGTTCGCGAATTTTGACTGCCGCTTTTTCGGTTACGTGGATCATTTCGTGCGTCACACCTTTAAGAATTTTAAAAGTTCACGTTTACGGGCGCAGCGAGCGGGCCCCCCTACGAATGGCAAAAACATAAATCAAAACCGTACACCCAGGTCCACACCGGGCGGGTGGTGAACCCCCGCCCCTACAAAATCAAAACCGTACACCCAGGGCCAAACCGGGCGGGACGGTAAAGCCCCGCCCCTACAAACCCCGGCCTCTGCTAGTGGGCGGCGGACTTGGTTTCGGCTGCGTTCACTTCTTCGCCTTGCTTGGTCTTCCAGTCGGAGAGCGCGGCTTTGATTGCGTCTTCGGCTAGGACCGAGCAGTGAATCTTTACTGGCGGTAGCGCTAGCTCGCGGACTATGTCCGTGTTCTTGATGGCTAGGGCTTCTTCGACCGTCTTGCCCTTGACCCACTCCGTCGCTAGCGAGGAGCTGGCGATTGCTGAGCCGCAGCCGAAGGTCTTGAACTTGGCTTCCTCGATTACTCGAGTGGCTGGGTTGACCTTCATTTGCAGCTTCATTACGTCGCCGCACTCGGGGGCGCCAACCAGGCCCGTGCCTACGTTGGGATCTTTCTTGTCGAGAGAGCCTACGTTGCGCGGGTTGTTGTAGTGCTCGATTACTTTTTCTGAGTACGCCATGTCTCTTGCTCCTTGTGCTGCTCAATACTTTAGATGACTGGGTTATCTGGTTCGTTCCATTTGTTGCCAGGCTTGACGCTTAGATCCTTAGCCAAAGGCGGGCTCAGGATGACAACCAAATGCCATTCGGCGAATTACTCGCCGGCTGCGGTCCACTTCATTTTGCTGATGTCTACGCCTTCTTTGGCCATTTCGTAGAGAGGCGAAAGTTCGCGCAGGCGATTTACCGTTTCTACTACGCGGCCTACTACGTAATCTACTTCTTCTTCGGTGTTGAAGCGGCCGATGCCGAAGCGAATCGAGGTGTGGGCTAGATCTTCGCCCACGCCCAGGGCTTTCAGGACGTAGCTGGGTTCGAGGGTGGCCGAGGTGCATGCTGAACCGCTGGAGACGGCTATGTCGTTGATGCCCATTAACAGGGACTCGCCTTCTACGAAGGCGAAGCTGATATTGATGTTGTGCGGAAGGCGATGCTCCATGGAGCCGTTGATGTAGCACTCATCGAGCTTGGACATGATGCCTTCCTTCAGACGGTCGCGAAGGCGGCTTAGCTTGGCGGTCTCTTCGGCCATTTCCTGCTGACAGAGTTCGCAGGCTTTGCCGAGGCCGATGATGCCGGTGACGTTGAGAGTGCCGGAACGCATACCGCGCTCGTGGCCGCCGCCATCGATTATGGCTGATAGCTGGACGCGGGGATTCTTGCGGCGAACGTAGAGGGCGCCTACGCCTTTGGGGCCGTAAATTTTGTGCGCGGAGATCGAGAGTAGGTCGATGCCGTCGCGCTGGACATCTACTGGAATTTTTCCAGCGGCTTGCACGCCGTCTACGTGGAAGAAAACGCCCTTTTCCTTGGCAATTTTGCCGATTTCTTCGATCGGTTGCACTACGCCGATCTCGTTGTTGGCGTACATGATGGAGATCAGGATGGTTTTCGGCGTGATGGCTTTTCGCAGATCGTCCAGGTTGATTCGGCCGTCTTTTTGGACGGGGAGGTAGGTGACTTCGTAGCCGTACTTCTCCAGGCGCTTACAGGTATCGAGGACGGCTTTGTGCTCGGTGACCTGGGTGATGATGTGATTGCCCTTCTCGCGGTACATTTCTGCTACGCCTTTGATCGCGAGGTTATTCGATTCCGTGGCGCCGCTGGTGAAGATGATTTCTTTTGGCGAGGCGTTGATCAGCTTGGCGATTTGGGCGCGGGCGATTTCCACCGCTTCTTCCGCGGCCCAACCGAAGGCGTGGTTGCGGCTGGCGGAGTTGCCGAATTTTTCGGTGAAGTACGGTAGCATCGCGTCCACTACGCGCGGATCGGCGGGAGTGGTTGCGTGATTATCTAGATAAATTGGAAGCTTGATTGCCATTCTTACTCTCCTCAGTTCCCCCAGATTCTTTCAAACCCTGAGTTCTACGACTTCGGATGTTGGGGCTTCTTCTGCCATCTGCGAAATCGTTACTTTATTAAGGACGTCCAGGATGCTGTCGTTCACACGGCGTAACGGGGCGCGGACTATGCATGTGTGCGTTTGATCGCACTCGCCTCGGTGCGTTACGCAGGAGGTGATGAATAGCGGCCCTTCGATCGCGTGGATCGCGTCTAGTGCGGTGATGCGCGATGCTTCGCGGGCTAGCGTATAGCCGCCGCTGGAACCGTGTTTTGCTGCTACGAGACCGCCTCTGGCTAGCTTTTGCAGGACCTTGGCCATCAGCGTTGCTGAAATGCCGTAGACTTCGGCTATGTCTGAGGCGCTGGCGGAGGCTTCGCCGTGATGCATCGCCAAGTGTTTCAGAGCGATTAGACCGTAGTCGGCTTTTTTCGATAGTTTCAGCATGGAGCTATATACGACTCTTTCAGTCGCAGTTCGATTCTAGGCGTGAGTAAGGGGAATGTCAAGGTCACAGAATTGTGGCAAGCCCTTTGTTTGTGGGGAGTTAAATTGCGACTATTTTAGTCCAAGTGGTGGTTTCGGAGGGTTGAGTGGACGGAAATAGCGGTTGGATCGGAGAGAGATTTAGTTTTTGGCTCGGAGCGTTTATGGGCTTCGCTGCGGGGATCACAGACGCGGGGCGGAAGGTCAAAAGAGCCGGCAGGGACGCCAGCGGTACAAATTAACGACGGCGGATTGTGGGCGCTCGCAGTTAAATTGGGAAATCTTCAGTATTGCCGCCGACAGTCAAAGACGCCAGCTGGCAGCCTGCGCTACGGGGACTTTGGCTTCCATTGTTTTAGGAAATCGGTGATGTCGGCGGGGCCGATTTTTACTGCGGATTCGAATTCGCCATTTTTTTGGCTGGTTAGCAGTTTGCCTTTGTCGTCTAGGACTGCTAGGGCTGGGACGCCGTGGGTTAGGACGGTTTGATATTTGGCGGCTATCGCCAGGTTTTGATCGTACTCGCCTATATTTATGTGGACTATGTGGTAGTTGGATTTTAGTAGCGGGGCGATGGCCGCGGTTTTGAACGTGGCGTCTAGGACGTGGCAGTCGTAACACCAGTTTCCGCCGAAGACTATGAGTACGTTTTTGTGATCTTTTGCGGCTGCGGCTAGGGCGGAGTCTAGATCTTTTTGGGCTTCGTTGGCATCGGGATAGAGATCTGGATTTGTGATTGTGGGTTCGGTCAGGCGGATTGTGGGTCTTGGGGCAGGGTTGCTGCGCTGGCTGGCTATGATTTTCCAGTCGCTGCCTTGCTGCTCCCATAGTTGCGTTAGGACCATTATGTATTCTTTGCTTTCGCCGTTGGATTGGACGGTTAGGAAGACGCGCATGATTATGGCTAGGCGGCCTGGTTGCTGAGTTTGGCGCTCTAGGACTTTGGGATCGAGGGCCGTTACGCCGGCGTTGTGGAGGCTGGACCAGAAAGTTGGTTCTTCGTTGGCGTCGTTGGTGTCGCCTTGCGGGAGGCGGGCCATGGCGCTGGGGGAATATAGGGATTGGAGAGTCACGCGATCGCCGTTTAGGACGGCGGATTTCCATTGGTTTAACGGCTCGAAGGTTTTTGCGGATTTTGCGGTGGGGGCGTGATGTGCTGGAGTTTGGGCTGGCGTGAATGTGGCGAGAAATAGAAATAGGAATGCGGTCACGGGGATGAATGAGATTTTCTGAAACATGCGATGCGATCCTTTCGTTCGCCCCGTGCTTCTCCCATCGTATCTTAATTGTGGGGGAGGTGCATGGCGTGTGAACGGTTGGCGAACGAAGAGGGGATGTAGTTGATTTGGTAAGGCCGCCGTTGTGCGGGGTTTTGATTTTGCCGGGAGGTCGTCGGAGCCGGCGGGACGCCAGCGGTACGGTGGCAATCGGCCAATTTGGCGGGGGATTCTGGTTTCGTTCTGGGTTAAGATTGCGAACGAGTGGAATAAATGAAACCTGTGATTGCGATTTGTCCTGGGTCGTTTGATCCGGTTACTAACGGCCATCTCGATTTGATCGAGAGGGCGGCTAAGATCTTCGACAAATTGATTGTTTCGGTTTTGCGGAATCAGGAGAAGGAGCCGCTTTTTGATTTGGAGGAGCGGCTGGAGATGCTGCGCGAGGTTTTGCGGGCTTATCCGAATGTAGAAGTGGATAGTTTTGCCGGGCTTTTGATGGAATATGCGCGGCAGAAACAGGCGCGCGTGATTTTGCGGGGGATTCGGGCGGTGTCGGATTATGAGTATGAATTGCAGATGGCTTTGATGAACCGGAAGCTTGAGCCGCAGGTGGAGACTGTATTTATGTTGCCTGGAGAGGCTTATAGTTATTTGAGTTCGCGATTGGTGCGCGAGGTGGCGCGGCTGGGTGGATCGCTGAAGGGGCTGGTGCCGGCGATTGTTGAGGAGCGATTGCGGGTGAAGATTGGGTGACGCGACGGAAGAAAGGCTGCGGAGATTTCAAATTTCAGATTTGAAATTTGAGATGAAGTGCCGGCTGTGGTGAACGGTTTGGGTCCGTCCGGGATTGTTGCTTGTGAACGAGACGGTGGTCGTTGGAGCCGGCGGGACGCCAGCGCTACGAAACGCGGGTCACGTGCGAATTTTGCGGAACAAATTAACTTTCAGGAGTGAGACTTAAAGATGGCTATTGCTGCGGAGGTTGGGACCTTGCGTTTGTCGGATGCGGTGAACCGGATCAATGTGTCGCCTACCATGGCGGTTTTGATGGAGGCGGAGAAGCTGAAGGCGCGGGGCGTTGACGTGGCGGATTTTGGGCCTGGGGAGCCGGATTTTCCTACGCCGGAGCATATTAAGCGGGCGGCCATTCGGGCGCTGGAGGAGAACCGCACTAAGTACACGCCTACGGGCGGGATTATGCCTTTGCGCGAGGCGGTTTGTGAGTGGCACGCGAAGAATCTGGGATCGTCTTATACGCCTAAGGAATGCATTGTTACTGCTGGCGGAAAATTGGCGATCTTTAATGTGATTGCTTCCTTGATCAATCCTGGCGATGAGGTTTTGATTCCTTCGCCTTATTGGGTTAGCTATCCGGATATCGTGCAGTTTTCTGCTGGCGTGCCGAAATTTGTTGCGACTTTGCCTTGCGACAAATTTTGTTTGCGGGCTACTGATGTGGAGAAAGCGATCACGCCGAAGACTCGTTTGCTGATTGCTAATTCGCCGAATAATCCTACTGGGGCGGTGATTCCGGAGGGGGAGTTTGCGCGGATTTTGGAAGTTTGCCAGCGGCGGGGGATCTGGTTGCTTTCGGATGAATGTTATTCGCATTTTGTTTATGGGAGCGCGAAGCCTTTTTCGATTGCGAGTTTGCCTGGCGCGAAAGATTCCGTGATTATTGCCGGATCGCTCTCGAAAACTTTTGCTATGACTGGGTGGCGAATGGGTTATGCGTTGGCGCCGGAGGCGCTGGTAGCCGCGATGATTAAATTGCAGAGCCAGACGGTTTCGAATGTTACTTCGGTGACGCAGTATGCGGCGCTGGAGGCTTTGCGCGGGCCTATGGATTCTGTGGCCGTGATGTTGGCTGAGTACGACCGGCGTCGAGCGAAGATTGTTTCTGGATTGCGGGCGATTCCTGGCGTGGAGTGTACCGAGCCGCAGGGGGCGTTTTATGCGTTTCCGAAAGTTCCTGCGCGGGGCGGAAAAGGTGTTGGTGATTCTACTGTGATCGCGCGCGAACTGCTGGAACACGAGCATGTGGCGGTTGTGCCCGGGGCTGCATTTGGGGCGCCTGCGCATTTGCGGCTTTCTTACGCTACTTCGATCGAGCGGATTGAGGAAGGGTTGCGCCGGCTGACGCGATTTTTTTCTGGGGCTGCGGCTTAATTCTGGAATGGATGCCGCGCCGGCACGACTTGAACCAATTTTCACGCCGCGTATTTGGGGCGCTCGGTCTCTGGCGCCTCTTTATCCTGAGATGACGGATTTGGCTGAGCCGATTGGCGAGGCTTGGCTTACTTCTTACGAGAGCCGCTTTGTGAATGGGCCTTTTGCGGGCGAGACTTTGGCGCACGCTTGGGGGCGGATGCCTGTTGAGTGGCGCGGCGAGAGTGCTGCGCGCGAGAAAGATTTTCCTCTGCTGGTGAAATTTATTTTTCCTAACGATCGCCTATCGGTGCAGGTCCATCCTGAAGATTCTTACGCGGCGAAACATGAGATTGCTGCCGGCGGGCGTGGGAAAACGGAAATGTGGTATGTGGTGTCGGCGGAACGCGATGCTGCCGTTTGGATTGGGTTGCGGGATGGCGTTACTCGGGAATCTTTTCGGCAGGCGATTGATGACGGCAATGCGGATGAATTGATTGAGCGCGTGCCCGTGGCGGCTGGGGATGCGATTTATTGTCCGGCGGGGACCGTTCATTATATTGGGCCGGGATTGACGCTTTGCGAGATTCAGGAATATTCGGATCTGACGTACCGGATTTTTGATTTCAACCGAGTGGGGCCGGATGGGAAGCCTCGGACGCTGCATTTGGAGAAGGCGTTTGATGTGATTCGCTTTGATGAACCGCGCGGTGGGAAGCTCGTGCCGATTCGGGTGAAGCCAGGTGTTGCGGACGAGACTTATATTGTTGCTTGCCGGCATTTTGCCGCGGTGCTGGTTGAATCGCGCTTCCCTTTCGAGATGCAGATGACGCCTTCTCATTTTGAAGTGCAGATTATTCTGGAGGGGCGTGGGAAGCTTGGATTTGGGTTTGAGGAATATGAATATTCGCGCGGGCAAGCTTGGTTTTTTCCTGCTGGGAGCGGGGAATACCGGATTAAGCCTATAGGGCGCTCGAAAATTTTGCGGACTTATGTGCCTTTGAATCCCGCGGACTTTGCCGGGCATTTACAATCGCAGATTATGCCTCGATCGCTGCTTTCTAAATTGGTGCACTTGTGAGCTCGCCGGCGCGGGCTAAAGTACAGGCGCTGCCGGCTTGCGCGGTTTTGTTGGCCGGTGGGCGCGGGACGCGTTTTTGGCCGCGTAGCCGGACGCGTTTGCCTAAGCAGCTGCTGAACATCACTGGTGAGGCGACTATGCTGCGCGAAACTGCGGCGCGGCTCACCCCGCTTTTTCCTTCGAAGAACCTTTGGGCTGTGACCAACATTGAGCAAGCGGCTGCGGTGCGCCGCGAGTTGCCTGGGGTTCCCGCTTCGCACGTGATTGCCGAGCCGGTCGGGCGGAATACTGCTGCGGCGATTGGGCTGGCTGCGTTTCATTTGGCGCATCAGCACGGCGATGCGCTGATGGCGGTGCTTCCTGCGGATAGTTACATCGGCGACGTGGCGCGTTACCGCAAGCTGGTGCGGGCTGCGCTTGAGCTTGCCAGTTCTCCCGGCAATTTGGTGGTGATGGGCATTCCGCCGACGCGGCCGGAGACTGGCTATGGCTACATCGAGCGCGGAGAATCGGCTGGGCGCCTGCAGGGTGAAGCTGCATACCTCGTGAAGCGATTCACGGAGAAGCCGGAAGCGGCGGTGGCTGAGAAGTATGTGGCAGCGGGGAGCTACTTCTGGAACGCCGGGATGTTTTTTTGGCGCGTGTCGACATTCCTTGAGAATTTGCAGCGCTATTTGCCGGAGACGTATGAGGCGCTTCGTGGATTGGCGAAGACTTTTGGGACTCGTCGGTATGCGGGGGCTTTGCGGCGCGTTTATCCGCGGCTGGAAAATATTTCTGTGGATTACGCGATTATGGAGCCGGCTACGTTGCAGCGCGATGAGCGGCGCGTTTTTGTGATTCCGGCGAAGGTGGGTTGGAGCGATATTGGGTCTTGGGCGGCGGTTTATGAATTGTTGGCACCGAAGCTTGATGCCAATGTTTCGGCGGGGCCTTTTGTGGCGCTGGATGCTTTGGGGAACTTTTTTTGGAGCCCGAATAAGCTTGTGGCTGCCGTGGGCGTGAAGGATTTGGTGTTGGTGGATACGCCGGATGCGATTTTGATTTGTCCTCGGGAGCGGGCGCAGGATGTGGGGAAGATTGTGAAATGGATTGAGGAGCAGAAGTTGCGGAAATTGTTGTAGCCGTCGGCGTCGTGCAGGTTGGCGGGATTCAGAGAACAGTGGAACGGTTTTGCGCAGTAATCGTAGTGATCATCCGGGTGCGATTTACATCGGCGGGCGCAGCAAGCGGCGCCCCTACGGGAAACGGCAACTGCTACGGCTTCGACATCGGGGGCTGAGTCCGCCGGCCTGTTGAGATTTGATTTTTGGCGTGGTCGTCGGAGCCGGCGGGACGCCAGCGCTACGGGCAGGCCAATGCGGTTCTTTCCCGGGTGAGCGAATCACGTATACTTCGCGTCTGTGAGCGCATCTGTGAATACACTGAAATTTGGGACGGATGGGTGGCGCGGCGTTATTGCCGAAGATGTTACGCACGAGAACGTGCGTACGGTGGCTTACGCAATTGCGCGGTATGTGGTGCGCTGCGAATCGCCGCAGGCTGGCGTTGTGGTTGGGTATGACACGCGGTTTGCTTCGGAGCGATTTGCTCGCGTGGCGGCTGAAGCTGTGGCTTTGACTGGGACGCCGGTTTTTTTGGCTGCTGAGGCTTGCCCTACTCCTGCGGTTTCGTTGCTGGTGAAATTGCGCGGGGCTGCTGGGGGGATTCAGATTACGGCTAGTCATAATCCGGCGCGCTGGAGCGGGGTGAAATATAAGGCTAGCTTTGGCGGGTCGGCTTCGCCGGCGATTGTGGCGCAGATTGAACGTGAACTCTCCGGCGTGTTGCGCGATGGTTTGCCTCCTCTTCCGCCGCGCAAGGATTTGATTCATTCGCTCGACGTGCGCACTCCTTATCTTGAATCGCTGGCGAAGCTTGTGGATTGGGATCGGCTGCGCGCGGCTAATTTTCGATTTCTTGCGGATCCTATGTATGGGGCGGGGCGCGGGCTGCTGCGCGAACTTATGACGCGGCATGGTGTTGTTTGCGATGAAATCCGTGCGAAGCGGGATCCGCTTTTTGGCGGGGTGAATCCGGAGCCGATCGAGCCGCATATTGACGCGCTGCGTGAGGCGGTGGTTGCCGGCAAATATGACGCTGGGTTGGCGTGCGATGGGGATGCGGATCGCATCGGGGCTGTGGATCGCGATGGAACCTTTATTACGCCGCATCAGATTTTCGCGATTTTGCTTTGGCATCTTGCTGGAACGCGGAAGATTCCTGGCGACGTGGTGAAAACTTTCTCTACCACTAAATTGATTGACAAGATTGCGGCGAAATTTGGGCGGAAGCTTTGGGAGACGCCGATTGGATTTAAGTATGTGGCTGAGCGGATGTTGGAAGGCGATGTCTTGATTGGCGGCGAGGAGAGCGGCGGCATTGGCACCAAGCTGTATCTTCCGGAGCGCGATGCTACCGTGAATGCGCTATTGCTGGCTGAGGTGATGGCTTGGCATGGGAAGCGTCTTGGGGAATTGGTGGCCATGCTGCATAAGGAGTTTGGCGAGTATCACTACGGGCGCGTGGATTTGGAATTGCATGCTGGACAAAAAGAAAAAGCGCTCACTTATTTCTCCAACGCCAAGCTTACAAAAATTCTCGATTGGCCGGTTGTTCGGCGCGAGGATCTGGATGGGATCAAAGTTTATCTTGGGGAGATTGGTTGGGTGATGGTGCGGGCTTCGGGGACGGAGCATATGTTGCGGGTTTATTGCGAGACTTCGAAGGCGGAGACGACCAAGCGCGTACTCGATGAAGTTACCAGCGTCGTACGCGGACTCTAACAAGCGCTTGCGGCCTGGGAGTTAACTGCGGACATTTTCGATCGCGTTACTCGGAGCGGGCGCAGCAAGCCAGCGCCCCTACGAAGGCAACGGCCGATTCATTCCAGACGGCATGAGGAGTTTCCTGTGAAACGACGCCTGTATCAGCTTGATGTTTTTACTACGAAGGCCTATGAGGGCAATCCGCTTGCAGTCATAACCGACGGCGACGAGATTTCTAAAGAGCGGATGCAGGATGTGGCGCGGGAGATGAATCTTTCGGAGACCGTTTTCGTGCAGCGGCCTACGAATAACCGGGCCTTGGCGCGGTTGCGGATTTTTACTACTACGCAGGAATTGCCTTTGGCAGGGCATCCGGTGATTGGGACTTGGTTTTTGTTGGCGCAGCTTGGAGTCGTGCCTGCGGCTGAGGGGCAGGTTCATATTTTGCAGCAGACTGGTGCGGGGATTTTGCCTGTGGAGCTTTCGTTTCATGATGGGCGGCCGGTGCGCGTTACGATGACGCAGAAGCCGGCGCAATTTCGGGCTACGAAGATTCCGCGTAAGGCGATGGCTGCGGCGTTGGGAGTCGGGCCGCGCGATATTGATGCGGATTTGCCGATTGAGGCTGTTTCGACCGGGATTTTTAATTTGATGGTGCCGATTGCTTCGCGTCAGGCGCTGGGGAAAATTTCAATGAATCCTGCGGAGACGGCGAAGCTGGTGCGCGGAGTTGGGCAGATGGCTTATTGCTTCACGTTAGGTGGGGCGGGGCAGGTGTTTTCGCGCGGGATGTTGTTCTCGGGACAGATTGAGGATCCGGCTACTGGATCGGCGGGCGGATCTTTGGGGGCTTATTTGGTGCGGCACGGAAAATTGAAGACTGGCGAGCAATTGAGGATTTTGCAGGGTGTGGAGATGAAGCGGCCTAGTCATATTGAGGTGGTGGTGGATTCGGGGCGGGGGAAGCTCACGCCGCGGGTTAGTGGGTCGGCGGTTTGTATTTTGGAAGGGCATATTGAGGCGTGAGGAGCATTGCGTTAAGCGCGCGATTTCGGCGAGCGTTTGGGTGGGGCTTACATCGGCGGACGCAGCAAGTGAGCGCCGCTACGAAGGCAAACGCAAAGGCAATTTCAAATTTGAAATTTCAGATTTGAAAAAAGGCAACGGCAAGCGCGCGAACAACGGCAGATGGAGAACCCTCGCTTCGATTTACTCGGCGGATTCGATTTGTTTTGCGGCGGCGTCTAGGACGCCGTTTAGGAAGGCTGGGGAGTCTTCCGAGGAAAACTTTTTGGCTAGCTCTATCGCTTCATCTAGCACTACCTTCACTGGGGCTGTGCCTGCGCGCAATTCGTAGATCGCCAGGCGCAGGATGTTTCTGTCTACTGCGGCTAGGCGGTCGAATTTCCAGTTTTTCGCTAGCTCTACGATTAGTTTGTCGTTGGCTTCGGCTTGGGATACTGCGCCTTCGAATAATTGGCGGGCGAATTTTTTCGTGGACTCGACCGCTTTCGCAGACTTCCAGAAATGCTTTTCTACTTGTGCGGTTTTCTGCTGGCCGAGGTCCCACTCGAATAACATTTGTAGCGCGAATTCCCGGGATTTGCGGCGGAGTGTCATTCTAGCGGCGCTTTCGGGGGCTCTTGGATTTGGACGTGGGTGGGGCTGCCGGCGTTGCGGGGCGGAGTTGGCGGGAGAGATTGCCCATTTCTACGGCGGCTAGGCCGGCTTCGAAACCTTTGTTGCCGGATTTTAGGCCGGCGCGATCGATGGCTTGCTCTAGCGTGTCGCAGGTTAGGACGCAGAAAGCGATGGGGACGCCGGTGTCCATTTGGGCTAGTTGAATTCCGCGGGCTACTTCGTTGGAGACGTGTTCGTAGTGCGAGGTTTCGCCGCGTAGGACGCAGCCTATGCAGATGATGGCGTCCGGGTGGTGCGATTGGGCTAATTTTTTTGCTGCTACCGGTAATTCGAAGGAGCCTGGGACGCGGACGATTTCGATTTGATCGTCTGCCGCGCCGGAACGATTGAGGGCGTCGAGGGCGCCATCGAGTAGGCGCTCGGTGATGAAGCTGTTGAAGCGGCTGATTACGATGCCGACGCGTAGATTGGCGGCGGTTAAATTTCCGGCGATGGATTTCGGTTTGGGTTTATTGGGCATTGGGTCGTTGTGAAGTTATCTCATAAATCGATTTGCGAGCCGAGCGGAGAGTGCGAGCGAGGTAAGGGCCGAAAGAAATTTCAAATTTGAAATTTCAGATTGAAGAAACGGCGAAGGCAAAGGCGGCAGCGAAGGCAGAGGCGAATGCGAAACCAAATGCAACGGCGAATGCAGATCCCTCACCCCTGAAGGGGATTCGGGACGACAGCGGCGGTGGTGTTCGTTCGCGTTCATTTCTTTTTTAGCGGCCTTGGAATTTTGCCGGGCGCTTTTCCAGAAACGCTCGCGTTCCTTCGCGCATGTCTTCGGTGGCGCAGCATAGGCCGAAAAGCGTGGCTTCCAGGAATAGGCCTTCTTCTTGGGTCATTTCGGTGCCGTGTTGGATTGCTTCCATGGCGTATTTCACGGCTAGCGGGGCGTTGGCGATAATCTTCTGCGCCATTTTTTCTGCTGCGGGGATTAGATCGGCTGGTTCGTAGATGTGATTTACCAGGCCTACTCGGTGGGCTTCTTCGGCGTTGATCATTTCGCCGGTTAGTAGGAGTTCGTGGGCTACGCCTTTTCCGCAGAGACGGGCTAGGCGTGGGGTGCCGCCGTAGCCGGGGAGGATTCCTAGTTTTACTTCTGGTTGGCCCATTTTTGCGTTCTTGCTGGCTAGGCGGATGGAGCAGCACAACGCTAATTCGCAGCCGCCGCCTAGGGCGAAGCCGCTGATTGCGGCGATTGACGGTTTGCCCATTGTTTCTAGTTTGCGGAAGACTGATTGGCCGTAGAGAGAATAATCTTTGCCGTCGGTTGCGGTGCGTTTGGCGATTTCGTTGATGTCGGCGCCGGCTACGAAGGATTTTTCGCCTGCGCCGGTGAGGATTAGGACGCGGACATTGGCGTCATCGCGGGCGGCATCGAAGGCTTGGCTTAGTTCGTCTACTGTGGCGCGATTCAACGCATTCAGAACTTGCGGGCGATTGACGGTTATGCGGGCGATTTGATCTTTTACTTCGTACAAAATATTTTCGTAGCTCATCGCAAGTCCAGCGCTTTTGGTTTTGCCGGGTCTGAATAATCGTAGAAGCCGCGGCCGGCTTTGCGGCCGTTCCAGCCTGCCAGGACCATGCGCTTCAACAATGGCGGCGAGGCGAAGCGCTTTTCTTTGAATTCGTCGAACATGATTTGAGAGATGTAGTACGTCGTGTCTAGGCCTACGAAATCCAGGAGCGTCAGCGGGCCCATCGGATGGCCGCAGCCTAGCTTCATAGAATTATCGATATCCTCTACTGAGGCTACGCCTTCTTCGAGCGCGCGTACGGCATCGAGAAGATATGGCACTAGCAGGCGATTCACTATGAAGCCGCTGCGATCGGTGGTGCGGACTACCGTTTTGCCGAAACGGGTGCCTAGGGCTACGGCTTCTTCGAATACTTTTGGATCTGTGGCTATGGTGCGGATTATTTCTACCAGCTTCATCACTGGGACTGGGTTGAAGAAGTGCATACCTATGAAGCGGTCGGGCCTTGTGGTGCTTGTGGCCATTTCTGTGATCGGGATGGAGGAGGTGTTGCTGGCGAAGATGGTGTGCTTGGGGCAGATTTTGTCGAGCGCGCTGTAGAATTCTTTTTTTGCTGGAAGTTGCTCGATGATGGCTTCGATTACGATGTCGCGATCTTTGAAATCTTCTAGGTTGGTGGTGCCTTTTAGGCGGGCGCGGATTTTGTGGCGATCGGCGGCTTGGAGCGTTCCCTTTTCTACCTGGCGGGCTAGATTTTTTTCTATGGATTGCAGGCCTTTTTCTACTAGCGGTGCGGAAACTTCGCGGACGATTACTTCGCAGCCGGATTGCGCGGCTACTTGGGCGATTCCTGAACCCATTAGGCCGCAGCCTGCTACGCCTACTTTTTCCAGGGGCATGCTTTTTCTCCGTGGCGATTGATTGAGTTAAGGATGGTACTACGAGAGGTCGTTTGCTGGCACGGCTAGAACGCTGACGAAAACAGAACACCCAAGGCCACACCGGGCGGGAGGTGAACCCCCGCCGCTACAAACTTCATGGCGAGGCGAGGACTAGGATTTTTTCTTCGGCTTTGGCGCGGACTTCGTCTAGGCCGGCTTCGGCGCGGTTGATCCATTCCGTGACTCTGTCTTCATTGTCATCGGATGGCCTGTAGGCGGCTTCGGCTATTACTGCGCTTAGCGAGAGGCCTTCGCCGTTCCAGGGAGCTTGGACTGTTGTCGCGGTGGCGCGCAGCTTTTCAGCTAGCAGTTTGGCGCTGCCTGAGTTTGTGTCTGGGAGAATGAAGGCTAGGGACCAGGCTGTGTATTTCACCGCCAAGTCGGTTTGGCGGACTGCGCTGCGTAACGATCGGGCTAGTTGCTCGATGTATTTTTCGAAGGCGGCGTCGCCGTGGGCACGCATTAGTTCGCCGCCGCCGTCTACGTGCAGGATTACTAGCGAGACTGGGGTGTTTTGCGCGCGGGCTCGCGAGGATTCTGCCAGGAGGCAGGCTACGTAGGCGCCGCGGCTTACTAGGCCGGTTTTTTCGTCGGCGAAGGCCATGGTGCGGACTACGGCTTGCGTCTTGGTGTGATTCGCGGAAATTAAAATCTGATCGCCTACGGCTTGCAGGAAAAAGCTGTCGTTCGGGCGCCATTGGCGCATGCGCTCGCTGCCTACCAGCACGGCTCCTGACGGAGCGCGCGTTTCTTTGTCTACCAGGCGGACGCCTAGGACCGTCTCCAGTTTTAATTCGCGGAGGGCTGGAATTCCTGGGCCGCTTAGCTCGATTCCGCCTAGCGTGTCGGGCGGGGAGCTTCCTAGCATGGCGACGATCGAGGCGATCTGCGTGCTTGCCGCCGGGACGATTCCTGGGCCGGTGAATTCTGCGGTTAGCGGTGGTTCGTCTTTGCCAGCGTCGATTTCTACGATGCATCGGGAAACGTTTAGATATTTGCCGATTTCTAGGGCGGCGGCGTTGGCTACTTCGTGCGGCGTAGCTTGGCGGTACATGAGGCGCGTGAATTCGGAAATTTGCGAGAGGTCGCGCTGGGTGTCTACGTCGAAGCCGAGAATTCCGGCGACCGGGGCTGCGGGCGATGCAGCGGGAATTCCGGGAGCGACCGTTGGCGTGGCGGCTGGTTTGGGAGCGGGCTTCGGCTTCCCTTTCGGCCACCAGTTGGCGCGCTCGAATAAATTGTGGAGGCGCTCGTTTTTTTCTTCTTCGCCGGGGAAAATTTCGGCGATTCGTTCCAAGCGCTCTACGGCTTTAGCGTGCAGCGAATACTGCAGGAAAATTTCCACCTGCACGATGAGATCGTCGAGGGCTTGCTGGGCTTTGTGCTCCTCCTGCTGCGGGGCGGGGCGCTCGCCGCGCGTGCCGCCGGCATTGAAACCTTCGGGACGCGTAATTACGGAGGCGGCTTTTGCGGCGCGGGCCAGGATATTTTTCAGGAAGGCTGGATCGGCTTTACCTTGCAGCTTGGCGATGCGTTGGTGATTGCGATAGTCGTAGGGATCGATGTCTACCAGGCGGTCTAGGACGTCGCATGCGGCTTTGATGTTGCCGGAGTCGAAATAGAGATCGAAGAGATGAACGAGCGAGTCGAAATACTTGGTTTCGCGATTTAGTTCTTCGTAGAGCTGGGCTACTAGTTTCGCCAGTTCCAGAGAATTCGGATAGACCGTGGTCATGCGGTCTACTTGGGCGGCGAATTCATTTTCGCGGCGGACCGACTTCATCCACTCCTTGGTTACCTGCAGGACGTCCGCGCCCTTGTCATCTTCGCCGGTGCGGATGTAGGCGCCTGCTAGCTCGAACATTTTGGTGAAGCCATCCTGCTTTTGGCGGTAGAAGGCTACGAAGGCGTCGCGGGCGCGATCGAGTTGGCTGGTGCGCAGGAGGCCTTCGCCGAATAGCGCGAGAAAAGTGGTGTCGTTATTTCCGTCGGCGAAAGGATCGAGTAGCTCGACTGCGCCGGCGGGATTTCCGTGGCGGAGTCGGGCCTCGGCGAAGAACAAGGCGACGGTTCGATCATTGGGCGCGAGTTCGTGCGCGTGTCGGAAATATTCGAGCGCTAGATCGACTTCGCCGAGAGATTGGCAGAGTTGGCCGGCGCGCAAATAGCTGTGCGAGGAGAGATCTTTTTGGCCGAGTTTTTCCGCTAACTCCGCCACGACTAGATGACGGTTGGGGTTGTCGGAATCGAGCTGAGCGATTTTTTCATAGCAGCTGAGAGCGTCGGTCGCCTGATTCATTTCGTTATAGCGCTCGGCGGCGGCGTTGTATTGCTCGACGGCTTCGGCGATGCGATTTTGCTTTTGGAGTTGGACGGCGTAGCGGATCAGGCGCTCGGCTGGTTGCGGGACTCCGCGGAGGAAACGGCCATAGATGGCGGCGGCTTTGGCGGTGTCGCTGGCATCGAGGAGGCGATCGAATTGCAGGCCGTAGTAATGGGCGGCGCGGACGGGTTCATTGAGGCGGACGTAGAGATCGCCCAGAGCCAGGATGGCTTCTTGATTCGAGGGGGCTTCGTCGAAGATGGCTTGATATTCTTCGACGGCGTCGCGCAGTTTGTTTTTTTCGAGACTGCGCCTGGCTCGCTCGAGTTGTTTTGCGATTTCTGCCATTGGAGGTGCGTGCTTGGTCGCGCGACCGTGTTTCTCCGACCCCCGTCAGAGACACGTGTTGCGAATCGCGGGCGACCGCAATACTTGAATATAACTCCGCGCGTGCTCGGCACTGACAACGAAATTGAGTGGCGTTGTGCAGGATTCAACGGGGTTGGTTTTGTAGCGCTGGCGTCTCGCCGGCTCTTACGGGGTGTGCGCCAGCTAGAGGCGCTTACTTCGACGGAGCGAGCTGTTCGGAAGGGGCTTCGGTTTTGTCGTGTAGTCCGGCCGTGAGTATTGCCTGTCTCGGGAACGGTGGTCGTCGGAGCCGGCGGGACGCCAGCGCTACGAAAGACGGTTCCATCTTACTGTGCGGTTCGAGCGCGGGTTTTGCCTTCGACGAGAACGGTAGTTGAAGGAGCCGGCAGGGACGCCAGCGGTACGAAAAGCCCTAGGCCGGTCGCTTGTGGGGTT
>JABDFR010000012.1:55740-57748 GCA_013286465.1 Acidobacteriota bacterium | reverse complement strand
ACCATTTCCGGCTTCGACGGCGGCACCGGAGCGTCGCCGCTCACCTCGATAAAAAATACCGGCCTGCCGTGGGAAGCCGGCCTGCGCAAAGTGCACACCACGCTACTGCATATGGGCTTCCGCGATCGAGTAAGCCTGCGCGTAGACGGCGGCTTCAAATTCGCGCGCGACGTAATCATCGCCGCGTTACTCGGCGCCGACGAATTCGGCTTCGGCACTTCCTCGCTTCTCGCGATCGGCTGCGTCATGGCCCGCCAATGCCATCTCAACACCTGCCCAGTAGGCATCGCCACGCAGGATGAAAATCTGCGCGCACGATTCGCCGGGCGACCAGAAATGGTGATGGACTATTTCCTCGGCGTCGCGAAAGAAGTCCGCGAGCGCATGGCCGCGTTGGGGCTGCGCTCGTTAGCCGACGCGCAAGGGGCGGTCGATCGCCTGCGCCCGCGCGTTGCAGCAAACGCCCGCGCCGTCGAACAACTTCTCGAGCCGTCGCCCGAAACGCGCGGCGATCTCGCGCAGCCACCGGCAATCATCGCCAACTCGAAAGGCTCGCTCGAAACCGCATTGATCCAGGGGTACGAGCTGCACTCGAGTTATCCGCTCTCCTTCCCGATCGAAAATTCCGATCGCAGTATTGGCGCCAATCTCAGCGGCCACATCTTGCGCCGCAAAAATTTCGCATCATCGTCCATCGAGCCAACGCAATTCGATTTCTACGGCGCCGCCGGCCAAAGCTTCGGCGCCTTTCTAATCAGCGGCCTAATCTTCCGCCTCCACGGCGAAGCCAACGACTACGTAGGCAAAAGCCTGAGCGGCGGCGTCATCGGCATCGAAGCCGGCCCAGAAGCCTCTCTACGCGGCGATCTACTCGCCGGCAACACGGCGCTCTACGGCGCCACCTCCGGCGAACTCTACATCGCAGGCCGGGCTGGCGAACGATTCGCCGTGCGCAACAGCGGGGCGCTGGCCGTCGTCGAAGGCGTGGGCCAGCACGGTTGCGAATACATGACCGCCGGCGTCGTAGTCATCCTTGGCCCGGCCGGAATCAACCTGGCGTCCGGCATGACGGGCGGCCTGGCCTACGTACAGAAAGAATTCCTGGCTGAAGGCATCTTCAGCGAGGAATTCGTGCGGGCCGCAAATCCCGGTGCGCTCGAATCCGCCGAAGAAATCAGGATACGCCGCGCGCTAAGAGAGCACGTGCGGCGCACCGGCAGCGCGCGCGCCAAGCAAATTCTCGAATCAACGAGCCCGCTGCCGCTCGTACGCCTCGAGCCGCTGCATCTGCCATGCTCGCTCGAAGAAACCTGGGCCCCCGTCCTGGCCCGCCTCGAAGCCCAACCGCGGAAGAAGCAGACCGCCCGCGAAAGGAATTGGGAGCGCCTCGAAGCGCTGATCGAACCGGTCGCGTGATTTGTCTGGCATGGGCGATCCTGCCTGTCTCGCTTTGATTGATTTGCATTTATTCGTATTGATTGCATTGAACTTACGGCGGACACAGCCCGGAGTGGCTGTGCTACTGGTCTTCGCCTTAATCGAAACGTGGTGCGATTAAATTTCGTTGTAAGTTGAAGAAAATAAATGGTGGGGATCGATTCTAATCGAAACAAAAATGAGGGGTGCTCAGAGAGATTTTCCGAGATTTTTGCCGATTTTCTTGGGTTTGGATCAGGGCAGGAGGGAAAATGGCCGAAAGGCGGGCGGGACTTCCGGATGAAGCGGGAAAGGCCCGCCTCTACGGGTTGATCTGAAAAACATGCTTCTTTTTCCCGATTAGAATGATCCTGGATCGTTTGTTTTGTTTGAGTTAGGTGGATTTCTAATCGTTTTGCTTCCCGATTAGAAATTTTCAGGTCAGGGCGCCGGGTGCGTCGATAGTGATTCGAAAAACATGCGTTATTTTCCCGATTAGAATGGTGGCCGGTCGTTTGTTTTGTGCGGGTTACGTGGATTTCTAATCGTAGTGATTCCCGATTAGAAATTTTCAGGTCGAGGCGTCGAGTAC
>JABDFR010000012.1:0-55730 GCA_013286465.1 Acidobacteriota bacterium | reverse complement strand
GATAGTGATTTGGGAAACAAGCTTTATTTTCCCGATTAGGCTGGCGGTGGGTTGTTTGGTGCTTTTGCGGCCGGAAGAGCGAGTGGTTAGCGCGGGGTGCGGGGCCACAGCTTCGAATTTGAGCAGCGTGGTTCATGAGCAAATCCTATCGACGTTAGCATGGGGATGGCGAGTCCGTCATCCGTATCAATACGTAGTACCGTGGGCGCGTTAGGTGGCAAGGGACGTTGACGGCAGAAACGACACTTGAAGGCGAAACCGGGGCCGAAGCACGCCACCTCAAACCTTCGGAAAAACGCTAGAGGCATTGCGGGTTCAGCGCCAATCGCCCGTCAGAATGAACGGGGCCCAGTAGAAGGGCCGGGAGTAGTGCGAGGGGTGGCCGTCGCAGTGCTCGCCGCCGCAGAGGAGAGCTAACTGCGCTTTCTGCAGAGCTTCGGCCTTTGATTGGCCATGTTCGAGCCCCTGGTAGAACTCGCGCATTAGATCGCTGGTGCTGGCATCGTTGATGGCCCACAGGGTGGCTATTACCGACCAGGCGCCGCTATCTAAAATCTCGCCCAGGCTTTGGATCTCAATGCCATTGCCGGGTTCCGCGCCCTTTCCCGTGTCGCAAGCGGAGAGCGTCACCAGGCGCACGCCCTTGAAATTGTAGCCATTCACTGGATCGTTCAATTCCGCGAGACTCAGTTTGCCGTCGCCTAGCAGCAAGTAGGATTGCTCGGGTTGCCGATCGTCAAAGACGAAATGGCTGGCGATATGCACAATGGAAAAAGATTGCTGCAAGCCGGCGCGCAGGGCGTAGGGAGTGAACGCATCGTTTACCAAAATTTTCGCGGGCACAAATCCGGCGGAGGAGTGAGTGCCTTCGGTGTAGAAAATCGAGCTGATTTCTTTGGTGACGCCCGGCAAGGCCGGTAAGCCCGCCCGCGATTCCGAAACTCCCAGCGCCAGCGCGCGCAACGGGACGTGAACTTCTTCGGCCTGAAAGGCGTCCGATCGAGTCATTACGACGTTGCTGAAGCGCTCGACCAGGTAGCGGGAATTTCGTTCATCGTAAAGTGCGGCCATCGGAACGTAGCGGAGTTCATCGTCCAAAACCCAAACGAGCGTCTTAGCGCGTTCGAGTTGCGCTAGGTGCGAGCCGATGATGATGCGAAAAAGCTGATCTGCCGCGGGCCGCGGATCGCCGGAGGCGACCTGAAGATTATTGCGAAATTCTGTAGCCAAGCGGCGAATCTCCTCGCGGCTCACTGCGTGTCCCGAGGCGTCCAATCCCTCCCAGCTCACTGGCGGCCCGTCGGCTGAGACTAAAATCGTGTGATAGCTGTTCTCGCCGATGATGGTGTAGAGCACGAGCGCGGAATTCTTGATATTTTCCAGCTCCTTCTGCAAACGATTGCTGCCGAGGCCCAAGCGGCCGGTCACGTCGCGAATTTCGACGTCACTCAGGGCGCCGGAATTACGGCTGCTCATCTCGCGGATCTGCTGCTGCAGCCGCTTGATGCTTTCTTTTTGTTGCGGGCTGGGATTCGGGATGGCGTAGAGCCCGCTCAATTCTTTCTTGGCGGCTTCCAAGTGACCCGCATCGGCATACTCCTGGTCCGTCTTGGCGTCCAAAAGCCGCGGGACAACGCTCAAATCCGAGGGCGTTCCCGAGGAAACGAGCGATTCGATAACCGCGCCGTACACATTGGAATCTGCTTTGACCGCGGGAGATTTTGATCCGGGTTTTGCCGGAACGACTCCGCGCTCGGCCAGGACGCTGGCCACGCGATCGGGCCGCACCCAATAACAGTTGTCAGACTGCTTCTTCAGCGATGCGATGAGGGCGAGCTGTTCGCGGGTCGGATGCGCTGCGGATTCAAGCTCGCTAATTTGCGCGCGAGCGGCGGCAACTACGCCCGCGTCCTCGGCGCAATTTTGCTTGAGCATAACATTCAGCACCGTCTGAAGGGTCAGCGCTGACGCACCGGCGGCCGGCTGGGCCGCCGTCGCAGCGACTTGGAGAACATCGACCACGTTTTTATCCGTTACCGTCGCGTAGGCCGTTTTTCCGTCCGACTGAAAGGCCACCTCGCCGGTGCTGGCGATGGGCAGGCGCTTCACGGCGTCTAAATCTTCGGCGGCAACTTGCTTCAAATAAATTCCGTCGCCGATGAAGGCGTGGCCGTTGGGCGAAAACGAAATTCTGCCATTGCCGTCCTCGAGCGAAAATCCGTAAGTCTTGCGAAGTTTCAATTCCTGGGCGTCGATCACGTTGACTACTCGCGAAGGGACTGCGGCGCAGCCCTCGTGCGGATAATCCGGGCGGGAGCACGCGTCGATGCCCTGCACCCAAACGAAGCGGCCATCTGGGGAAGCGGCAATTTGGCCGCCAACATTCGCTAGGCCGGCGATGGCGGCGATGCGGCGATAGGAAGGGAGTTCGTAGACGCCGATGGCGTCGTGGGCCACGTAGCCGCCGGGGCCGAAGCATTGGTAACTGACGAAAATACGCTGTTCGTCCTTGGAAAGGGCGATGCCGGTGGGACAGCCTGAGTCGTCTTGAATCACGGTCGCGAATTGCTCGTTGGGGAGATGCAGGGCCCATACTGCGCCATTGAAACGGTGGATTTTTTCGACGGTGTTGGTGAGATACAAGATTTGGTCATCGCGGGTGATGGCGAGTTCATCCCAGCGTTCGCCGGGGAGCGGGACGATGCGAATGGATTGGTCAGCGGTGGTGATGATTGCTAGAGCGCAAGTCTCGTCGCGGCGATCGGGGTGCACCAAGACATAGACGTGGCGGCCATCATGGCTCGCCACAATTGTGCCGGCCGAAGCGCCGACTTTTAGAGTGGTAGCGACTGTGGCGGTGGCTGTGTCGATTATTGAGATCGTGCCGCTGACGCGGTTTGAGACGTACAACGTTCGGCCGTCGGCGGTGAGTGCTAGCCTTTCGGGTACTTCTCCTACGTTGATCGTCTGGGTGACGGTCCAATCTTGAGCGAGTACGGCGGGTGCGCAGGTTCCTGTGACGACTAACAGGAGTAAGCCGATCATTTGCAAAATTAGGAGGTGTACTCTTTGAGTGAAGAGCTTGGATGGATGCTCGTGGGCGGCTGCGCCGCAGAAAGGAGAGAGGGTCGGCATCACTAAATACAATCAGGAAGATAATATTTAATTTGAGTAAAGGCGGCAATACGGTTGCTTGCCAGTGGATAACGATTTGGACACGGCGCGCGGCTCGAATACATTGGCGGTTTCGTTGTCATTAATACCGGACACAGCCAGGAGTGGCTGTGCTACTGGGGCGGCGGTGGATTGCCGGCATCCTCGTAGACTACGCGGACGTGGGTCGAGTTGCTTACCGTCTTTACGACTAGGACACCGCCGACTACGGCTAGCGCCGCTACGAAACCCAGGACTGCGCCGCCGAAACCGTCGACGATCCAGCGGCCGTTGTTGCCTTGCTTGGCGTCTTTCGCCGCGCCGACGGCTATGCCTGCTATGCCGCCTGCCACGGCACCGCCGAGCATCCAGTGATTGGGATTGGGTAGATCGCTGCGGCGGATTCGGGCTACGCGGTGGATTTTGGCGCGATCGAGGGTGCGCGACCAGCCGGCTTGCGGGGTGGTGCTGTCGGCTACGCTTAGGCGCAGCGTCGAATCGCTGGCGGCGTCGAGTTCGCCGGCTAGATTTTCGCCGGACCAGAGTTGGACGTGGACGGCGGTGCCGGGATTTAGTTTTTTTACGTTGGACCAATCGTGAATGTCGCGGGCTGTGGCGGCGGGCGCGGCTAACAGAGCGGCTAGTAAGACGGCTAGGAATTGGCGGACTTGATGATTCGCATGCGTTGAGCTGGCTGGGTGCATTTGTGGATTCCTTTGCGGCATTTGGGCTTGCGGAAGATGCTGGGCTGAAGCCACCGCTACGTAATGCTGCGTGGAAACTTGGCGCGGCGGTGTGTGGTTAGGACACTTTCGCGGGTGTCACAGTGGCGGCGTTACGCGGGTAGGACTAGCGGGTTGGTGATGAATTGTTCGTAGCGGCGCAGTTCGGCTAGCGAGGATTCGGAGACTAGGGGGAACGGAACTTTCAAAGTTTTTTCCGGCAGCTCGATGGCGGTTTGCAGATCGCAGATTATTGCGGCGGTTTCTTTCAGGCCGCGCTGCCAGTTGGGCTTGCGGGCGTCGCGGAAGACGAGCGTGTCGGAATCGAAGCCCGCGGCGGTGAGCATGGTGCGGGCTAATTTTAGGAAGCCTGGCCAGTGCGAGGCTATGCCGAGGAGCACGCCGGGAGGAGCGGGCAGCCAGCCGGAGAGCGATGTGGGGACGGAGCGAACTTGCAGCGAGAGTAATTCGGCGGCTTCGGGTAATTTCTGGCGTATGGATTTTTCTTTGCCGGCTAGCGCGACGGGGATGGCGCCTACGAGTTCCGTTGCGAGTTGCGCATCTTGCAGGCCGCTGCTTTTTACCGGGAGCTTGACGGCTTGTTGCATTTCTACGGCTAGGATGCGGCGCAATTCTTCGTCGGGCTCGATTAGGAGGAAATGATCGGGAGGTTGGAGGTCGAACCAGTGGCGGAGGCGGGCGCGGACGGTGGCTAGCGAGAGGCCGAGTTTGCGGGCGTCGCGTAGAAGCTCGGCGACTAATTGATCTAGTGCGCGGGAGGGAGTGATGGCGCTTTCCGGCTTTGTGTTGCGGACGTAGCAGCCGCTGCCGCGGCGAAATTCGACCCAGCGCTCGCGGGCGAGTTGACGATAGCCGGCGCTGACGGTGTTGGGATGCAGGCGGAAGCGGCGGGCGAGTTCGCGAGTGCTGGGGAGGCGCTGGCCGGCGGGGAGATCGTCGCTGAGGATGCCGAGAATAATCTGGGTGACGAGCTGCTCGCGGAGAGTGACCGCGCTTTGATGCGCAAACCAGAGTTGCATGGGGCGTCATTTTAACTCTGGATGACTGGAATTCATCGCACCCGTAATCTTTTCGCATGTGGCGGGCGCGTTGGGAGGAACTGGCGGGGCCAGTCTGCGCTAAAGTCGAAGGAAATGGAATCTGGGGTCCATTCCTCTCGAACGCTGTCCGTGTCGGTAATCGCACCGTGGCTTGTACTCGGCGTGGGATTTACGGTGGTGGCGCTGGTTTTGCCGCGCGGACATTCGCAGACTACTTTCGGCGATATTTTCCTGTGCCTGCTGCCGTTGCTGGCGAATGCGGCGCTGCTCGCGAATGCGGGGACGCCTTACCGTCGCACAAATTCATTTTGGATTTTGATGGCGGCAGGGTGCGGGCTGTGGCTGGTGGGCTCGTTGATGTGGACGTACACCGAGCTGGTGCTCGGACATCCTTCGGGCTACACCTACCTCGGAAACATTGCTTATTTTTTGCACCCGGTGCCGTTTATGGCGGCGCTGGCTTTGCAGCCGCATGCGCGCGGATTGCGCGAGACTTTGCGTTACGGGATTATCGATTTATCGCTGCTGGCTACGACTTGGATTTATGTGTATGCGTTTTCGACGCTGCCGTGGATTTATGTGGCGCCGAATCCGCAACTTTATTTGATTCGCGGGTGGCAGGCTTACATTGGCGAAAATATTGTTTACATCTGCGGATTGATCTTTTTGCTTTTTCAGACGCGCAGCGCCTGGCGGAAAATTTATGGGCACTTGCTGGGCATTGCGGTGGTGCACACGGTTGGATTTCTGGTGATCGCGTGGGCATCGCTTTCCGGGTCGTATTCTTCCGGCAGCATTTACGATCTGGCTTATGTGGTGACGTTTCTTTGGCTGGGCATGCTCGGAATGATGGCGCGGCGCATGAAGCTTGAGCCGGATCAAAATGCGCATTGGGAAGAATTCGGGCGGCATTGGCCGCAGTGGTTGGCGATTGCGGGCGTGCTTTTCATTCCGTTTCTGGCGGGATGGAGCATATTTCTAAGCCGGGCGCCTTCGGCGGTGCGCGAATTCCGATTGATGCTTACGCTGGTGGCGTTGATGGTGGGAATGGGCTTGGTATTTTTCCGGCAGCAGCTCATCAATCAGGAACGGCAGCGCTTGGTGAAAACGCTGCAGAATTCGCTGGATAATTTGAAGCGCTTGCAGAGCCAATTCGTGCAGTCGGAGAAGCTGGCATCGCTGGGGCAACTGGCTGCGGGGGCGGCGCATGAAATTAATAATCCGCTGACGGCGATTCTTGGTTATTCGGATTTGCTGGTGGATGAGGAATCGGCGGGGCCGCGGGCGCGTAGTTTGGCGGAAAAGATTCGCGATCAGGCGCGGCGTACACGCGAATTGGTGACCAATCTTTTGAGCTTTGCGCGGCAAGTGCCGGCTGAGAAACAGTTGCTGGATTTGACTTCCACTTTGAACGGGGCGATTCAACTGCGCACGCTGGATTTGAGGAGCAAGAATATCCGCATCGAGGTGCAGAATCGCGGAATTTTGCCGGCGGTGCGCGGCGACCCGAATCAATTGCTGCAAGTTTTCTTCCAGATGATCAGCAATGCGGTGGACGCGATGGAAGCGACTGGCGGAGGCGTGCTTACGGTGCGCACGGAACGCGAGCGCACCAATGTGGCGATCGAATTTTCCGATACCGGGCCGGGGCTTTCGGAACCGGAGCGCGTTTTCGATCCTTTTTATACGACGAAGCCGGTGGGTAAAGGCTCGGGGTTGGGCTTGAGCATTTGCTACGGGATTATTCAGGAGCATGGCGGCACGATTACCGGATTTAATCGCGTCGATGGCGGGGCTACTTTCCGGATCGAATTGCCGGCGGTGCTGGCGTTGCTGCCGCAACTTGCGGCGGCCACTTCTTCTGTTGGCCAATCACGCTGATAAATTCTGCTTGTGCTACATTTAAGCGCTCATGTCCGCACCAGCAATTGCCACAGAAAATCTCACGCGCCGTTTTGGCCAGCTTCTTGCCGTTGACCATGTGAATTTGAGCGTGGCGCCCGGGCAATTTTTCGGATTCCTCGGGCCGAACGGGGCTGGAAAATCTACAACGATAAAAATGCTGACCGGATTGCTCGCGCCTAGCGAAGGCCGCATCACCATTCTCGGGACCGATTTGGTGGCCGATCCGGTGACGGTGAAGCGGCAGATTGGCGTGGTGCCAGAGGGGCTGGCGCTTTTTGGGCGGCTTACTGGATCGGAATATTTGAATTTTGTTGGGCGCATGTATGGACTGGATCGCAAAACGGCGGCGCAGCGAGCGGCTGAATTGCTGGATTTTATGCAGTTGAGCGACCGGCCGAAGGCGTTGGTGACCGATTACTCGCACGGTATGCAGAAGAAATTGGCGATGGCTGCTGCGGTGATTCACGGGCCGAAGATTTTATTTTTGGATGAGCCGTTCGAAGGCGTGGATGCGATTGCTTCGGGGACTTTGAAGGCGATGCTGCAGCGGATGATCGCGCATGGGGCGACGATTTTTTTGACGTCGCATGTGCTGGAGATTGTGGAGCGGCTTTGCAGCCACGTGGCGATTATTCATCAGGGGCGGCTGGTGGCGCAGGGCTCGATTGATGAATTGCGCAGCGGGGTGGAAGCGCGCGTGGCGGGCGTTGGCGCTGGGGACGGAGATGCCGGCGCTCGGCCGCATGAAAAACTTACGCTCGAGCAAATTTTCCTCGAAATTGTCGGAGGCGCGCGGCTTACCGGCCAGGAACTGACATGGCTGGCGTGAGCCCGCTGCCTGCGGGCGTCGCCGAGCGTCCACGCGGGCCGAAAAGCTTCGACCTTTTTTCGGCGGTTGCTGAATTGCGCTGGCGGCTACTGGTCAATTCTCTGCGCACGATTCGCGGGCGCTTGGAGTTGGTGTCGCGCGTGTTCGTGGGATTTTCGGTGACGATGCTGGCGCTGGGCGGAGCGGTTTTTCTAGTGCCGCTGTCGTATCTTGCGACTGCACAAGACCATCCCGACTATCTGGCCATCGCGCTGTGGATTATTTTCGCGTTCTGGCAGCTTTATCCGGTGCTGGGCTCACTGGCCTCGGTGCCATTCGAATTTGCGACGTTGCTGCGTTTTCCGATGACGTTCTCCACGTATTGGTGGTTGGCATTTTTTTATGGGCTCATCGAGCCGGTTTGTCTCGTAAGTCTGCTGTGGCTTGGGGCGATGCTGCTAGGAATCGGCGTGGCTTCGCCTGCGCTGCTGCCTGGCGCGGCGCTGGCATTGCTGGGTTTTGCGATCTTGAATTTGCTTCTTTCGCGCGCGGTTTATCTGTGGCTGGAGCGGTGGTTGGCGCAGCGGAAAACCCGCGAAGTACTCGGTCTCGTCTTTCTCTTTCTGATTGTTGGCATTCAGTTCATCACGCCAGTGGCGATGCGACTCGAAAGGCATCGCGCCGGCGCACGCGTCTCACTCACATCCATCGCGAATATTGCGACATTTTTTCCGCCGGGTCTGGCAAGTTTCTCGCTGCAGCAATTTCATGCCGGAGACATTTTGCCGGGCCTGTACGCATGCGCGGCGCTGGGGGCCTACTCCGCTCTGCTGGCGATGCTGCTGAACCGGCGGCTGCGCGCGCAATTTCTGGGTGAAAATCTGAGCGAAGCGGCGGCGCCCGTGGTGGTCCGGGGCGGCGAAAAAGTGCGCGAGGGTTGGGATTTGCGCGGGCTCTCGGGGCCGATCGCGGCCATCTTTGAAAAAGAGACGCGCTATTTGCTGCGCAGCGGCCCGGTGCTGTTCATGTTCGTGATGCCGATCGTGATCCTGGTGCTCTTCCGGTTAAATCCGGCGGCGTCGGGCGCGAGCCGCGGGTTTCTGTCGCACTTGTCGGACTGGGCGTTTCCGGTGGGCTGTGCCTACGCGCTGTTGATGCTGACCAATATTGTGTACAACTCGTTCGGCGGGGATGGCAGCGGGCTGCAATTTTTCCTAATCGCGCCGGTGCCGATGCGCGACGTGCTGTTGGCGAAGAATATTTCGCACACAACGGTGCTGGCCATCAATATCGCGCTGGTCTATATCGCCACCTCTTTTCTTTACAGTCCTCCGCGCGCAGACATTCTTTTAATCACACTCGCGGCGCTACTCTTCGCGTTCCCGCTTAATCTCGCCGCTGGAAATCTTATGTCCGTGTATTCGCCGAAGCGGCACGATCTGGCCACGTTTGGGCGGCAACGCGCCAGCGCGGCTACGGGCTTTGTGGGGATGTTTGTGCAAATATTTGTCGTCGGCGTGTCGGCGCTTGTTATTTTTGGAGCTTATCACTTCGGCCAGGTGTGGCTTGCGGGCGTGGCGTTTCTTCCTCTTGCTGCGGGGACGTTTCTCGTTTACTGGATCATTCTGAACAAGAGCGCGCGGGCGGCTTTGGACCGGCGTGAAGTTCTTGTCGCGGAAATCTGCCGCGTGTCCGCAGATGCCACGGCTAGCGGCCGGGCTTCCTGACTTAAGTGCTGAAGGAGAGGATGGAATGAGGCGAACTTCGCTCGCAATGAGTATTGCCGTTGCGACATTTGTAATGCTGGCTTGTTCGCTGCGGGCGTGGGCGCAATCTTCGGCGGACGCGCATGTTGGCGGCGATATGCTGGTCGATTTGCGGGAATTTTCTTATACGCCGGCGATTTCCGGATACGAGCAGGAACTTGGCGCGAGGATTGCGAAGGAACTCTCGGCATTTTCGCCGCAGACCGACAATATCGGCGACGTGACGGTCACCATCGGCAGCGGCTCGCCGAACCGACTGATCGTTGCGGCGCTCGATGAGCCTGGGTTCGTCGTTAGCGACGTTACTGAAGATGGGTATCTGCGGCTGCAGCGGCTTCCGCAGAATGGCGCCATTCCGCTTTTCGAGGAACTCTACGCCGCCCAACCGGTCCGCGTGCGCAGCGCGCAGGGCAAATGGATTGATGGCGTGGTGGCCGGGCTTTCTGTGCATTTGCAGCCAGGCCGTGCGGAAACGCCGAAGATGAACGATATCGAGAATTTGTACGTGGATATCGGCGCGGCATCGGCGGAAGAAGTGCGCCGCGCCGGTGTGGACAATCTCAGCCCCGTGGGAATCGATCGCAGTGCGGCAAACGCGAACGGGCATTGGAACGCAGCGGGGATCGGTGATCGCTATGGCGCGGTCGCGGTGATCGAATCGCTGCGGCATCTGGATCGCGCGAAGTTGAAGGGCACGCTTACCGTGTCTTTCGTTGTGCAGCAGTGGACTGGCGCGCGCGGCCTGCAGCGCATTCTCGATCGCGTGAAGCCTGACGAAATGGTTTATGTGGGCCGGCTGACGGCTGGCGGAGTCGTTCCGGGAATGCAAACTGTGCGCCGGGCTCCGCGGCAGGAAATGGGCAGCGGCGTGTTGATTGGACTCACGCAAGTCGGCGAAACGGTCGTAGAGTTTCCCGCCGAGATCAAGCAAATTGCCGAGCTGAACAAAATTCCCGTTGCCGCTGACTTTTCCGCACCGTTGCTTCCGCAAGGTTATTTGCCGCCTGCCACATTGCCGGGCCGCTGGGCTCACATCGGCATCGCCGCGGCTTGGCCCTCGACGCCCGCGGAAATGATCGATGAAGCCGACCTGACGCATCTCAGCGATTTGATCGAAGCCTACGTCGGCGCGAAAGCGCCTGGAGGAAACTCGAGCGCGACGGCGGACGGAAAAAGTGAAAGGTCGCCCGGTCCTCAGAAAATCGAGGTGCTGCTGAAGGAGTTGGTTGAGACTTATGGAGTGAGCGGGCATGAAGGCGCTGTGCGGCAGCGAATTCAGCAACAACTTCCTGCATGGGCGAAAACTGAGACCGATGAAGACGGGAATTTGATTTTGCATCTTGGCGGGCAATCGGCGAAGGGGCCGCGCATTGTTGTTGTCGCGCACATGGATGAAATAGGATTTGAAGTTACCGGAATCGGTAAGGATGGGCACCTGGATGCGGCTTGGAAAGGCGGCGGGGACGTGAGTTTTTATGCTGGGCATCCCGCGATCGTACATTCCGATGGCGGCGCGAGTTATGCGGCTGTCGTCGAATTGCCGGGTGGGTGGGACCTGGCTGGATTTCAATGGCCGAAGGATCGCGATGCGGCCGTGCGCGTGGATGTTGGGGCTCGCTCCGCTGAGGAAGCGGCCAAGATCGGCGTGAAAATCGGCGACTGGGTGACCATTCCGAAAGAATATCGTCCGCTGCTAGGCGCGCGTGCGAACGGACGCAGCTTTGACGATCGCGTGGGCGACGCGGCGCTGGTTTCGGCGGTGTGGGCGCTGGGGCGGCCGCTCGAGAATCGCGATGTTACTTTTGTTTGGTCTACGCGCGAGGAAGTTGGGTTGAATGGGGCGGCGGGCGTGGCGAAACGGCTGGCTGCGGAGGGTCGGGCGCCGGATTTTGTTTTTGCTGTGGATACTTTTGTTAGCTCGGATTCGCCGCTGGAGTCGAAACGGTTTGCTGCCGCGCCTATTGGCAAGGGATTCGTGATTCGGGCTGTGGATAATTCGAATATTGTTCCGACTGCGCTAGTGGAAAAAGTGAAGCAGCTTGCGGCTGCGAATAAAATTCCGGTGCAGTTTGGGGCTACTGGCGGCGGGAACGATGGCTCGGCGTTTACGCGGTATGGATCAGTGGATATTGCGCTGGGGTGGCCTTTGCGTTATTCGCACTCGCCGGCTGAGGTGATTGATACGCGAGATGCTGACGCGCTGGCTAGAATCGTGGCGGCGATTGCGAAGTCTTGGCAATAAAATTTATGCAGCGCTTTTGCAACAGCAAAGACATCGGACATTTAAAATTTCAGATTTGAAATTTCAGACTTAAGAAACGGCAAGTGCAAATGCAGATCCCTGACCCCTGAAGGGGATTCGGGATGACTGTGGCTTCCGTTTTTTGGCAATTTTTAAGCGCGCATTGAATCTGCGTACTCGCGCCGCCGATCATCACGCCATTTGTTGACACTTGCGATCGTAAGAGCCGGCGGGACGCCAGCGCTACGAAATCGCTCTTTGCTCCTTGTTAGAATCGCGACACGATAAAAAGTCCACTGGAGATCGCTACAGCGTCCTCCAAGAGAGCGATTACGAAATCGGGGACCTTTAGGGCTTTTACCAGGCTTGCGCGAATTCTATTTCCTGCGAAGGCGCCGGCGATTGCACCGGCAATTCCTGCTACGGCTCCAAGTAGGGGTGATTGGCCGCCTGCGTAGGCGAGGCACCCTCCACAAAGTACACCCGAGATGGTGCGCCCGATCAATCCCGCAGGTCTTAGCCGGCTGGGGGTGGAAGGGAGTTTATCCATGACCAATTCGAGTAGTGCGAGCAGCGTGAAAACGGCGACGGCGGCGATCGAGCTCATCCACGCGAAGAGCGAGTTGCTGACGCCGAGCCATCGGAGGTGAGCGCCCCAGGCCGTTGTGGCTGGGCCGGTGAACGTGCGCAGGCCGGAAACGCCGCCGATTAGAAAAGCGAGAAGCAGTACTTGAAAAAAGGGCATGGAGAAATTCCTCTTTGCTCGATTGTGACGACGATGCTTGGAGGGCACATCGTATCGTGCTTTTGATTGGGCTTGAATGTGAATTTGCGGACGGCGGCTGCTGCGCTCTTTAATTGACGTCTCGGGCCGTCCATGAGTTTGCTTTTTGCCGGGGTTTGCGATCGTCGGATGCCGGCAGGGACGCCGGCGCTACTTTGCTTCGCTGCGAGTCCGGGTTGCGGCGTTTGCTATAATCGCGGCCCGTGACTACGCCGGCTTTCAAAACTCCGCGGCACATTGTGATTGAAGGGCCTATTCGCGTGGGGAAATCTACCTTGGCTAAGGCTTTGGCGGAGAGCTTGCACGCGCGGCGCGTTTTTGATTGCGAAGATAATCCGTTTCTTGCGGATTTTTATGCGGAGAAGCCTGGTTCGGCTTTTAGTTCGCAGATGTATTTTTTGATCGAGCGGTTCCGGCGGTTGAATGAGTTGCGTTTGGAGGAGAATCCGACGCCGGTGGTTAGCGATTTTCTTTTTGAGAAAGATAAAATTTTCGCTTACATCAATCTTAATAATGAAGAGCTGAAACTTTACGAGCGCTATTACGAGATTTTTGCGCCTTCGGTGCCGGCGCCTGATTTGGTGATTTATTTGCAGGCTAAGCCGGAGGTTTTGCTGAAGCGCGTTTCGAAACGCGGGGTGGCGGCGGAGAGCGACATTTCGCCCGAGTATTTGGAGGCGGTTTCGCAGGCTTACGAGCATTTTTTCTTTCGTTATTCGGCTTCGAATCTTTTGGTGGTGGATACTTCGGAGATTGATTTTGTAGAGCGGAATCAGGATTTGCAGGAATTGTTGCAGCGGGTGCGTTTGCCGGTGAAGGGGACGCAGTATTTTCTGCCTTTGGGGCCTACCTAGGTTATTTCGTCGCGGGGGAATTCCGGAACTGCCGGTTCGATTTACGTAGAGACTTTGGCGTTCGTTTGCGCTGGGCGTTACCGGGGCGGGCGCAGCAAGCGGCGCCCCTACGACGGCAACGTCAAATGCGAAAACCTAAAGCCACACCGGGCCGGTGGTAAACCCCGGCCCCTACGACGCGATTGCGTGCGGTTATGCTTCGTAGCCTGGCGGGGGTTTGAAGCCGCCGATTTCTTGTGAGAGCAATTCTGCGAATTTTATTGGTGTGTCGTCCTCCCAGAACGGACCTGTGATTTGGATTCCTACCGGCAGGCCTTCGGGAGTTTCGCCGATCGGGGCTGCTGTTGCGGGGCAGCCGGTTAGCGTGGCGGGGGCGATCCAGTTGAGCATATCCATATAGTGGCGCGGGCCGGCGGAGGTCGCGATGGTGCGCTCAGTTTGCGGATCGCTGTGATCGTGTGGGAATGCGGGTGTGAATGCTACCGGTGAGAGGAAGACGTCGACATCATTGAAGTAATTTTGCCACTGGGCGCGGAATCCGAGGCGATTTAGATTTTGGCGTTGCCATTGGGTGAAAGGCGCGAGGCTTGGATGAGTTCCCGCGTTCGGGGCGCTCTCGTAGGATTTGCGCTGCGCTTCTTGCTGGTCGGGAGGGGCGACGCTGTAGAGAAATGCGAATAGATGAAATTTATAGCAATCGATGAGCGCTTGGATATTTAGGCCCGCGGGCCAGCCGGGTTTTAGTTGTGCGCCGGCGCGATCTAGAGTTGCGATGGTTTTTTCTAGGAGCGTTTTCATTTCTGGCGTGGGCGGGGCGATGGGATCGTCGATTACGTAGCCTACGCGGAAATTTTTTAGGGTGGTGGCGCGTGGGGCGGGGAGTTCCCACTTCCAGGCTTTGGCGTCGTAATTTGCGGGGCCGCCGAGAATTTTTAGTGCGGCGCGAAGATCGGGGGCGCTGCGTGCGATGGGGCCGGCTACGGCGAGCAGCGTGTCGAAGCCGGGATTGTCGCGGACGCCGCCGGGGAGTTGGCCCGACGCGCTGACTAGATTGAGAGTGGGCTTGTGGCCGAAGAGGCCGCAGAAATGCGACGGAACGCGAATGGAGCCGCCGATATCGCTGCCTATGCTGAGGTAGCCGAGTCCTGCGGCTAGCGCGGCTGCGGTGCCGCCTGAGGATCCTCCCGGAGTGCGTTTCAAATCCCAGGGATTATTTGTGGTGCCGTAGATGGAATTGTAGGTCTGCCAATCGCCTAGGCCGACGGGAACATTCGTGGCGCCGATCAGAATCGCGCCGGCTTGGCGCATGCGGGCCACTACTTCGGAGTCGGCGGGAGATTTCGAATCTTTGAAAAATGGAATGCCCCAGGTGTCGGGATAGCCGGCTACTGCGAAACTTTCTTTCACATTGAATGGCACGCCGTCGAAAACGCCGTGAGATTTTCCGGCGGCTTGGGCTTCGTCGGCTTTTTTTGCTCGGGCTAGGGCGTCTTCGCGGAGTTGGTAGACGAAGGCGTTGAGTTGAGGATTGTAGCGATCGATGCGGGCGAAGGCGCGTTGGGTGAGTTCGGCGGAGGAAATTTGCTTTTTGCGGATGGCTTCGGCGGCTTCTAGAGCGCTGACGAAATCGAGAGCTTGCGATGGCGCGGGGGTTGCGGGGATCGATTGTGACATTGGATCGGTGCCTTTGGGTGCTGGATTTATGGCGGATGCGATTTTATTTGGAATTGCGGCGGCGGCAATCGTTGCCGCGGCTTGAGTTAGAAAATCGCGTCGGTTCATCGATGGAAATCCTAAATCGCAAATTTGGGGACTGCAAGCTTTGGCCGGCGAAAAGATGCTGGGCTTAAACCGACCGCTACGAATGCCGGCGCTCCCCTTGACGATTGACAGGAGATTATAAGACACTTGTCAACGATTTAGGGGTGCCGACGTTTCGGGGAGGATTTGTTGGGCAAGCCTACGGATTTGGTGCAGGGGACGGTGGACCTTTTGATTCTGAAGACGGTGGCGCTTTGGCCGGCGCATGGTTGGGCGATTGCGCAGCGGATTCGGCAGGTGTCGAAGAATGTGCTGCAGGTGAATCAGGGGGCGCTGTATCCGGCGCTGCACCGGTTGGAGCAGCAGGGTTGGATTCGGGCGGAGTGGGGCGAATCGGAAAATAATCGCCGGGCGAAATTTTATTCGTTGACGCGGGCGGGGCGGAAATATTTGCAGCAGGAAGAGGCGAATTGGGAACGGTTGTCGGCGGCGATCGGATTGGTATTGAAGACCACGTAAGTGCGGAGGTCCTGATGCGCTCGATTGATAAATTGCGGTTGCGGGTGCGATCGCTATTTCGGCGGACGGAATTGGATACGGAATTGAGCGAGGAGTTGCGGTTTCACGTGCAGCGCCAGACGGACGTTAATATTGCGGCGGGGATGACGCCGGGGGAAGCGCGGCGTGCGGCGCTCGTCGAGTTCGGCGGCGTGTCGCGGCTCACGGAAGAATGCCGCGATGAACGGCGCGTGAATTGGATTCAGGATTTGGGGCAAGACATTGGTTATGGGTTGCGCATGTTGCGGAAGAATCCTGGATTTACTGCCGTGGCGATTCTTACCTTGGCGCTGGGCATCGGGGCGAATACTGCGATTTTCAGCGTGTTGGATGCGGTGATTTTGCGTCCCTTGCCTTATCCGGCGGCGGACCGGTTGGTTTTGATTTGGACGGATTTGAGCGGAGCGCCGCGGGCGCCGTTTTCCGGGCCGGACATGAACGACGTGCGCACGCGCTCGCGGTTGCTGCAGGACGTGGGCGGAATTTGGGTGGGACGCGCGGCGTTGATCGGAACCGGCGAGCCTGAGCAAATCAAATTGGGATTCGTTACCGGGAATTTTCTGAGTCTGGTCGGCGTTCCGCCAGCGAGGGGGCGGCTGTTCACGGCGCGGGACGACGTTAATGGGGCCGCGCCAGCGCTGATTCTGAGCGATGGGTTGTGGAAACGGCGATTCGGTGCGAATCCTGAAATTGTGGGTCAGGCCGTGAAGCTTGACGGCGGCATGGCGACGGTGGTCGGCGTGATGCCGGAGAATTTCCGCGTGATGTATCCGCCGGATTTGGGTGTGCCGGCGGATGTGCAGGCGTGGATGCCATTTGGGCGCGATGTGGCGCAGGATCCGCGCGACTTGAATTTCTTACGCGTGCTGGGGAGATTGCAGCCGGGGGCTTCGATTGGGGCGGCGCGCGACGAGGTGCATGCGATCGCGGGGCAATTACGCAAAGAATATGTGGTGGATTCGAAGCAGGGAGAAGATTTTGACGTGGTGCCCCTGCAAACGGAAACGATCCGCGAGATTCGGCCCGCGCTTTTGGCATTGTTCGGCGGAGTGGGATTGGTGCTGCTGATTGCGTGCGCGAATGTGGCGAATTTATTGATGTCGCGGGCGGGATCGCGGCGGCGCGAGGTGGCTTTGCGCGCGGCGCTGGGGGCTAGCGGCGGCCGATTGTTCCGGCAATTGTTGACGGAGAGTTTGCTGCTTTCTTTTTTTGGCGGGGCGCTGGGAATTATGCTGGGCTGGTGGTGGACGGCTGGATTGCTGGCGTTGCGGCCGAAGTCGCTGGCGCTCGTGGAATCGGCGGGCTTGAATTTCACCGTGCTGGGATATGCGTTTGCGATTTCACTGGCTGCGGGAATTTTATTTGGATTGGCGCCAGCGGCGGAAGCATCGCGAATCAGTTTGATGGAGACGCTGAAGTCTGCCGGGCACGGAGCCGGCTTCGGGCGCAATCGATTGCGCTCGCTTTTGGTGGCTAGCGAAGTGGCACTGGGATTTGTGCTGCTGTTTGGATCCGGATTGATGATTCGCACTTTCTTGCGACTGGTTGGCGTGAATCCGGGATTTAGCGGCGGGCATGTGCTGACGTTTCAGATTGCGCCGGGATTCAAGCGTTATCCTAGCGACGCTTCGCACGCGCAATTTTTCGAGCAATTGCGGAAAAATATCGCGGGTCTGCCTGGAGTGGACGCGGTGGGAGCCGCGAGCCATCTGCCGTTCGATGATTATCCGAATTGGTATAGCTATTACTGGCCGGAGGGTGCGCCGATTGAGGCGCAGCAGAGCGTGATGGCCGATCACCGCGCGACCACGCCGGGATTTTTCGCGGCGATGGGGATTCCGTTGATTGCCGGGCGTGATTTTAGCGACGCGGATGACGCTTCGAGGCGACGCGTAGCAGTGGTCGATGATTTGCTCGCGGGACGTACCTGGCCGGGCGAGAGTGCGCTGGGGAAAAAGCTTTTCGTTGAGACGATCAAGGATGGGGATTTCGCGCCCGGTGCGGCGGAAGTGATCGGAGTGGTGAAGCATGTGCGGTATGCACGATTGGTGGAAGAAGGGCGGTCGCAGATTTACGTGGCGTACGCGCAGAACGCGCGCGAGCAACTTGCGTTTGCGGTGCGTACGGGCGAGGAGCCGGCTTCGCTAGTGGGCGTGATTCGCGCGGAATTGGACCGGATGGATAGAGATGTGCCGATGTCGAAGGTGCGCGTGATGGATGAATACTTGCGCGATGCGCGTGCGGCGACGCGATTCACGACTTTGTTGGCCGGGGCGTTGGCTGGATTGGCGTTGGCGCTCGCGGCGATTGGGATTTATGGCGTCACTGCGTATTCCGTAGGCCAGCGGCGCAGCGAAATTGGAATTCGCATGGCTATGGGTGCGCAGCGCGCGGATATTTTGAAATTGGTGATCGGCGAAGGCATGGCTTGGATTGTGGCCGGCCTTGTGCTCGGGGCCGCACTTTCGGCGTTGCTCGTGCCGTGGCTATCGAGCTTGCTGTTTGGAGTGCGGCCAATGGATGCAGTTACGTTTGCGGCCGTCGCGATTTTCTTGGCCGTTGTGGGGATGCTCGCTTGCTACATTCCGGCGCGCCGCGCGTTGCGAACAGATCCGATCGTCGTACTGCGATACGAATAAACGGTGGCAGCTGGCGTCAGGGAGTGAACATGCCGATCGAGATTAAGGGGATGACGCCCTTGTTGGGTGTGTTTGATATGCCTGCGTCGCTTCGTTTTTATCGGGACTTGCTGGGATGTGAGGTGGTGGCTCGTTCGGGGCCTGAGGATGATTGCGGATGGTGTTGGCTGCGCTCGAATGGCGTCGACTTAATGTTGAACACGCTGTATGACAAGGGAAAGCGGCCTGCGGTGGTGGATCCGCAGCGGGTCAAGAATCATCGCGATACTGCTTTGTACTTCGGTACGCCGGATGTCGACGCGACTTATCGATACTTGCTTGAGAAAGGAATCGAGGCGGAGGAGCCTTTCGATCAGAACTATGGAATGCGGCAGTGTTATGTGCTGGATCCGGATGGGTATCAGCTGTGCTTTCAGTGGGAAGTGAAGAAATAGGATTCGTGGCGGATTACGCGGACGTGGTTTGCGGGTGATTTTAGGTATCCATCTTGGGCGGAATCGCCGTAGCGTGCGCTGGGGGGCGAAAAGCGGGAGGTCCTGTTGCACGTGTCGGTTCGGCGCGATCGAGTTATAAGACCCTCCCCTACTGTGCTAGACTACCTTGGCAAGAGCATCCTGCGTTGCTCCTGCCACATTTCCTCTACTGGATAAACTATGTCTGGACACTCTAAGTGGGCCACCATCAAGCACAAGAAGGCCGCTACCGACGCGAAGCGCGGCAAAGCCTTCACCAAAGTGATTCGTGAACTGACCATCGCGGCGCGCGTGGGCGGCGCCGATCCTGACTCGAATCCGCGTCTGCGCACGGCAATTCTCTCCGCGAAGGCTGAGAATATGCCCAATGACAATATCGAACGCGCCGTGCTTCGCGGCACTGGGCAGCTCGAGGGCGAGCTTCTTGAAGAAGCTATGTTTGAAGGTTATGGGCCCGGCGGCGTGGGGATGCTGGTGGCGGTGGTGACGAATAATCGCAATCGGACTGTGGGCGAGTTGCGGCATTTGATGTCGAAGAACGGCGGGAACATGGCGGAGTCGGGGGCCGTGGGTTGGATGTTTGCGCGCAAGGGCGACATCATGGTGGCCAAAGAAGCTGCCGACGAAGATAAGATGCTGGGAATTGTGTTGGATGCCGGGGCGGAGGATTTGCGCGATGATGGCTCGGCTTGGGAAGTGACTACGCCGCCTGAGGCGCTTGATAAGGTGCGTGCCGCTCTGACCACTGCGGGAATCACGCCTACCTCTGCGGAAGTTTCTTGGGTGCCTCAGAATTATGTGAAGCTTGTGGGGCAGCAGGCGCAGCAGATGATCCGGTTAATTGAGGCGCTTGAGGAATTGGACGACGTGCAGCACGTTTACGCCAACTTTGATGTGGATGAGTCGGAGATTCAGGCGGCGGTGGCGAGTTAGCGAATTCGGTAAGGCGGCGGAAGCCCTCAGCGGCTAAAGCCGGAGCTTTTTTGCTGGGTTTGCGGCACGACTGAAGTCGTGCCCTGACAAAGCTTGCCCGCCGGAACACACTTCTTCAAAAATCGCTGGTGCAGGCGCAATTTACGCACGTAAACTTGTGCCCGTCGTGATTTCCTCTGACAGTGGCGGCGTGATCCGAAAAATTTGTGTGCTGGGCGTGGACCCTGCTGTGGCGGGGGCTACCGGCTACGGCGTGATTGAATTGGAGCGCGGCGTGGCACGGATGCTGCGTTATGGAGCGCTGAAAATGCCGGCGCGGGTGAGTTATACGGCGCGGCTTTGCGAAATTCACCGCTTGATCGCGTCGCTGGTGCAGGAATTTTCGCCGGACGCGGTGGCGGTGGAATCGGTTTTTACAGCGCTGAATATGAATACGGCGCTGAAGCTCGCGGAAGTGCGCGGAGTGGTGTTGCTGGCGGCGGCGCTGGCTGGAGTGCCTTCGCGGAGTTATTCGCCGCGCGAAGTGAAATCGCGAATCGCTGGTTACGGCGCGGCATCGAAACAGCAGATGCAGCAGATGATTGGCAAGCAGCTCGGGATGCTCGAGACACCGGAACCGGAAGATGCGGCGGATGCTTTGGCGGTGGCGTTGTGCCACGCGCATGCGGCCGTGGCTGAAGCGCGCGTTGCCGAGGCGACGGCGGGCGGGCGACGAGCGACGATCGGCCTGGCGGCAAGTTCGGGCTCAATTTCGCGCAGCCAAACGCGCGGGGCGCGCATCGTATCCGTTCGATGAATTCTTCAGGTTCACAAATTCGATTCTTGCGATACCGAATTCTGTCCGCAGCGGCGGCGATTTTATTTGTGGCCCTGGTCGCTACGGCCGCGGGCGATACGGCTACTGTTACCTTCCGCAAAGTGTTCAAGCAGAGTTTCCCGGAATTTGTCGAAATCAAGGTGAGCGAGAACGGCCAGGCCACCTACGACATTCGCCAGCTCGATGAACAAGCGAGCCCCCAGCCATTCGCGGTGAGCCGGCCGTTGGTGGAGAAGATTTTCCAGCTTGCGGCGCAGCTGCATCACTTTGATGGGCCGAGTTTGGACATTCACCGCAAGATCGCTAATCTTGGCGAGAAAACGTTCCGTTACGAAAAAGGCAGCGAGGTGCATGAGACGACATTTAATTACACGCTCGATGCCAGCGCCTCGCAATTGCTGGATTTATTCGAAGGATTGGGTCGCGAGCAGATTGATTTGACGAATTTGGAGCGCGCCATGCGTTACGATCGCCTGGGAGTGAATGACGCGGTGGTGCGGCTGGAGACGGATTACAACAATAAATTGATTCCCGAGCCGGAGCGGTTGCTGGCGTCACTCGATCAGCTGGCTGCCGATGAGAAATACCTTGATATTGCCCGCCAGAAAGCCCGCAATTTGGCCGGCCACATACGAAATCCGCGATAGCTCCGTTTTCTTAGAGGCGCGCTTTAGCAAGGCATTTTCTTGCGGCTTACTCGGATGCTGCCCTGAAGGGCACCGCTACGAAACCAGTGCTCCTGCGTATCCCACCGTCCAGTCGTAATCGCCGCTTACCTCCGCTGATGTCGCGTAGGCTACGATTTCGGCTTGCTTTGCGCCTAGGGCGCGCATGGCTGTCAACATCACTACGGCCGGACCGTAGCCACACATGGAAATTTCTTTTGCGCGGATTACTTCGTGGAGGCCTTTGGGATCCAGGGCGGCGATTTTATCGAGGGCGTAGCGGTCTTTTACGCGCGTGATCGCGTCGCTTTCGTAGTGATTCATGTCGGAGCTGGCGAGGATCAAGAACGGTTCTTTTTGGGCGGCTTGAACTTTGGCGATGGCGCGGCCGAGTTGATCGAAGAGATCGAAGCGCTCGATGCCCAGGACGATCGGCACGAATCGAAAATCGCCAACTAGCCGCTGCAGAAACGGTAGCTGCACTTCGAGCGCGTGTTCGGTCTCATGCGCCACGGCATCTTCGCGCAGCAGCGGGAAAGCTTGCTTCAATTCGGCGGCTAGCGCGGTATCGATTTGCGCGTCGCCGAGCGGCGTGCGCCAGGGGCGATCGGAAAGTATGGCCAGCGATTCGCCATGAGGAAAGTGCCGCGGGCCGAGCATCAGAATGCGCGGCGGAATTTCAAGCGCGCGATAGACTTTTCCAGCGACCCCGCCCGAATACATATATCCCGCGTGCGGAACGAGGCAGGCGCGCGCCTTTATTTTCGCGCGGGCTCCTTCCGTATATTTATCGATATCGCGGCGAAGCTCATCCGGATCAGAGGGATAGAAACGGCCGGCGACAGCGGGAGGGCGCGGCTTGCTCATGACTCAGAATTTTACGAGGGAGCGGCGCGAGCACGCAAAAGATTTGCTGCGGGAAAGAGTGTGAGAGATTGCGGCTTAATTGTTCTGGTTCGGTTTGCCGCGGATCGCCAGCGCTTCTTCCTTGCCCTTCTCATGCTGAATCGAGATTACGTCGCCGCGCTGATATCCGCCGTCGGCGCGTACTTTCTCCATCGCTTCAGTCATCTTTTTGCTGAATGTGAAAGTGTGCACCATCATGGGATGATCGGCTTCGCGCACGACCATGGAATCGTGATTGACGTGAATCACTTGCGCTTTCATCCAGATTGGCTTGGTTTTCAGTGGCTTCGATGCGACGGTGCCGGCAGGATCCATTTGCGCGTGCGCGGCGGGTGCGGCCAGGCTGGCGAGAAACACGAATGCGGCGGCGAATCGTAGCAGCGCGATGCGGGGAGAGCGCATGCGGCTATTCGTCCAGCGAAATTTTCAACGACTTCAGGAACTTGAGGTCCTGCGCCGTGATTTCGAAACGCGTCTCGTCGTCATCGTCATCTTCGCGCAGAATTTCGTCGTCCACGCGGATGCGCAGCGATTCGAGAAATTGGCGGTCCTGAACGGTCATGCGCTGGCTATCGGAGTCGCGCCGTGCGAGGCCGATGGTGGCGTCGAGCTTCAGGATAATGTCGTAGCCCGCCGAGCGCACGCCCGAAATCGCCTCGGTAATCCGGTCGGATTCCGAGACGGTATCGTTGATGGCATGGCCCAATTCGCGGAGCAAATTCTTTAGTCGATCATCAAGCTGCAAGGTGGTCACCTCCAACTGCGAGTGACTTCTAAGCTGATTCTATGGCGGCGCAAGGCCGCGCACAAGTGCGGATTGATGCGGTTTCGCGGAGAAAGTACCTGCCCTGCCGCACAGTCCAGGGCCAGCACTGGTGGTAGTACCCGGACTAGAATTCCCCAAAATCGCATCGCAAAACGCCGAGACTTGGTTCCGTAGCGCTGGCGTCCCCGCCGGCTCTTACGATCACAATTCACACCACGGGCAGCAATAACGGACGGGCCAGGCAATCCGGCCAAGGCAATAAATTGAACGCCGCAATCCGTCGGAATCCGCAGCACTCACCGGTCACGGTAGTCGTAAGAGCCGGCGGGGACGCCAGCGCTACCAACCCTTGCAATTCGCGATAAGATGTCCACATGGGTTTGGACTGGATTTCCGCGGCCTGGAAGGCGGCTGGCGTGGTGTTGCGGGCTTGGTGGCGCGTGGCGCGGCAACTTTTCCATGAAATGACTGGCGCACTGTTCGCGCTGTTTGCCGTTTCCGGCGTGCTGGCAGCTTGGCGGCAGTGGACGCATGCGCGAATTCCGTGGCTGCTCGGCTTGACCGTTTTCTATTCTTTGCTGATGGCCGTTTTTGCGATTACTTCCTTCCGCAGCTCGCGGCGCGTTCGCTGATGGCTGACGATTTCAAAAAACCTGCGCTCACCGAAGAGCAAAAGCTAAAAGAAAAGAAGGCTGCGACCACTTCCGGGCTGCCCATGCCGGTGCTTTCGACGAGCGAAGATCTCGGCGATTGGAATTTCGAGCGTGATCTCGGATTTCCGGGCGAATTTCCTTTTACGCGCGGCGTTTATCCCACGATGTATCGCGGGCGACTGTGGACCATGCGGCAGTACGCCGGATTTGGGACCGCGGCGGAATCGAATGCGCGGTATCGCTATCTGCTCGAGCGCGGGCAGAACGGGCTTTCGGTGGCCTTCGATTTGCCGACGCAGATGGGGATGGATTCCGATCATCCGCTGGCGCTTGGGGAAGTCGGAAAAGTCGGCGTGGCGATTGATTCCCTCGATGATATGCAGACGCTTTTCGGCGGAATTCCGCTCGATCGCGTTTCGACTTCGATGACCATTAATTCGACGGCCGCGATTCTGCTGGCGCTTTACGTGGCGGTGGCAAAGCAGCAAGGCGCGAATTTGCGGCGGCTTTCGGGAACGGTGCAGAACGATATCCTCAAGGAATACATCGCGCGGGGAACCTACATTTATCCGGTGCGCCCGGCGATGCGCATCGTGACGGACATTTTCGAATGGAGCCGCCAAGAAATCCCCAATTGGAACCCGATTTCGATTTCGGGGTACCACATCCGCGAGGCTGGCTCGACGGATGTGCAGGAAGTGGCGTTCACTTTGGCGGATGGGATCGCTTATGTGGAAGCGGCGCTGGCGGCTGGATTGGCGGTGGATGATTTCGCGCCACAGCTTTCGTTCTTCTTCAATGCGCACAATGAGTTTTTGGCGCAAGTGGCGAAATTCCGCGCGGCGCGGCGATTGTGGGCTCGCTTGATGAAAGACAGATTCGGCGCGAAGGATCCGCGGTCGATGATGCTGCGATTTCATGCGCAGACGGCGGGTTCGTCGCTGACGGCACAACAGCCCGAAAATAATATCGTGCGCGTGGCGATTCAGGCGCTGAGCGCGGTATTGGGCGGCTGCCAATCGCTGCATGCCAACGGCCTCGATGAAGCGCTGGCGCTGCCGACCGAAGAAGCAGCGGTGCTGGCGCTTCGGACGCAGCAAATCATCGCGCACGAGAGCGGTGTCACAAATACCGCCGATCCATTCGCAGGATCCTACGCAATCGAGTCGCTCACCAATGAAATCGAAGAAGGCGCGCGCGCTTACATCGCAAAAATTGATGCTCTTGGCGGCCTATTCCGCGCCATCGAGACGGGCTTCGTGCAGCAGGAAATTCAAAAGGCGGCTTACGACTATCAGAAAGCGGTCGAGAGCGGCGAGCAGGTTGTGGTCGGCGTGAATCGCTTCACCGCCAAAGAGGAAAAGTCGTTGCCCACGCTGCAAATCGATCCGGCCATCGAACAGGAGCAGGTGGCGCGCGTGAAAGCCGTGCGCGCCCGACGCGATAATGCCAAAACAAATGCTGCACTTGCCGAAGTCGAGCGCCGCGCTCGCGAAACCGCGAATCTGATGCCCGCAATACTTACGGCCGTCGAGGCGTACGCGACCGTCGGTGAAATCTCCGATTCGCTGCGCCGCGCATTTGGGGAATATCAGGAAACAGTCGTAATCTAGATGGTGCGCGGGTACCCCTCCCCATTGAGATACCGCGAACGCAGAAACTGCGCGCAGTCCGAAAGTTCAAATGAAATTGATCTTGGCATCAGCTTCCCCAAGGCGAGCGGAAATTATGCGCTCGGCCGGCTTTGTGTTCGAAATTTGCACCGCCGATGTGGACGAGGCGCGCAAAGGCGGCGAGGCGCCGGCGGATTACGTGCGCAGGCTGGCCGATGCGAAAGCGCGGACTGCGGCGCGGAAAATTGCTGGGCCAAACTCTGGAGTAACGAGTCCGGTCGACACGCCAGAAGTTGGCGACTTCGGTGGTCGTAAGATGCCCGCGGGGACGCCGGCGCTACTTGAAACCACTGTGATCATCGGGGCGGATACGGTCGTGGTTTTGGAGGGTGAAATTCTGGGAAAACCAGCGGGTGAGGCTGAAGCGAGCGCGATGCTGAAGCGCTTGAGCGGCCGCTCGCACGAAGTTCATACCGGCATGGCGCTGCTGCGGCTGCCCGATGGCGCCGCGCGAATTCTCGAGGAAGTCACGCTCGTCGACTTTGCTCCGATGACGCGGCGCGAAATCGAAGACTACGTTGCGACTGGCGAACCATCCGGGAAAGCTGGCGCGTATGCAATTCAGGGACTCGGCGGCAGATTTGTTCGGCGCGTGAGCGGCTCGTATTTCAATGTGATGGGATTGCCGGTGGCGCGACTTTACGAGGAGCTACTGGCGATGGGCATCGAAGCCGACGCGCTTGCACCCAACGCCGTGAAGGATACCTATACGCTCTGGAGCGAGCGCCCGGGGAATCTGTAGCACAGCCACGCTTGGCTGTGTTGGATTTAGGCAGAAGGCTAGACGCGGCGTGGGAGCGTACAAAAAGCCACAGCCAGGAGTGGCTGTGCTACAAAAAACAAACTTCAGGACTTCTGTTCGGGCGCCGGTGGCGGCGGGGCGTTGGTGGCGGTCGTCGTGGTGTTGGACGGCGGCGGATTCGTCGGCGGCTGATCGCCGCGCATGCCTTCCTTGAACTCGCGGATGCCTTGGCCGAGCCCCTTCATCACTTCGGGGATTTTTCTTCCGCCAAATAAGATCACCACAATCAGTAGCAGAATTAAGATGTGCGGCAGACTGAATTCCATACGAACTCCTTGCGACACCCCCAGAGATAGCTCGAATCGCGCCCAAGCTTTCGGAGAGACGATCGCTAACTAGAGTATAACACGCTCGTCGCCGACGCGCCGAGTGACGCGCTCGCGGTCGAGGAACTCGAGCAGCGGGATGGCGTATTTGCGGGTGACGCCCGTGAGGTCCTTGAACGCGCCGATGGGGAGCTGAGCGCCTTTGGTTTTTTTGTAGTTGGCGATCATTTCGCGCAGGCGGGCGACGGCATTTTGGTGGAAAACGAGATCGGCGGCGATTTTTACCAGCGTTTTTTCGCGCAACAGTATTTGCAGGATTTTTTGTGCGCGCTGTTTTTCCACCGGCAGCTTGCCGAGGACTTCTTCGAAACGCGGTACGGCCAGCCCCGCGCGATCGAATTCCGCGGCGATCAAATCCTTGGCGCGTGCTTCTTCCGGCAGCAGCGCGATTTCGCGCCCGGCGCTCTGCACCAGATCGCCGGCGAAGGCAATGGCGCGAGCGGCCGCAAGCTTCGCGAGCGCAGCCCGGAATATTTCGGGTTTCGCGCTGGAAAGGCCGCGAAGATCCTCTTTTGGAATGCCGACGACTAGCGGATTGGCGCGATGAAATTTCTCAAGTTCCTGGCGGATTCGCGGCACGAGCGCGTCGACGGCAGTTGCAGGCATAAGGGTGAGCGGATCTTCGTCGAGCACCGCGAGCTCGCCCTTTGCTGTGAGGCGCGAGATCACCTCGCGAGCTTCGGATGCGAGCCAGCCGGTGCGGGCGATGAGCCGCGCGAGCGAAAGTCCGCGTGGCTCGGCTGAGGCGAGCATCGCGACGATGGCGTCTCTATCGCCGCGCTCGATCGTTGCGAGAAACGGCAGCACGCTGGCATCTTTGCGCCGATGGAGCGAGGCGAGCGGATCAAGCACGGAACCTCCGCCAATCGTAGCGACGGGCGAGAAGCGGCGAATGATGAAGCGGTCGCCGGGCAATGCGAGTACCGGCTCGCGAAGGCGCAGTTGCGCAAATGCGCTTTGCCCGGGCGCGAGCTTTTCTCCTTCGAGTAGAGCGACTTCCGCGATCGTTTCTGTCGTGCCGTGATGAAAGTGAACGCGCGAGCGATTTTTTAGCAGCGGCGCCGAGGGCAGCAATTCGAGGCGCGCATCGAAGCGCTTCGTGGGAGTAAATTTGCCGGGCGCGGCGAGCGCCATGCCACGATGCAGTTCCTCGAGCTCGATGCCGGCAAGATTTACGGCGGTGCGTTGGCCCGCGACCGCTTGCGCGACCGCAGCGCCGCCGGAATGCAGGCCACGGACTCGCAATCTGCGCTGCTGCGGAAATAGCTCGACTTCGTCTTCGGTGCGGATGGAGCCGGAGACGAGCGTGCCGGTGACTACCGTGCCGAAGCCTTTCATCACGAAGGCGCGATCGATCGGCAATCTAAAATGGCGCGTCGAGTCTTTGCCCGGCGCGGATTGCGCCGCACTTTCAATTGCGGCTTTCAGCGCGTCGAGTCCCGCGCCGGTCTTCGCGCTCACTTCGATGATCGGGGCGACTTCGAGGAATGAGCCGCGCACTAAATCTTCCACTTCGAGTTTGGCGAGGCCGCGCACATCCGGCTCGGCCAGATCGGATTTCGTCAGGGCGATCACGCCGCTGCGAATTCCGAGCAGCCGGCAAATATCGAAATGCTCGCGCGTTTGCGGCTTCACGCTTTCATCCGCGGCTACTACCAGCAGCACAAGATCGATGCCGCCTGCGCCGGCTAGCATATTGCGGACGAAGCGCTCGTGGCCTGGCACATCTACAAACCCGATACGAATTTCGCCTAGATTCAGAAATGCGAAGCCGATATCGATCGTGATGCCTCGGCGCTTTTCTTCTTCCAGGCGATCGGGATGCGTGCCGGTTAGCGCGGCTACCAGGGCGGATTTGCCGTGATCGATGTGGCCGGCGGTGCCTACGATTACATGTTTCATTGGCGTGGCATTCTTGGGGATATTGGCGTTTTCGTAGCGGCGCCCTTTAGGGTGGCATCTTCGCATTACGTACGCGTGCCACCACAGCGGTAAATGAACGCGATCGCGCCAACTCCTAATAAGATGCTGCCCTAAAGGGCACCGCTACGAATGCTACTGGGCTTTTTCCTGCAACGGTGGTGCGGTGGTTGAGCCTTTGTAGATGGGCTTGCCTAGTTTGGCTATCCATAGGCCTGAATTTATGTCGTTGATATAGATGTAACCATTCGACGGTTGTGCGCCCCACGTTAGCGGCATATTCACGCGATAGCCATTCGGATCGCCGGTCCAGAAACGCGCGATTTCGCGGCCCTGGCGGTAGAGATCGCCACGCAGCTCGCCCGAAATATCAATGACGCGCCCGCCGCCGCCGTAATCACCGAGGAAGAGCTTGTCGTCATCGCACCAGAAATTGTGCGTGCCGCCCTCGGGCACTTCGTAGAACGCGACTTCCTTGGGATGCTCGATGTCGGAGACATCCATCACGTGAGTCATCGCGCGCGTGGGCACGCGATTCTTGCTGGAGATATCGAAAAATCCGGGCAGCACTTCATCGCCGACAAAAAGATAATTCTTCCAGCGGAAAACGCTGTGCGTCCCCGAAAGCCAATTATCGCCATAGAGCGCGTAATGATTGAATTTGTATTGGCTGATCACCTGCGGATGCTCGGGGCTGCCGCCTTTCATGCCGTTGCCGACATCGAGAATCACCAGGCCATCGCGCCAGTAGGCGAGATAGGCGATGCCGTCCTTAATCCACAGATCGTGCAGATAGCGCCCGCTCGATTGCGGACCCTCGGGCCCCATCACCATCGTGGCTCGCGCATTGGGCACTTCGAAACGGGCCACTTCTTTCGGATTTTTCAGATCGGCGAAATCGATTACGCGCAGCGAGCCGGTCGCGTCGTCGGTGATGTAGGCGTAGTGCTTGTCGATGAACGCGCTGTGCACGCCGCCGGTCACCGTCTCGGTGTATTCCGACGCGATTTGCATTTTTCCGGGCGTGGAAAGATCGAGAATCGCGATTCCATTTTTGCGATTCGAAGCGCCTTCGCGCGAAATTACACCGGCTTTTTCGTCGGGCGTGGTGCTGACGTCATTCACCAGGCGCGCGTCGACTTTGAGCATGTCGAGCTGCTTGGGCTTGGAGGGATCGGAAACATCGTAGAGGAAAACGCGATCGGCGATCGTTGAGAGGTAGACGTGATTGTTGATCACCCATTCTTCGGCGGCTTGCAAGGGCTTGCCGTCGTCGTCTTTCGGCTGCACGTGTGCGACGTATTCGATCGCGCGCTCGGCATTGCGCGGCGCCACATTGATTGAAGCCGAAGCGACGTGCGAGCCGACTTGCGCGGTGATCACGTAAAGCCCAGGCCGCGAGGCTACAAACGCGCCATCCCAATATGCCGTGCCCGCTGGACCGCTCACCGACCAGCGCGCGGCAAGATCTTTTACGGGTTTGCCGCCGGCATCGCGCGCGGCGGCGTCGAAATGCACTACATCACCCGTCTTCGCACTTGCGGTCGCCGGCTCGATCGAAACTCGCCGCACGGAATCGGCGACGACGCGAACTTCCACGTCTGCGCTGGCTTTATCGGAGGAGGCTTGAATTTTCGCAGTGCCGGGCGCGACAGCCGTCACCAATCCCGCTTCATCCACTTTCGCGATATTTGAGGTAAGCGATTTCCATGAGTAGTGCGCGCTGGGTTGCGGAATTCCGTCGTCGGTATAGGCGGTGACCGGAAGAACGATCGCGCCACCGACTGCGAGAGCGCCCTTCGGCGCCATAATTTCAAGGTGGGCCACCGGATCGCTCGCGACCATCACCTTTGCGAAGCCGACTTGCTCGCCGAATACTGCGCCTACCGTGATTTCGCCGGGGCTGGTGAAATGCAGAACGCCATTCACGTCCGCGGTCGCCGCATCAAACGGAGCGGCGAACCACATGGTCGGCTTTATATCCAGCACATTGCCCGCAGCATCCTTCGCCACCGCTTTGAATTGGAGTTGATCGCCGAGTTGCGCGTCGCCGGTCTTCGGCGTTACTTCCACGCTCGCGGCCTTCGGTCCTTTTTGTTCCTCCGGCTTTTTTTCCTGATTTTGCGCGCGGGAAACCGCAGCGGACAGCAGCGCTGCGAAGATCAACGCGACCACCGCGCTGCCGAATTTCCGGATCCATCCTGAGCGAACTTTCATTTAGCTATTCTCCTGTCGAATCGGGCGTCCTCGGCCGCTGCTTGCATCAAGGCTGGCTGGGCGCCATCTTCCAGAAATCCACTCCTGCGGCCTGTTCGCCGATATCGAGCGACGCGAGGCTTTTGTAATTGCTGAGATCCATCACTTCCACCGTGCCCGGCTCGGCGCCGATACCTTCTTCGGTGATGAAGACGTAGCGATTGTCGGGCGTCACCACGGCGCCATGCACCACTTTGCGATTCGTGGGCGTGCGCGCAAGTTCCTTGCCGGTTTGCGGATCGAAAAACGAAACGGATTGCCCGCGCTTGTTCGTGCCGATGAGCCGGCCGTCTTTGGTCATCGCCAGGTTATAGACGCCGGTGCCGGCCGGAAAGCGTTTGATCAGCGACCATTTTTCGGCGTCCACGGCCACGATTTCACTCGATTTGTTGCAGGCCACATAAATCACGCTGCCATCGTTAGAAGGCTGCGCCCAAGTCGGCGTGCACGTTGCGTTCATCGGATGCTTGGCGTCGTGCGCGGCGAGAGGCGGCGACATGCCCATTTCTTTCCCCGCGGAAACCATGAAGTAGCGCGAAAGCTGCAGCGTGTTCGTATCAATTTCCGCCAGCGTGTCGTCCATCATGCAAACGGAATAGTGTTTGGTGCCTTGCGGATTCAAGCGCGATCCATGCGGCATGGTGCATGTGGTGATGCGCTTCACTTCGACCATCGCGTCGGTAGTCACCACTGAAATCGAGGAGGGCACCATATCGCCATGAAAATTCGCATTGGCGATATAAATAAATCGCCCGCTCTGCGAAATATCAACCGTCGCAGGAAATAGTCCCAGCGGCGCAAAGTGTACAACTTCATCCGAGCCAGTGTTCAATTTCCAGACCGAGCCATAGGGCCGCCCGTGTGCCACCGAGACATAAAGAAATTCGCGATCGGGCGAAATGGCAATCCCATGCGGCCCGTTAATATCCGCAGGCATCAGCCCAATGTGAATTTCATGATCGAGTTTCAGGGCAGGCGCATCGCCGGGATGAAAGCGCACGCGCTCGATCTTGTCCGCGGATTCGCAGACGACGTAGGCGAGATAATCCTCCGCCGCGTTCTGCGCCCGGTAAATCGGAGAGCCAAGCAAAGCGAACGAACAGAGTGCCAGCAGCAAGCGTCGAGCGAACCGCGTCAATGGAGAGGAGCCTCCGGAAAGTGCCCAGCGAAAATGAACTGGATTCGCGCCTTTGTCAATAGCAGCGCGCCGGCACAAGCGCCGCGCCAGTGGTGTCTAATGCAAAAGAAGAGGTCCGCCCGCTTTGCAATCTCGCGGCCGTGTGATCGCAAAACTTCTCGGCGCAGCTCTCTGCGCCGGAGCGTTCGTCATACAAATGGCGGCGCTCGACACTGTGCACGCGCAAAACCGCGAGCCCGCTCGTTCCGAAGTTTCTTCCACCAAACTCGCGACGTTGATTAGCACGCTTCGCGCGAAGGCCAAAACGCTCGAAGGCAGCACGGGCATGCGTCAGGGCTTTCAGTCGTTCCTATCCGCGCACCAACTCGCTCCCGACAGCATCAATTATTCTGACTACGTCTTGGTGCGACTGCTGTTTGAGGCCACGCGCGACGCAGGATTCTGGAATCTTCATTGGGCCATCACCGACCAACCTCCCAACTCCGATCGAATCTGGAGTCAGTGGCAGGGCGTCAAAAGGCCTTCCGTGTTGACGTCAACAGCTACCGCAGAATGTGATGAGCTCTCGGCGCTCTATGCGTTTTTGGTAGAACGCGCCGGAGTGAAAGGCGTGGGTTTGTTCTGGCCAGCAGCAAATCACACGGTCGCAGTTTGGACGGTTCGGCCGAGCGGAGGCGCGCCGATTCGCGTAGTTGTCCCAACCAGCCAGATATTCCTGGACGAGACGGATTTTTTTGACACGAAAAAGTTCAATCCCTGGAGTCAGAAAACGATCTACGAGTACACCCGTCGCGATGTCCCCGACTCGTTCGAGCTCCCCAAACCACTTTTCGATTTTTTTCTCGAGCAGGTGGACAAGTACGCCGGCGCGACGGACCTCACGCTGCAACAAATGAGATACTTGCGAGAAGGCGTCTTTCTGCGCACGTGGACGCCCGAGCACGCCGCTCTGGCGGCACTCAAAAGCGCGCGCAGCCTTCCGGCGGGATCCTCCGAGGACTTAGCAGCTCTGCAACATTTCGCGCAAGATTTGCGATCCGAAAGTGCGCGGTGAGAAGTCGATTTTGGTCTCTAAGGAATGCGACGATGATCAGAACGAAGTACGTGATTCTTTTTCTCGCACCATCAATTCTGCGCGCGGCGTCTGGCCCGTATGCATTCGGAAACCTCGGAAACCAGACGGAGACCTCTGAGCAGATTGAAATCAGACTCACTCCGACAAGAAAAACCATCCGAGATGGAGAGGCGCTCGAGGTTCGCGTGGAAATACAGAACATTGGGAAGACGGAACTCTTTATCGAGAAGAGTATCTACCAGCCTTGTATGTATTCGCCGTTGTCCTTTTACCTGGATAACGGGCCTCCACTTTCGCCTCAGGCGCGAGCCGGAGGCTGCGCTGGCGATTGCTTGGATGACCCGAAAGAAACGATCACGAACAGGCTTGCAAAACACTGGATTGCCTTGCCGGTCGGGCATTTTTATGGCGCCGTTGTCCGCCTGGATCCAGGTTTTTTTCCAGAACTCCAAACTTCGGGCCATTGGGACTTGCGTGGAAGATATCGGTCGGGCGGCGATCTCTCGTCGTCGTTCTGCGTGAACCTCAACCACTCAACCGCAGATATTGAGCCAACGGAAAAACTTCCATACAGAGCTTGGAAAGGCGAGGAGGACACTAACACCGTGCGGATCGAAGTAGTGCGCCAGCGGAAGAAGCCCGACGAAAAACAATGATGGCGAGGCTCGCCCTCAGACCGTCAGCGTGAATCCTCCGTCGGGCGTCAAAGTGGCGCCGGTAATGTAACTGGCCGCGTCGGAGCATAGGAATACGATCGTCTGGGCGATTTCCTCGGGGCGCCCTGCGCGCCGTAGATGAACGCGCTCGCTGAGAAGCTTATCGTACAGCGCGTCGCCGATCAGGGCACGGCCGCGGTGATGCATCGGGGTGTCGACAAATCCTGGACATAGGAGATTCACGCGGATTCCCCGCGGCGCCAGCTCCGCGGAAGCGCACGTGGTGAGCCCGATCAGGCCGTGCTTTGACGTGACATATGCGGAGCCGGTCGGAAAGCCGAGAAAGGAATTTACCGAGCCGATGTTGACGATCGCGCCGTGACGGCTGCCGGCCAGCATGGCTCGCGCTTCCTGTTGCAAGCAGAGAAAAACACTCTTCAGATTTGTGTCCATCACGCGATCCCATTCCTCTTCGGGCAAGTCCGTGATGGCAGCGAGTTTTCCCTCGATGGCCGCGTTGTTGACGGCGTAGTCGAGCCGGCCGAATGTCTCGATGGCATGCGCGACCGTGCGTTCCACGTCCTTGCCGACGGCGACGTCGGTGACCACTACGCTTGCCTTTCCTCCGCGCGATTTGATCTCACCGGCGAGCCGCTCCAGTTCCTCTTTGCGTCGCGCCGCAATAACGACCGCCGCCCCGCGCGCGGCGAACGCTTCGGCCGTGGCCCGGCCAATTCCGGTGCTGGCTCCCGTGATCAGCGCTACTTTTTGATTCATGTCGGACATTTCGTCCCTCCGGGAATCTTGGCGGGCTTGACTCTAGCAAACTTGGGCGCACGAGTGACCTATTCTAGATTTCCTGCTGATAGTTTGCAGCGGAGAGAGCTGGAGGCGCAGCACACGACTACGAAGACACATCGAACCCGGCCGCGGACGGCCGCGCTACTTCATCGGAGAAAAATCCGTGGGACGCATGTACGTCGAGTCTATTTTTTCCACGAACTTTTCGGCTTGCTCGGCTTTGATCATTTCTTGGAACCCCGGGTCGGCCATAAACGCGGCCCAGTTCTTTTTCGCGTCCTCGCGGCTCGGGTGATCCAGCATAAACACAAAAGTATTCTCCCAGCCTGGGCTGTTTTCAGGTTCCCAGAAGCCAACAACTTTCAGATCGTGTTTGGCGAGCAATTTAGCGGTGGAATCGCGAAAGCGCGCCTCGAGCGGCGGCAATTTGCCCGGCACGGTATGGTAAATGCGCAGTTCGTAGACGTGATCGCCATCGGCGCGCACTTGCCTTACGTGCAAGAGGCCGCCCGCGATCACCGCTCCGGCGGCAAACGAAGCCAGCACGATTCCGGCAACGGTCCATCGCCGGAGATTCCAACGATTCAGCGTCGTGATCATTTCACACCCTCCGATTCGCAACGAATTAGTTCAAAGTTGTTTCGCTCGCCAAGCAATTACTCGGATTGCGCGCGGCTCGCCGGCGGCACAATTCCGTTCATGCGCAGATATTCCACCATCTGCCCGTAATGATCGAACGCGTGAGCCACGCCAAAGGTCGCGAGATGGATGCGCGTCGATTTACTTTTGCCCTGATTCTGCAGAATATTCTCGGCTGTCAATGTAGCCGCGGCTTTATGGCCGAGCGCGAAAGAATCTTTCAGGAATCTGATGATCTCCGCTTTGGTCTTCAAGTTCTCCGGGCCGTTGCCGTCCTTCAAACCATCCGGCAATTTATCGCCGGTGATGGGCGACCAGATAAAATAATTGGAAGCGGCGATATGTTTCACCTGCACGGCGAATGTGCGCACGCCTTTGAAATCGCTTCCCGGAATATTCAAGCCTTCCGGCGAGAAATTGAATTTCTCCTCCGGCATGGCTTCAGCCGCGTCCACAACTTCCTTTTCGACGTTGCTGATATCGCGGTCCAAGACGGAAGCGATGGTGGGCGGCGTCTGCGCCGTCGCTTGAGCCTGGGGCCCGCGCATAGCGGCGGCGCGCGTGACGTTCTCACTCCAAGTGGCTGCGCCAAAGATCAGCGTTACAAAAACCAAAACACCCAACGATCGTTTCATTCGCGCGCCTCCTGAAATTTTATTCGTACCTCAGCGCCGTCAGCGGATCGACACGCAGCGCGCGTCGCGCCGGAATATAGCAAGCCAGCAGCGCCACGCAGATGAGCAGCCCCGCCACGCCAATGAACGTCAACGGATCGGCCGGCCGCACGCCGTAAAGCACGCCCGCCATAAAATACGAAACGATCAGCGCACAAGCCAGCCCGACCGCAGCACCCACAACCGCGAGCCGCAACCCTTGCCGCAGCACCATGCGCACGATGCTCTGCCGTTGCGCTCCCAGCGCCAAGCGAATCCCGATCTCGTGCGTGCGCTCGCTCACTAGATAGGAAATCACTCCATAAATTCCAAGCCCCGCAAGCAACAAAGCAGTCATTGCGAACAGCCCGACAATTTCCATCGAGAATCGCCGCTCAGAGAGAGATGCGGAAACTACTTCGCTGAGCGTCTGCGCCCCGAACACAGGAAGCTCCGGATTGACGGCCTGCACTTGCTCGCGCAGTTGCACGGGAATCGCGGCGGTATCGAGCCGCCCACGCACAAATATCGCCAGATCCTTGGAAGTCTTCTGATACAAGCTCAGGTACAGCTGCGGAACGCCCACTTCCGCCAGCGACTCCGTGCGAGCATCCGCAATCACGCCGATGACCGTGGTCCACGGGCGATCCCTGCGAGTTCCGCGCGCGTCTTCCAGCTTGAGATGCTTGCCAAGCGCATCTCCATTGGGCCAATACGTTCGCGCGTAAGCTTCATTGATCACCGCGACGGCGGGCGCTGTTTCGTTGTCGAGATCCGCGAATAAACGGCCGCGCTGCAGCGTCATACCGATCAAGTGAAAATATTCCGGTGAAACAATGGATATATTCACCAACGGCGCGAGATTACTTTCGGTTTCGTGCCCTTCGAGAATCATCAAGTAGGGATTCAGATCATCTTGATCATGACCCAGCGGAAGCGCCGCCAGATCGCCCATGGCCGCCTCCTCCACTCCCGGCACCGTCTTGCTGCGGCGAATTACCTCGCGTATGAACGGCGCTTCCTGAGCTGCCGTTTTGTAGATGTCCGTCTCTGGATCATTCGGCACCGGCAGCCAGGTGCGCACCGACATCACATTTTCCGGATTGAATCCCGGCCGGACGTTCAGCAAATCCCAGAAACTGCGGAGCAAAAGTCCCGCGGCAATCATCAGGACGAGCGAGAGCGCAAATTCCGTGACTACCAGAATGCGCCGTGTGCGCGCCTGTTCCCCCGAACCCGTCGAGCCGCGTCCTTCCTGCTTGAGCACGTGCGTCAAATCTGCCCGGCCAACATGCCATGCCGGCGCCAATCCGAAAACCACGCCGGCGACGAGAATCGCCCCGAGCGCAAACAGTAAAACGGACCAGTTGATCGCCACTTCATTGAGCCGCGGCAGGCTATCAGGTACGATGCGCAGCAGAAATCCCTTTGTGAAATAAAGAATCGCCAAACCGGCGACTCCGCCGGCGAGCGAAAGCAGCAAGCCTTCCGTCAGCAGTTGCGACATCAACCGCCGCCGCGAAGCGCCGATCGCCTGACGGATAGCCATTTCGCGGCCACGCGCGCTGGCGCGCGCCAGCAAAAGATTCGCCACGTTGACGCAACCAATCAGCAGCACCAACCCCACTGCGCCAAGCAACAAAATCAGCGACTGACGGACGTTGCCGACCACGCTTTCCTGCAGCGGCACCAAACGCACGTGCCATCCCGCTTGCGCGGGATAATCGACGGGATATTGTTTCTGCAAAGATGCCACCAACGCATCAACGCGGCTCTGCGCCGCCTGAAGCTTCAGTCCCGGTGCGATTCGGGCGATGGTGTTCGGAAGAATCCGCGAATTGCGTTGCGGCGGCGGAGCCGGCGGGCCCGCAAAACCCGTGGCCATCCACATTTCGACGTTTCTGTCTTGTGGCGTTCGGCCCGGATCGTGATAACCGGGCGGCATCACTCCGATAATTTGATACAAATCATTGTCGAGCCTGACGCTGCGGCCCAAAATATTCGGATCGCCTCCGAATGCCGACTTCCAAATTCCGTCGCTGATCACGCCTTCCAGAGTGAAGCCGGGCGTGTGGTCGTCAGGATTAAATAGGCGGCCCAACTGCGGCTTCACGCCGATCAGCGCAAAATAATTCGGCGGCACCGCGGCAAAAAAGACTCGTGCGGGCCGCGATGAACCCGTGAGATTCACGGAGCCGCCGCCCAGCGGCGAGACATTCTGAAAAATGCCGGAACGCTGCATATCTTGCCATTCGGGCACGGAAATACCGACGTCCTGCGCGCCCACGCCGGGAAGATCGTCCTCAATGTTTACGAGTTGCTCCGGATGCGGATACGGGAGTGGATGCAACAACGTGGCATCGACGATGCTGAAAATTGCGGTGGTCGCTCCGATGCCGAGCGCGATGGTGAGCACCGCAATGGCGGTGAAACCGGGAGACTTGCGCAACATGCGCACGCCGTAGCGCAAGTCTTGCGCGAGCGCCTCGAAAAAACTCACGCCGCGCGCGTCGCGGCATTCTTCTTTGGCGCGCTCGACGCCGCCAAATTCCACGCGGGCCCGGCGCACGGCTTGCGCGCGAGGCACTCCTTTGCGAATCAAATCCTCAGCGTAAGCCTCAATGTGAAATTTCAGCTCCGTATCCATGTCGCTCTCCATGCGAGAGCGCCCGAGCATGGCCCGCGTCCACGATCGAAATTCGCTCCAGAGCTTCATACTTCCTCCGGTGTCGTCTCCAAAATCCCCGCGATCACGTCGGACATGCGATTCCAATTCGCCGCTTCCGTCTGCAATCGGCGTTTCCCAGTAGCGGTAAGCCGGTAAAAACGCGCCTTGCGTTTATTTTCCGATTCGCCCCATTCGCTCGAGATCCAGCCTTGATGCTCGAGACGATAGAGCGCCGGGTAGAGAGATCCCTGCTGAATTTCGAGCCGGTCCTTAGAAATCTGCTGGATGCGCAGCAAAACCCCGTAGCCATGCAAAGGCCCAAGCGAAACGGCCTTGAGAATCAGCATGTCCAAAGTACCCTGCAAAAGATCGAGTTGTTTGTCTGTCAAGATGGCTCTCCTAGAACATCTAGGAAGATACACAGCTTCTCCTAGACTGTCAAGGAGTGGAGGCGTTGTGGTCCGGCGTGGCGTTGTAGGGGAGCGGGTTCATCTCGATCCCGGGTTGGCGTTGGGTGTTAATGTGCCGTATGCACGTGCGTTCGGCAAAAACACCAAACACCAAAACCCAAACCGGGCGGGAGATGAACCCCCGCCCCTACTTTGGCGATGAATTAACTACGAAGCTTTTTCTTTGGCGTAGGCGAGATATTCTTCGTACGGGCCCTTGAAATCCTCGATGTGGCCATCCTTGAAATGCCAGATGCGGGTGGCGACTTCCTCGATCACGTCCTGGTCATGCGTGACCAAAAGCACGGTGCCATCATATTTCTGCAGCGCGATATTCAGCGCATTGATCGATTCCAAATCCAAATGATTGGTCGGCTCATCGAGCACCAGAACATTCGGCTTCAGCAGCATCAACCGGCAAAAAATCAACCGCGCCGATTCGCCGCCCGATAGCGCCTTCGTCGGCTTCAAAGCATCATCGCCGCTGAAGAGCATCTGCCCCATCAAGCCGCGCAAGCGCTCCTGCGTAGCCGCGGGATCAAATTCGTGCAGCCACTCGATGGCCGTCACGCCCTTGCGTATCGTTTCGGAATAATCCTGCGCAAAGTAACCCGCGGCGACGTTGTGCCCCCACAAAACCGTCCCGGAATCGATCGGAAATTCCGTGTCCGACTTCTCGATATGCCCAGGCGCATTGCGAATCAAGGATTTCAGCAACGTGGTTTTTCCCGATCCGTTGCGCCCGATTAGCGCGATTTTCTCGCCACGCCCGACGCTCGCCGAAAACCGGTGAATCACTTTCACGCCGTCATACGACTTCGCCACACTCTTCACTTCGAGCGGATGCCGCCCCGAATGCTGATCCATCTGAAAACGGATAAACGGCCGCGCGATATTCGAGCGCGCCAGCTCCGCCGACTGCAGCCTCTCCACTTCCTTCTGCCGCGAAGTAGCCTGCGCCGAGCGAGTGCCGGCCGAAAAACGCGCGATGAACTCATTCAATTGCGCGATTTTTTTCTCACGCTGGGCATTTTCGGATTCAATCCGCGAGCGAATCGAGGTCTTCGCCACCACCATGTCGTCATACCCGCCGTTGTACATAATCACCGTTTCATAATCGATGTCGGCGGTGTGCGTCGAAACGCTGTTCACAAAATGCCGGTCGTGCGAAATGATGATGGGCACGCCCTCATAATCGCAAAGATATTCCTGCAGCCAATGCACGGAATCGAGGTCCAGGTTGTTCGTCGGCTCATCGAGCAGCAGCGCCGGCGGATTTCCAAAAAGCGCCTGCGCCAAAAGCACGCGCACCTTTTGCCCGCCCTGCAAATCTCCCATGGGCCGTTCGTGCAAAGAATCCGGCACGTCCAGGCCATCGAGCAGAACGCCCGCGTCGGCCTCCGCCGTATAACCATTCTCATCGCCCACAATCGCTTCGAGCTCCGCGAGCCGCATGCCGTCGTGGTCGGTCAGCTTGTCATGCGGTTTTTCGTACAGCGCATCGCGCTCCTGCAGCGCCTTCCACAAATTCGCATTGCCCATGATCACCGCATCGATCACGCGAAATTTGTCGAAAGCAAACTGATCCTGGCGCAACACGCCCAATTTCTTCGGCCGGCTAACGGAGCCCTGCGAAGGCTCAAGCTCGCCCGTAATGATTTTCATCAAAGTGGATTTACCAGCCCCATTGGGCCCAGTAATCGCGTACCGCCGCCCATCAAAAAAAGTACAGGTGACGTCCTCGAAGAGGATCCTCTCGCCGAAACGCATAGAGATGTTATTTAGCGTAATCAAGACCCTTAATTGTAGCGCATGATTTCCACTCGCGCCGCGATTCCTAGAGGGCTCAATGGCCCTAAATTTTGGTCAAACCAGCGTCCATCCGCGTTTGCGCTAAGATGGACCCATGCGAAACACCCGCGTCGTGCTCACCGCTCTCGGCGGGCCCGAAGTCCTGAAAGTAATCGAAGACGAAATCCGCGATCCCGCCGCCAATGAAGTGCGCATCAAGATTCTTACCTGCGGCGTAGCGTTTGCCGACGTGCTGATGCGTCGCGGGCTTTATTCCCCAGTCCCGGCGCTGCCGTATTCGCCAGGCTACGATATCGTCGGCACCGTCGAATCCTGCGGCCCGGTCGTCACGCAATGGAAGCCCGGCGATTTAGTGATCGCGTTGAGCATGACCGGCGGATACTCGCGTTATATCGTCCTCCCCGAATCCGAATTGGTGCAGATGCCCGCCGGACTCGATCCCGCCGAAGCAGTCAGCCTGGTTTTGAATTACACCACCGCCTATCAATTAATCCATCGCATCGCAAAGTTGCGGCAGGGCGAGAGCGTCTTGATCCACGGCGCCGCCGGAGGAGTGGGAACAGCCGCGCTGCAACTCGGCAAACTGGCAGGCCTGAAAATGTTCGGCACCGCGTCGAAACCCAAGCACGATCTAGTCAGCGCGCTAGGCGGAATTCCGATCGATTATCGCAACGAAGATTTCACCAAGCGCGCCGCGGGCGTGGATGCAGTCTTCGATCCCATCGGCGGACGCAACTGGCTGCGTTCTTACAGCGCCCTCGGCAAGGGTGGCCGTTTCATCGGCTACGGAATGTCCGCCGCGATCGAAGGCGGCCGCCGCAACATGCTGCTGGCCGGCGCCAGCTTCACCTGGCTGACGCTAATAAAACTCTTCCCCGGAAAATCCGCCCGCTGGTACAGCATCACCACGGATAAGAAGGCGCATCCCGAATGGTTTCGCGAAGATCTCACGCGCTTGCTAACCATGCTGCAACAAAAATCGATCAGCCCGATCGTTTCCGCGCGCCTACCGCTACGCGAAGCCCCTCGCGCCCACGAAATGCTCGAGCGCGCCGCCGTCACAGGAAAAATCGTCCTAATGTGCCAGGAATAAAGAACCTGATTTTCGTAGGGGCGCGGCTTGCTGCGCCCGGCATTATTCGGCTTGGTCAGACGGCGCCTTGGAGCGCGCACTCGTTCAAACCCGCAATCCAAACCGATTCAAAATTTCCCGCCGGCCATAATTCGTAATTCCCAGCGCCCTGCTGTCCAGATCCTGCACCACCCATTTTCGTTTCAGCGCCAATTTCAAAATCGCCGCGCCCAACGCCCCGCCAACATGAGGCCGCCGCTCGCTCCAATCCAAACAAGCGCAGGCAAAGCGCCGGCGCAAAGCGCGCGTCATTTCAATATCAATACCCAGCGCCTCGAAAGCCCGAGTTCCTCCGATCGTGAGTTCGTAAGCGCCCGCGCGATCTTTCGCACCGGCTGAAATCCATCCCAGCGCCTGAAATCGATCATGCAACGAAACTCCCACCGCCCCGGCCAAATGATCGTAGCAAGTCCGCGCCGCACGCAACCGGCTCGGCGTGCTCGGCACAAACTTGCTGCGAGTTCCCCCAGCCAGCACGCTCAATCCTTCGAGCGCGCCGGCCACTTCCAGCCCATCGAGACTGTAAAACCGGTGCTTGCCCTGCGCCTGCACTTTCACCAGCCGCTCCATCCGCAGGCGATTCAAATGCACGCTGGCAGTCGCCGGGCTCACCTCCGCCACTACCGAAAGCTCGGTACTCGTGCGCGCGTGCCCATCCATCAAGCAATACAGCATGCGCGCCCGCGCCGGCTCCCCGATGGCCGCCGCAATTTTCGAAATCGCGGCATCCGCATAATGTTCGACATTCATACTTTGACCATAAACGAATCGTTCCCGCAGGTCAACTGGCACACTCGCCGGCGTGCGAGCCCCAGAAACACTCATCGCACCAATCAGCCGCCGCGAAGTCTTCCAAGGCCTCGCGGCGGCGCTTGCAGTTTTATCGTTGGGCGCCGATTCACCAATTCAAGAAATCACGAAGGGAAAAAAAATGACCATCCTATGCGTGATCCGCTATCAGATTGATCCGTTCCAGCGCGACGGCTTCAAAAAGCACGCCGAAAATTTAATCACCATCATTCCCCGGTGCGGTGGGCACCTCGTCGGCTATTTTCTGCCGCACGAAGGAACGAACGATATCGCCTGGGGACTGATCGCCTTCGACAGTCTGAATTCCTATGAGGCGTACAGAAACCGCTTGAAGACGGATTCTGAGTTCCGCGAGGATACCGCCATGATGCAGTCGCGGAAAATTATCTTGCGCGAAGAGAGAAATTTCGTGCAGCTAGTCGATGGAACTTTCAATCTGCCATCCAAACTCTGAAAACGAAAGCCCGCGCGAGAAGCGCGGTTTTCCGAACGTAGGGCCCGCGTTTTCTGGCGGGCCGCTTTCAAGGACCGGACGGGTCAGCAGAAGCCTTGACACCATCGGGCGAAAATTCGAAATGCACGGTCCAGGTGCCCGCGCGACCGGGCGCAAATTTCCATTGCCGCGCCACTTCCAGCGCCACATTCGCAAAATAAGCGCTCGGCCCCTGCGAATCGATGGTCGCGTCGCTCACATGCCCGGAAGAATCGACGCTCACCGCGATCGCCACCCGCACCGTCCCGCGAATCGTCCCCAAAGATTTCTGCGTCACGTCGGGCAGCACTTGATGAACGACGCCGCTGCTCGCCTGCGTCGGCGCCGGAATCTTAGGCGCTGGTGCAGGTGCGACCGCGACCGGCTTCGGCGCGGGTGTCGCAGCGGCAGGGTTCGGCGCAACGCTGCCAACAGGAGTGCGCTCATCACTGAGCACCGCCGGCTTTTTTTCCGGCGGCGTAGGCGGAAGATCCACCGCCCGTGGCTCTGGCAAATTCCTCTTCGCGGGCTTCGGCGTCACGTGTGAAACCCGCGCGTCCTCCCGCGAAGGATGAATCAACAATTTCCAACTCGCGAAGCCCGTCGACGCTAAAAACAAAATCATGGCAGCGATCAAATATCGAGTATTCCCCGGCGCAGCTTCTCGCGGAACCGGCGCTTCGATCCGCTGTGCCGCCGTAACCGCAGGCCGCAGCCGCTCGGCAATCTGCGTCATCGTCCACCGGCGCGTGGGATCCCGCCGCAAACAATTCAGCGCAATATCGAAAAGCGGCGCCCGCAAACTTTTCGGAGTTTCCGGCTCGCCCGCCGCATCCCGGTCCCAGGTAGGCAAACGCTGCGTCAATATCTCGACCAAAGTCATGCCCAGGGACCAAACATCCCCTGCCGTCGAACTCACGCTCTCCGGCGGATCGTAATCGCCGGGATCGTTGATCGCGTCACCGATGCGGCGAATTCCGTCGCCCGAAAGTTTCAACTGCTCGCCGCTGGCCATGATATTCGCGGGCTGTATGCTTCCGTGCACCAAGCCGTTCGCGTGCAGATACTCCAGCGCGTCCAGCACCGGAGGCAGCAACTCGCGCGCCTCGATCTCCGTAAGCGGCCGCCGCGGAATAATTTGCGAGAGATCCTCGTCCGCAAGTTCCATCACCACGTAAAGCAACCGCGCATCGCCAATCTGGCAGCGTCCACTCTGAAATATCCGGATCAAATTCGGGTGAGACAACGTAGAAGCAAATCGCCAAGACGCAAACCGGTTTTCCGCGAAAGGAGATTCCTGCGCGATCAGCTTGATCGCCGCTGATTGAAGGTTTGGATCGTCACTCAGAAGTTTAAAAACAGCCCCGCGCGGGGAACCACCCAAATAGGGCCCCAGCCGCAATTCCGCGCTGACCGCTTGCCCTTCCCACTGCTTCCAAGCCTCGGCCACGTCACCCTCGGAGAGCTGGTCGCCATATTCTCCATCCAGAACTCCCAGGCTCCAAGAAAACTCTGGCAAGGAGCAGCGCGTTCGACACCCGTCCACTCGGGAAGCAATAAGGAAGAGGTTTCGTAGCGGTGGGCTTCAGCCCAGCGTCTTGCAGCGTCCACAAAAGTGATGAGCAGGCGCTAACGCCGGGTCAGGACTCGCTCTCCGACTCCGCCGGACGCAGAATCCGCCCAATCGCCCCCACCAACTTGTCCCATTTGCTAGTTTCAAGTGCCAGTTGCCGCCGCCCCTTAGGCGTCAAACGATAAAACTTAGCCCGCCGGTTATTCTCCGAAGTCCCCTCTTCCACGGAGATCCACCCGCGCTTGATCAATCGGTGCAGCGCGGGGTAAAGCGACCCCTGTTCAACTTGCAGCACCTCATCAGAATTAAATTCAATAGCCTTGGCAATAGCGTGCCCATGCACAGGCCCGCGCAAAAGCGTCCGCAGAATCAGCAGGTCCAAGGTCCCCTGCAAGAGCTCAACGCGTTCGCGCTGTTCTCGGGTAGACATACTAGGGGAGCATAGGCACCCACCCGTAGAATGTCAAGGGAAGCCAAGTACCGCCGGCGTTGCTATAACGCCGACCACACTCCGAATCGCCGGCCTACCAACGTAGCGCTGGCGTCCCGCCGGCTCTTACGAGCGCAAAAAACGGCAGGGCCCACAAGTATCGCCGGTGCAGGTACACGGATACACGGAGGTAGTTGGGTTGGGAGGGCCGGCCATGTTGCGAGCCAATGACTGAATCTTGATCGTAAGAGCCGGCGGGACGCCAGCGCTACATAAGACGCGCCGCAGCAATCTCAGCGGCGATGCGGTCGACAGCGTCGCGGGGATCGCGCGCGGCCGTAATCGGCCTCCCGATTACCAGATAATCGGCGCCGGCGCGAATCGCGGCTCCGGGCGTAGCAATGCGCGCCTGATCGTCGCTGGCCGAATCCGCAGGGCGAATTCCCGGCACCACAATCAACATCTTCGGCCCGCAAGCCCGCCGAATCGCGCGAACTTCATGCGCCGAAGAAACCACTCCATCCAGCCCAACAGATTTCGCCAGCCGCGCCAGCTTCACCACTCGCGCCGCCGGAGGCCCGGCTATTCCAACGCTCCGTATCGAATCCGCCGTATGACTAGTCAGCAGCGTCACACCGAGCAACTTCGGTGGATGCTTCACCAAATCCGCCGCCCGCCGCGCCGCCGCCATCATCTCCGCAGCTCCCAAAGTATGCAGCGTCAACAAACGCACCCCTGGTAGATGGCAAGCCGAAGCCACGCCATGCGCCACCGTATTCGGAATATCGTGAAATTTCAGATCAAGAAAAATGCCGAAACCCATCCGCGCGAGCGATCGAACCACAGACGGGCCTTCGGCGGTGAAAAGCTGATTCCCCACCTTGACCATCCCGACATGGCCGCGAAGCCGTCGCGCCAGGGCTATTGCATCCCTGGCGCTGTCGAGATCCAAGGCGACGATTATTGACCGGGAGTCGGTACGGGCCGTGAAGGCACCTCCAAGAGTACAAGCCGCACTTTGGCCACTCCGCGCTGGTCAAATCCCAGCCGGCGCGCGACTTCGTAGGAAACGTCCAGTCCGCGTCCTTCCACATAAGGCCCGCGATCATTGATACGGACAATCTGGCTGCGGTTATTCTTCGGGTTGATCACCCGGACGATGGATCCCAGGGGTAGGGTGGGGTGGGCGGCGGTCACGCCGTACATATCATAGGTCTCGCCATTGGCTGTCGGACGGCCGTCGAAATCCTCGCCGTACCAGCTGGAGACGCATTCCCAGGTTTTCCCAGGCTTCGGTGCCAAGGCTGGGTTGGGGGTGGCTAGAGTCGTCCGCGCCGGGGCTTGGGCGGACTGCGTGAAGAGGTCTGCATCCGATGCTGCGACTGCTGATGGTGCATTTAGGGTTGGGGCCACGCAAAAGAGTAAGAAGCCTAAAAGTACGGCCCCGACGGTTGCGATATTTTTATGACTCATATTTTCACCTAACCTTTTTTGAATCAGCGAATTATACCGTTTTTGAGCCTGTATTTCCATCTCTAACTCTTCTGTAGACTGCCTTTCAATTCGCTGATTCTAATAGTGTTATCGTTCCTGCACCACTTTTCGAGTCCCTCGACCAGCCTCTCGCTGGCCCTGGGATCCACAAAGTGGGCCGTCCCGACTTGCACTGCCGTCGCCCCGGCGGCCACATATTCGACTATGTCACCCGGGCTTTCGATACCTCCGAGGCCGATGATTGGTACTTTCACCGCCCTCGAAGCCTCGTTCACGAGCCTCATAGTTATAGGTTTTATGGCCGCCCCGGACAATCCGACGGTGGTACTACCCAGCCGGGACTTCCGAGTGTGTGGATCTAGACACAATGCAGGGTAGGTATTCGCGATGGTAAGGGCGTCTGCTCCGGCGTCTTCGGCCGCTCGCGCCATAAGTCCAATGAATCCAACAGTCGGTGCCAGCTTCACCCAAAGAGGTCGCCTGGATACTCGTCGAGCCTCCCCTACGATGCCACCAAGCACGATCGGGTCGCCCCCGAACTCCGCCCCGCCCTTGTCCACATTCGGACAGGAGACGTTGAGCTCGTAAGCCGACACCCCCTCCGCATCATTGAGAACCCGGATCACCTCAAGGTAGTCCTCGGCGCACCGACCGAAGACGTTAGCAATGACATGAGTGTGGTAAGCGCGCAACAGAGGAAGCTTCTCGGCAACAAACGCCCGCACCCCGATATTCTGCAGCCCGATGGCGTTAACCATCCCGGAGGCGGTATCCCAGATCCGAGGCGCAGGCGCCCCAGCCATAGGCTGGGCCGAGAGCCCCTTGACCACAAACCCGCCAAGCCGGTTCAGATCGACAAGCTCGGCAAACTCGACTCCATAGCCGAATGTCCCGCTGGCAGCAATTATGGGATTTTGAAAGAGAAGTGTACCGACGCTGACACTGAGGTCAACATCCGCGGGCCCGGCAGGCGCTGTAACCGGTTGCGGTGCGCTCACTAGCCCGAGAGTCTATCACGTGAGTCAAGATGAGACGCTGTGGATGTCTGTGGAAAACGCGAAGCGCCTCCGAACGTAGGGCCCGCGCTTCATGGCGGGCCTCTTCGTGCAAGACGTAAATTCACGGCAAGATCACGGCACAGCGCAGACGGCTGTTGATGATATCTGGGTGTGCGGAAATTGCGCCGTGGCGTTACATCCTGCCCAAGAGGCCCGCCAAAGCGCGGGCCCTACGAAAGGCCCTCTACCTCGAATTCATAGCTCAACGAGATTTCGCTGAGGCTGCGACGATCGGAAGCGCATGCCCATCGGTATGCGCGATCGTGATACCAGTCAACTCTGCAAAAGTCGGCGCAATATCCGCAGGCGTAACCGCGTCCGCATTTTTCCCGGCCGCAATCGCGCCGCCCATCAGAATAATCGGCACTCGCTGATCGTAATCGTAAGGCGTCCCATGCGTAGTCCCTCCGCCCCACTCCCCCGATTTCCCGCGCCGGTCAAAAAACCAATTCGGCTTGGGAATCACAAATAAATCCCCGCCGCGCCCAGGAAATTCGCTAAGCAAAGCATCCCGAGCCAACGGATTCTTCTCCGCCAACTCGCCAAGCTGATCCACGCGAAACACCTCCGCCACGCCAGCCACTCCGCGAATAGCCGCAAACACCGCATCCATAGCCTTCGGATCAGCGCTAATCTTGTCCCAAATCCCCGCCGCAAAATAAATATCGCCATCCGCAAAAGCCGCAACAGGCTTGTCGCCGCCGCCAAAAGGCGCAAGCGCCTTAGTAATGCCAGCCGTCAATTCACCAACATCCGCCCGCCCAGCATCCACGCCATCTTTCGCCGCAATTTCAGGCACCCGCGCCACACCATGATCCCCAGTAATCGCCACAACGTAATTCCCCTTGCCAACGCGATGATCGAGATCATCGAACAATTCGCCCAGCGTCGCGTCCAAATAGAACAGGATTGTGCGAACCTCGGAACTGTCGGGCCCCTTCGCATGGCCAACGATATCGAGCGCGGAAAAGCTTATCGCCAGAAAATCAGTACCTTCGGCATGCCCAAGTTTGAGCTTCTCTATTTCGAGTTCGGCTAATTTTGCCAAGTAGGCGTCCGAGAATGCGCTAGCTTCCCATTCGTCGTCAGACCTGACGACTCCAGTACCGAGCTGCTTTGCGATTGAATCCGCCGTGGACTCAGGTTGCCCGGGAAGACTGAAAGGTCTGACCGAGACCTGGCCTCCGTCATGTGAAACTCGGAGAATCTTCCCGAATTCGCTTTTGATCGGGTGAGATTTAGCGTATGCCATTATCTCCGGCCGCGGCGAATCGCCATAAGCAGTCGAAGTCGCGAAATTCTCGCCGTTCAGCCAGGTCACAGAATCCGCGCTGTGGCCCGCCATCGAAATCGCAGCTCTAGCTTTGAGTGAAAGCGCAACAACGCGTGAGCCAGTCGACTGCGCTCGAAGCTGTTCCGCAAACGACGGCGCCTTCATCTGCCAATCACTTTCGCCAGATTTCGTCCCGGCAGCGCCCCCCGCAGCTCCATACACGATCAGCGAAGTTTTCGCATCCCCCGTGCATGTGACCGTCTTCCCCGCTGCCCGATCCCACCAAGTGTTGTTGATCATCCCGTGCGTCGAAGGAAAAACCCCTGTGGATACGGTAGAATGTCCTGCACAAGTCACGGTCTTCGCATAAGGATAAGCAGCGTTAGTGAACCACTCGCCCTCTGTAGTCAGCCGCTTAAATCCGTCGCGAAGAATCGTCGCATACCTTTCGAGATAATCCGCCCGCATCTGGTCCACAACGATGAGCACTACGAGCTTCGGCCGCGCCCCCAGCCCGGGATGCGCCGCCGTCAGCGCTGAGACCGGAATGCGAGCGCCGATCAGCACCGCAGCGGCAAGCATTGCCGTAGAAAGTGAACATCGAACGGCTCTCGTGCGTTTGTTTCGATTCATATTTCGCGAGTCTAGCATGCTGCCCATTGTCCTCCCACGCCGATTCCCGAAATCCCAATCCCTATGTTAGGATGACCCACCAATGCGCGTCGTCGAGAAAAGGCAGCTCCTCAGCGCCGAAGAAATCGATCGCACCCTGCAGCGTTTAGCCCATGAAATCGTAGAAAAAAGCGGCGGCACAAAAGATGTAGCCCTAATCGGCGTACGCCGCCGAGGCGTCCCGCTAGCCCAACGCCTGGCAAAATATATCAACGGTTTCGCCCACGTAGAAATCCCGGTAGGCACGCTCGATATCACTCTATACCGCGACGATCTCTCCACCGTAGCCGCGCATCCTGTAGTGCAATCCACCGAAATCCCTTTCGTAGTTGATAATCAAGATCTAGTCCTGATCGACGACGTCCTCTACACCGGCCGCACCGCCCGCGCCGCCATGAACGGCCTCTTCGATCTAGGCCGCCCCAAGCGCGTACGCATGTGCGTGCTAATCGATCGCGGCCATCGCGAGCTGCCCATCGAAGCTACTTTCATCGGCCGCAAAATCACCACCGCCGACACCGAAATCGTAGAAGTCCGCCTGCAAGAAATTGACAAGGAGGAGCGCGTGATGCTCGTGGACCGCGTTGACTAGCGCCGTCCCGATTCCACAAAAGCCCGTGCCTCAACACCTGCGCCATCTGCTCGGCATCGAGCCGCTAACCGCCGAGCAAATTATCCTAATCCTCGATCAGGCGAAGCCATTTCAAGAATTCCAGCGCCACCCGCTAAAAAAATTAGCCACGCTAAGAGGCAAAACGGTAGCTCTAGCCTTCTTCGAACCCTCCACGCGCACGCGCATCAGTTTCGCCACCTCAGCAGCCCGCCTGGGCGCCGATGTAATGAATCTGCAAGCCGAATCCTCCAGCCTGAAAAAAGGCGAGTCCTTAATTGACACGGTGTGGACGCTGGAAGCGATGAAGCCCGACGGAATCGTAATTCGCCACGCAGCCTCGGGCGCCGCAGATTTTATAGCCCGCCGCGTAGATATTCCGGTGCTAAACGCCGGCGACGGCACGCACGAACATCCCACGCAAGCCTTACTCGACGCACTGACGATCCGCGATCGCAAAGGCCGCCTCGACGCGCTCAATGTAACAATCCTCGGCGACATCCTCCACAGCCGGGTAGCCCGCTCGAATATTCATCTGCTAAGCAAATTCGGCGCGCGAATCACTTTGTGCGGCCCAGCCATGTGGGTCCCGCGCGAGCTGGAATGTCTAGCCCCAAATATCCAGCGCGAACCACGCATAGAAAAAGCGCTAGCAGAATCAGATGTAGTGATCGTCCTGCGCGTGCAATCCGAGCGCATCCACGAGCCGCCAATCTCACTCGATGATTACATTCTGCGCTATCAACTAACCACCGAGCGCCTACGTCTAGCCAAGCCCGACGCGATCGTTCTGCATCCCGGCCCAATGATTCGCGGCCTCGAAATCGATCCAGCCGTAGCCGACGGACCGCAATCCTGCATTCTCGAGCAAGTTACTAACGGCCTAGCGATACGCATGGCGCTACTCTTTCAACTCGTTAGCGGCGCCTCCCCCGACGCCCCGCATCCCGCAAAGGAAAATCTCGCATGATTCTAATCCGCGGCGGACGCATCCTCGATCCCGCAAGCGGCACCGACGCCGCACAAGATCTTTTGCTAGATGGCCCGCGCATCGCACGCACAGGACCCGCGTTAAGCGCCCCCGACGCAGAAATCCTCGATGCCACCGGCCTAATCGTCGCGCCCGGATTCATAGATCTTCACTGCCATCTACGCGAGCCAGGCCAGGAAATTTCCGAAACCATCGAAACCGGCACCCGCGCCGCCGCCCGAGGCGGCTTCACCGCCGTCTGCTGCATGCCCAACACGCAACCGGTAAATGACAATGCCTCGGTAACGCGTTCAATAGTCGAGCGAGCCGCAGCCGCCGCGAGCGTCCGAGTCTGGCCAATCGGCGCAGTATCGGTAGGCAGCAAAGGCGAAGCCCTAGCAGAAATCGCCGCAATGCAAGATGCCGGAATCGTAGCCGTAAGCGACGATGGCAAACCGGTAGCCACCGCCAAGCTGATGCGCCAAACCATGGACTACTGCCGCTCGCTAGGCCTAGCAGTAATCGATCACTGCGAAGATCCGTCGTTGGCCGCCGGCGGCGTAATGCGCGAAGGCCCGCGCTCAGTCCGTCTAGGCCTAAAAGGGATTCCCGCCGAATCCGAATCCATCTGCGTAGGCCGCGACGTAGAAATCGCCGCGCTAACCGGCGCGCATCTGCACATAGCGCATCTCTCCTCGCGCGTCTCGCTAGCCCACGTACGCGCCGCAAAAAAGCAGGGCCTAGCCGTAACGTGCGAAGTAACCCCGCACCATTTCACGCTAATCGACGAAGACGTAATCTACGACACGCGCTACAAAATGAATCCCCCGCTAGCCTCCCGCGAAGATCGCGAAGCCCTACTAGCAGGCCTAGCCGACGGCACCGTGGACGCCATCGGTACCGATCACGCCCCGCATCATCCAGCCAGCAAAGACGTAGAATTCGACCGCGCCCCATTCGGAATCACCGGCTTCGAAACCGCATTAGCCCTAGCCCTATCAGAATTAGTGCACACGAAAAAAATCCCGCTAATGCGCCTGATAGAACTATTCACCACAGGTCCAGCAAAGGTTTTGGGCATCGAGCGAAAAATTGCAGCAGGCGAGACCGCCGACTTAACAATTTTCTCCACAAATCACAAATGGACCTTCCGCGCCAAAGATTCCGCCAGCAAATCCCAAAACACCCCTTTCGACAATCGCGAATTCCAAGGTGCCCCAATGGCAACAATCGTAAACGGCAAACTAGTCTGGCGCCGCGAAACCGCCACCAGCGCCTAACGTAGCGCTGGCGTCCCGCCGGCTCTTACGACCGCGCATCCCAATCCACCCAAAATCGACGCCGGACTCCACGCGTAAATTCGAGCCCGCCTCACGCCGGAAAAACCAACAAATCCACTTCTCTGGACTCCACTTTCGCCGTAACATCCACACCGGCGAAAAATGAAAACGATAAATTTGAGGCATCACGATCGCACCCGGCAAAATTTCTCAACTGCCGCAATCCTGTTTCTCGTCGCAGCCACAATCCTCCCAGCCCAATCCACGCCAAAACGTCCTGCCGAAAAATCCGCCACCCCAGAATCCCGCACCGCCCGCGACCTCGAAGCCGCCCGCCAAAATCCCCTATCCCTACGCACGTGGCTCTACAAAATGCCCAAAGGCGCCGACCTGCACATCCACCTAACCGGCGCCGTCTACGCCGAATCCTTCATCCGCGCAGCAGCCGAAGACCATCTCTGCGTAGACATCACGACGCTATCGTTCGCCCCGGCAAAATCGTCGCCAGATTCCGAATGCGGCGACGGTAAAGTCCCAGCCGCCCATGCATTCCAAGATCAACATCTCTACGACGCCCTAGTAGATTCCTTCTCTATGCGCAGCTTCGTTCCGACAACCGGCGAAAGCGCCCACGATCATTTCTTCGATACTTTCAGCAAATTCGGCGGCACGGCCCAACGCCACAAAGGCGAATGGCTAGACGAAGTAGCCACCCGCGCCGCGGCCCAAAACGAACAATACCTGGAAATCATGGAAACGCCGGAATTCGGCCACACGGTTTTGCTTTCGCGCATGATTCGTTGGAACGATGATTTCTCCCTCTTGCGCGAAGCTCTACTGAAGCAAGGATTGCGAGACGATATAAAAGTAGCGAGCGAACATTTCGATCAAGCCGAAGCCGTCCGCAAAGATCGCGAACATTGCGGCCAATCGGACGCAACCCCCGCGTGCAACGTAGAAATCCGTTATCTCTATCAAGTCCTACGCGGCTTCCCGAAAGAACAAGTCTTCGCGCAAACGCTAATAGGCTTCGAAATCGCGTCAAACGATCCCCGCGTGGTAGGAATTAATTTCGTAATGCCCGAAGACGGCTATGTCTCCATGAACGATTACGCGTTACAAATGAAAATGGTCGCCTATCTCCACACGGCGTACCCAAAAATTCACATCAGCCTGCACGCCGGAGAACTAGCCCCAGGCCTAGTCCCCTACGAAGGCCTCTGCTGCCACATCCGCCAAGCCGTAGAAGTAGCCCAAGCCGAAAGAATCGGCCACGGCGTCGACATAATGTATGAGACCAAACCGCACGAGCTACTAAAAGAAATGGCCGCGAAGCACGTGATGGTAGAAATCAATCTAACCAGCAACGACGTAATCCTGGGAATCAGCGGCAAAGATCATCCATTCCCAATCTATCGTCAATTCGGCGTACCAGTGGCCCTCTCAACAGACGACGAAGGGGTATCGCGAATCGATCTAACGAACGAATACGTCCGCGCAGTAGAAACCTACAATCTCAATTATCCGGAACTAAAACAGATCGCGCGCACAGGAATCGAACACAGCTTCCTACCAGGCGAAAGCCTCTGGCGCTCCCGAGATAACTTCAAGCAGACAAACGCAGGCTGCGCCAGCGAACCCCCAGGCGCAGAAAAACCAACCCAACGCTGCAACGATTTCCTGAAATCCAGCGAGAAAGCAAAACAGCAGTGGGAACTCGAGCGCCGCTTCCGCGAATTTGAAAAGTAGCGCCGGCTGCCAGCCGGCGTTTTTGACGTTGCCGTTGCCGTTGTACCGCTGGCGTCCCTGCCGGCTCTTACGAGCAACACTTCCGCTACATCGCAAAATCTCGGACAGTGCAAACCAGTGGATATAGTGGTGTGGATCGCGCCGATCTGGATTTATAGTTCTGGCTTACCACTCGGTCGTAAGAGCCGGCGGGACGCCAGCGCTACTTTAATGCGCGGCAGGCTCTGCTGCGGGATGCAACCCATGCTGCGGCACTTCATGAACACCGCGCGTCGGCGGCTCCTGATAAAACCGGTAAAAATGATTCAGAGGACCATGCCCCTTGCCCACCGAATAACTTTTCTCGATCGCCTTAGTCACATAAGCCTTAGCCAAAATCGCAGCCTCGCGCAATTGCAATCCCAGCGCCAACTGCGCCGCAATCGCCGATGAAAAAGTGCAGCCGGAGCCATGCGTGTTCTCGCTCTTCACCGCATCCCCAGCCAACTGCGTAACTTCCCCACCTTCCCAAACCACATCCACCGGCCGCTCCAAATGCCCGCCGGTAACAATCACCGCCCGCGCCCCCCTGCTCGCCAAGTTTCAGCGCCGCAGTTTTCATATCCGCCACATCTTTAATCGTAATCCCAGTAAGAAACTCAGCCTCAGGAATATTCGGCGTAATCACAGTAGCCCGGCGAATAAATTCATCGCGCAAAAATTTCAATCCGCCTTCATCGATCAATTCCGGCGAACCGGCGGTAGGTTTTGTAACCGGATCGAGCACGATGTGCGCGAATTTGTTTTTATCGATGAAGTCCGCCACAGCCACGGCATTGGCCTTCGTGCCGAGCATGCCGATTTTCACCGCGGCGATATGGCAATCTTCGGCAAGAGCGTCAAGCTGCGCACGCAATGTCGGCGCAGGCGTCGGATGCACCGATCGCACGCCCTGAGTAGATTGCACAGTCAGCGCAGTAATCGCTGCGACGCCGTAACAATTGTGCGCCGCGAAAGTTTTCAGATCCGCCGAAACGCCAGCCCCGCAAGAAGGATCAAATCCCGCGATCGTCAAAAGTATCGGCGGCGTATGCGTCCCATGATTCGATTGGTTGCTCAATTCAAAAAATTCCTCGCCCAGAAGCACTCAGGCACAAATGCCGACTCCGCCAAGTTGCAATGGCGAGCCGGCAAAGAGAAATGTACGCGCGTAATGAAGCACAGCGCAAGCCTAATTTTTTCTGAAGTTGTATCAGGTTTGAAACGAAGCGCCGGCGGTACGAAACCGTCGCCTAGCGGAGAAAATTAAATTTCATGTGAATTGAAAATTGAACTACGGATAAAGCCCGCGCACCACCGTCGCATCCGCCACGCGCCCCACCGCCAAAATATAAGCCCCCGTACGCATATGCGCATGATGCTTCCGCGCCATCTCATGCACCTGCTGGAACGAGCGCTTCACCACAGTTTCCAATCGCGAATTCACCTCAGCCTCAGACCAGAAAAATCCCTCGCGATTCTGCGCCCACTCAAAATAACTAACCGTCACGCCCCCAGCATTCGCCAAAATATCGGGAATCAACAAAATCCCCTTACGCGCCAAAACTTCATCCGCATGAGGTGTAGTAGGCCCATTAGCAGCCTCAGCCACAATCCGCGCCTTAATCAATTCCGCGTTATTCAAAGTAACCACGTTCTCGAGCGCCGCAGGAATCAAAATGTCGCACTTCATAGTCAGCAAATCATCATTAGAAATCCGCGAAGTCCCAGGCATCCCCACCACAGTCCCAGAGCGTTCCTTGTAACGCATCGCCTTCAAAGGATCGATCCCCCGCGAATTAAAAACTCCCCCGCGCGAATCGCTAATCGCCACCACGCGCGCCTTTTTCTCCGC